>JAURCL010000033.1 GCA_030828465.1 Acidimicrobiales bacterium | reverse complement strand
ATGTCGGGCCCGCGGATGCGGTACCGACACCATCCCGGTGAGATCGGCGTAAAAACCGGTCTCGAGTTCATAGGTGCGATGCATCGCGGCCGCGGCCCGACTCTCGGCCTCGGCTGCCGGGATCTTGGCGACCAACCGGGCCGGGAGCGCCGTGTCGTTCCGGTCCCAAGTGAGATTGAGCAACAGGCTGAGCGCCACCTGACCGGTGCCGATCCTCGTCGCGGCGACCTCGGTCACCTGGGCGCCATCGACCGCGAGCACGCCGTTCAGGTAGTCGGCATCCAACTCCTCGACCGTCGTCGCCAGCGCAGCGGCCATGGGGCACCGTACCCCGAGGTGGATATCCCCTCGGCCGTCAGGAGCCTGTGACATCGTGACCCCATGGGCCACGGCCACGGGCACGACCACGCGGAACCCCCCGCGCTCCATCGCCTCGCGTCGATCGCGCTGTGGCCAGCCGTCGCCGTCGTCGGCGTGCTCACCCTCGTCGCCCTCACGCTGATCTGGCCGTCGGGTGATGGCAACTTCGAAGATCCACTGCTCCTCGACGCCGACCCGATCTCCGCGACCGTCGTGTCCGATCAACTCGTGCCCTGCTACTACGACGCCGGGCAGGACTGCCGACTCATCGGATTCGAGATGGACGACGGCCCCTACGCCGGTGAGTTCGGAACCATCGAACAGGGCGCGACCAGCCCCCTTGACGTCGGTGACGGGGTGATCGTCGTCGCCTACGAAGCCGCCGACGGCGAGGTGCAGTTCTCCTTCCAGGACTACCGGCGCGGCTGGCCGATGCTGATCCTCGTCGCGTTGTTCGTCGGCGCCGTTCTCGCCCTCGGACGATGGCGCGGCATCGGAGCTATCGCCGGCCTCGGCTTCAGCCTGATCGTGATCACCGGCTTCACCCTGCCCGCCATCCTCGACGGCACCAACGCGGTCACCGTCGCCCTCGTCACCGCCTCGTTGATCGCCTTCGCCGCCCTGTTCCTCGCCCACGGCTTCGAGATCGCCACCGCCGTCGCCCTGCTCTCCACCTTCGGCAGCCTCGTCATCACCGCGGTGCTCGCCCGCATCTTCGTCGGCCTGACCTCGCTCACCGGCCTCACCGACGACTCGAGCGTGCTGCTCGGCGGGCTCGACAACTCGATCGACCCGCGCGGCATCCTGCTGGCCGGCATCGTCATCGGGGCTCTCGGTGTGCTCGACGACGTCACCGTGACCCAGGTGTCCGCTGTGTGGGAACTGAAGCGCGCCCGTCCCGAGATGACCACGGTTGAGTTGATGCGCCCTGCCCTTCGCATCGGGCGAGATCACATCTCATCGACTGTGAACACCCTCTTCCTCGCCTACGCCGGCGCCGCCCTGCCGCTCCTGCTGCTGTTCACCGAAGCCGGCCAAGGCATCACCGGAGTGCTCACCCGCGAGGTGGTTGCCACCGAGATCGTGCGAGCCCTCGTCGGCTCGATCGGCCTCGTCGCCTCTGTGCCGCTGTCGACCTGGCTGGCGGCGGTCGTCGTCTCAGGCGACAGTCACTGAACGGCAGCGCCGGCCCGGTCGGCGTTGCGTCGGATCTCCTCAACCATCTCCGGAATGCGGTTGAGTGGCAAATCGTGGCCCATGTCAGGGAACTCGATGAGCCGGGCTCCCGGCACCGCCTTCGCGGTGGTGCGACCACCGCTCGGCGTCACCAACGGATCGACCATGCCATGGATCACAAGCGTCGGACGCTTCACCGCCGCCAAGAGCGGCGTGCGGTCGCGGCTCGCGAAGATCGCCGCCGTCTGACGGGCTGTGCCCTGCACACGTATCGAGCGTGCGACACCCGCCTCGATCCATTGACGGGCCTCGGCCTCGTCATAGGTCGGCCCGGAGATCCACCGCCAGATCTGCAGTGTGTTGTCGATCATCGACTGGGGGTTCGCGGGGTCAGGATCACCCAGCCGGGACAACTTCCACGAGAGTGACGGCTTGGCGAGGCCATGGCGACGGTCACCGGTGTGCGACATGATCGAGGTCAGCGACAGCACGCGGTCGGGCCAACCGATCGCGATCTCCTGAGAGATCATCCCTCCCATCGACATGCCGACCACATGGGCCCGGTCGATACCCAAATGGTCGAGCAGACCAACCGCGTCACCGGCCATATCGCCGATCGAATACGGCGCCTTCACCGGGCGTCCGAGCATGGCCTTGATCACCGCGGATCGAGCCATTCCCTCCCCAGGCATCTCCGAGGACAGACCGATGTCGCGGTTGTCGAAGGCGATGACTCTAAACCCGGCTGCGACCAGGTGATCGATGAGCTCCGGCGGCCAGTCGACGAGCTGACCACCGAGACCCATCACCAGCAGCAGCGGATCACCGCTCCCGTGCTCCTCGAACTCGATCGTGACGTCGTTCACCTGTGCCTGTGGCATGTCGACAGGCTACGACCCCCGGACCGGTACGGTTGCAGGAGACCCCTATGGCCAAGTTCACGAAGCGAAGCGCGAAGGACCTCGAGAAGATGGCGGGATTCCGCAAGCGAACCACGAAAGATCTCGAGTGGATCACCTCCACCATGAAAACCCTGGAGCAGCGAGTCGGACGCCTCGACGCCGAACGTTCCGCCCTCGCCGACAAACTCCAAGAGATCGCCGACCGGGCGGAGGCGATCGATGTCCGCCTCACCACCGTGAGCACCGAACTCGCCCGACAGATCGACGAACTCGGTAGCGAGGTCAACCGCGACGATTCATCAGGCGTCGACAGCGACGCGGTTGCCGAGATCTTCACCGAACTCCGCGACGGTCAAACCCGCCTCGCCAACGAGCAGGCCCGCTACCAGATCGCCTTCCGACAGGACCTCGCCAACCTCGTCGAGCAGCTCCGCCGGAGCTAACGCCTGATCAGTCGAGTGTGGCGAGCGCCGCGCGGATGAAGTCCTCTGCCCGCTCGATCGTCGCCTGATACGCGCCGAGGTCGCCGTCGCGCAACTGCTCGTCGGCCAGAGCAAACAACTCCTCGGCCTGCAGCAGCAACTCTGCCGTCGTCGCCCGCTCGTCCGGCGTGGCCGGCACCTCGAGGCCGCCCTCAGCCGGCTGCTCTGCGCCGGTGGCACCCGAGTCGGCATCAGCGTCATCAGCGGAGATCGGTTCGACCGGTTCGCCATCCACGAGATCCTCCTCGGCGATGACGCGCTCAGGGAGGTCAGCGTCGAAACCGGGGAACAGATCGGCGAGGGCCTCGCGGAGACTCGAGGCGAACGTCGCCCGGTTGTCATGGGACACGATCACGAATCGGTACTCGGTGACCCCGTCGATCGAAACGTAGAACGGGCGCACATAGATCAGCCCGTCAGCAACCGGCAGGATCTGCATGTCGCCGAAGAGCACGTCGGTGCCGCTCTCCTCGTTGTCTTGGAAGGAAATCTCACGCGAGATCAACTGCTCGGACTCGGCCTGGGTGGCCACGCGTAACGGACCCGACGGCAACGACTCCTGGTCGACCACATAGGAAATGAGACGCCCGTAGGAATCAGGATCGCTCGACGCGGTCATGTACGCCTGCAACTCCGTGCGTCGGTCATCGGTGGAGAACGGCACGAACGGACGCAGGATCACGAACTGCTGCTCACCGCTGTCACGGTCGCGGAAGAGCGTGTAATACGGCACGAACCGCTCCGTGTTGGTCTCGAGCGCGAACTCGTCACCCGTATCGAGGCCACCCGACACCGACGACACCACCGTGCCGCGCGGCTGGATCGACGGGGCCTGAGCCACCGACCAGGCGCCGGTTCGCTGGAAGAAGTCTTCCGGCGCGATCTGATACTTCGAGTAGAGATCGGTCTGCACCCGGAACAGATCCTCTGGATAGCGGAGATGCTCACGCAACTCGGCCGGCATCTGATCGAGCGGGGTAAACAGATCAGGGAACGCGCCTGACCAGGCATCGAGGATCGGGTCGGCCTCGTCGACCGCGTAGAAGGTGGCCTCACCGGTGTAGGCGTCGACCACGGCCTTCACCGAGTTGCGGACGTAATTCGCGCTGCGGTTGAGACCGGTGCTGCGGCTGAGCTGCACGTTGCCGATGCTCTGCGCGTAGGGGTAGTTCGAGGTTGCCGTGTAGGCGTCGATCACCCACACCACTCGGCCGGCGACCACCACCGGATACGGATCGCCGTCGTAGTCGAGGAACGGAGCGAGCTTCTCGACGCGCTCCTGCACATCGCGCACCAGCAGCAACTGCGAATCCGAGTTGATCGCCCCCGAGCCCAAGATGTTGTAGTCAAGGAAGGCCAGCGCGGTGATCGCGCGCCGAACAGCGCTACGCATCTCGATCCCCGCCCGACCCGAATATGCCTCACCGTCACCGCAGGGGCTCTCCGCCACATCGGTGTTCGCCACCGCGTAGCCCGTGAGCGCCGGCGAGAAATAGAGCTCGGGACGATCCACCTCAAGGGTGCGGTAGTCGGGACGCAACGAGGTCGTCACCCGACTCACCGGCGCCATCACCAGTCCGCAGCCGCGTGTCGACACGAGATGCTGACCCTGCCACGACTTGTTCGGGATGCCGGCGAGATCGAGCTCGCGCGCCGCGACCAACACCTGCTCGCGCTCGCCGTCCACCACGTAGCGGTCGATGTCGAGGTCATCGATCTGCAGCCCGGCCACCTCACCGCGGTCAATCGCGAACCGCGATAGCAACAGACCCGGGGTGAGCAGACGGACGTTCTCGACCGGTTCGAGATCGCCCTCCACCTCGGCGGTGGTGAGCGAGGAGAACTCGATCTCGCGGGTCTCGACCAGGTCGAGGCCCATCGCGGCCCGCGTCGCCACCACGTTGCGCTCGATATACGGGGCCTCCCGCTCCTCCTGGTTCGGGCGAACCACCAGCGACTGAACCACCGACGGGTAGATCACGCCACCAACGATCGCCACCACCAGCCAGAGCGCCGAGGCGAGCAGCGGCAGCCGCCACCGATCGGTGCGGATCGCCGACAGGTAGAGCAACCCCGTGAGCACCGCGATCAGCGTGAGCAACATGAGCGCCGGAAGTTGCGCGTTGACGACCGTGTAGGTGGCACCCTGAACGAACCCTCGCGTCTCGTTGGTGAGAGCGAACCGGCTCAGCCAGTAATCGCCAGCCTTCAGCAGGGCGAGCAACCCGAGCAACGCCGCCGCGTGCACCTTCGTGGCGCGCCGAACCGACGGGACGTTGCCGGTGATCATCACTCCGCCGTTCAGCAGGTGCGCCAACAACGTGAGCAGCAGCACCACGATCGTCGCCGCATAGAGCCAATCGAGAGCGAACGAGAAGAACGGCAACTGGAACACGTAGAACCCGACATCAGCACCGAACTGCGGGTCGTCGACGCCGAAGTCGCGCGAGTTCCTAAACAGCAACCAGTCCTGCCACTGCTGGGTGGCCGGCAACGAGAGCATCAGCCCGAGGAACAGCGCGGTGCCGTAGCGCACGAGGCGAAGACGACGGCCGAACACCTCATGGAACCGCTCGACGTAGGGATGCACGTTCGATGGGAACACGCTCGGCGCGAACCGATCGGCGAGCCACAGATTGACGAGCGCGAGCGCCACGAAGAAGGCGAAGAACATTCCGAACAACGTCAACTTGGGAATCATTTGTCCCCAAAAGACGTCGGTGCGACCGAGGCCGTCATGCCAGAGGTAGTCGAGGTAGAAGCCGGCGACGCCGCGGCCGAACACCACCACCAGGAAGAAGATCGCGCCGAGCGCGATGAGAGCGATGCGACCACGCGAGCGGCCGCCCGGCGTTGGTCTCGGGAGGTCTGAGGGGGGACGCATGTCCCCTGAGACCCTACCGGCCGTCCGGCTCGAGGCGGCAGCGACAGCCCGGATGGGCCGGGCCGTTCACATGACCGGTCGGGAATGGCTCACCGGCCGTCACGGGAGTGGCAAGCGAGTTGTCCTCGCAATCAGGGCAGGCCGTCGACCCGGGCGCGACGACCCACCGCAATTTCGTTCCCTTCGGCGCGGCTGCGACCACCGCCGCCGACCGCGCCTGCCACAGCGCATCGCCCACGCGGTCGTCGATGACTTTGGTCTTCACCTCGCGATAGACCGCGCGCACCTTGGCCGAGATCTCATCGTTGTCGCCGGCTGCCGCGCCGACCGCCGCCCCGAGCCGGTCGCGCAACACCGCGACGATCCCCTCCGAGATCGATTCGATGGCCTCTGCGCGAATCCTCTTGAGCGTTCTCGCTGCCGGCTTCGATCCGCCGACCGAAGCCGCTCCCATAACCGCTGCCGAATCGATCTCATCGGTGACGGTCGCCGTGTAGGTCGCGGCGTGCTCGACATCGGTCGTCACCAGGTCGCCAACATCGTTCACCTTCGCCTTCCCGCGAAGCGTCTCGAGGGCGGCGTTCTGCTCATCGGCGAGCACGCGCTTCACCTTCTTGGAGGCCGCGACCACCAACTCGTCGAAGGCGGCCGATTCGGCGTCGGATTCGTCACCCGAGTCATCGCCACCGTCTCCATCGCCGGGCTCATCACTCGCGTCATCGGCGGCGTCATCGGTCTCGGAACCTTCACGCAGTCGGGCGAAGATGTCGTCCACCGACGAGCCGGACGTGGAGTCACCGGGCGACTCAGCCGCCGTGGCACCCCCCGCGAACAACGGCACCACCTTGGCGCCCTCAGCGTCGTCGTCGCCGTCGGTGCTCGGCGCGTCATCGGCGACCTGCTCACCGACCGCCTCCATCGCCGCCGTCGCGTCCACGATCGGAGGGATCGACACACCGTCATCGTCGAGATCATCGGCCGCCGCGTCGTAAATCGCCCCCGACCCCGATGGCGCGGCCGGCTCGGGCTCTGGCGCGTCAAGATCAACATCGAAACCCGTCGGACGCACCGTCGCGGCGACGGTATCGATCGTCGACCGAGCCCGCTCGATGGCCTCGGTGAGGCGACGCTGTTCCACCTCGGCCTCCCGGAACCACTGCCGAGCGTCAGCCTTGCGACGCTTGATCGCCGCCTCGAGTTGCTCCTGATGGGCCCGCGCCTGATCGAGCAGCTCACGACCCTCGCGCTTAGCCGTCTCAATCTCCTGAGACGCCGCGGCCGCTGCTTCGCTCCGGCGACGTGACGCGTCCTCCTCCGCGGCCTCCCGGAGCCGAGCGGCGTCCGCCGTCGCCTCATCGACCAGCTCGGAGGCCACCTGCTCGGCCCGGGCGCGGATCTGCGTTGCCGCCTCCCGAGCGGCGCGCAACACGCTGGCCGTCTCATCACCGAGCATCCGCGCGACCGTCTCATCGTCGAGTTGGCTGAGATCACCGCCCGAGCTTCGGGCAGCGGCCAACTCGCTCTCACTGCGGGACAGACGGGTTCGCAACCGCTCCAGTTCCGCCCCGACCGCGGTCAGGAACGTGCGAACCTCGTCGGGGTCGAATCCCTTGCGAGCGGTGGGAAACCCGGCGGACGCGACCGCCGCCGGATCCGAGGGATCGAGACGCGGACTGGTGGCCATGATCCGAGCGTAGGTTGCGCACGAAGGCCGTTCGCGTCAATACGCGCGCCTGCGCCGATCACGGATCGATCCGGTCACCACCGAGGGCGACCAGCACCTCGATCGCCTCGTCAAGCGTCGCCACCGGAACGATCTGGAGTTCGGGAGCCGCCTGCCGAGCCGCCTCGATGTCATCCTCCCGCTGCGCCGCAGGCACCAAGAACACCTCGATGCCCGTCTGGTCGACCGCCGAGGCCTTTTGACGCAGCCCCCCGATCGCGCCGACCGAGCCATCAAGATTGATCGTCCCGGTCACCGCCACCCGCTGCGAGCCGGTCAACTCCCCCGGTGACAACTCATCGATCAACGTCAACGTGAACGCCAGCCCCGCCGACGGCCCACCGATCGAACCGGTGTCGATGTCGACCGTGAAGGGCAACTCGATGCGCCGCGTGTCGAACGGGATGAACCCGACAATCGTGCGGTCGGGCTCATCGGGCACCGAGATCAATTCCACCTCGGCCTCGAAGGGATCGGAACCACGACGCTCCACCCGCACCGACAACAGATCACCGGGCGACCGATCAGCGAGCACCGCGAGCAGATCGTCGACGCTCTCCAACCGAACCCCATCGGCCACCAGCAGACGATCACCCGGATCGAGGATCTCATCGGACGGCGCCGTCGACAGGCACTCGCCGTCCGCGGCCCGTTCGAGACACACCATCTCCTGGATGAGCACATCACCGGGCAAGAGCTGCGCGTCAAAACCGAGCCGAGTCAGCGCCACATACTGAGCGACCTGCCCCGAGGTGCGCATCGACTCGAGCGAGAACACCCGGCGTTGATCCGGGGTCTGGAAACCGAACCGGTCCTCCTCAGTCAGCGGCTGAAAGGCCACCTCATCGCGACCCACCCACCACGAGAGCGCTGACTGGCGGGGCTCGGTGATCGTGACGAAGTTGAACGATCCGTCCGTCGGGTACTGCTCGGGCAGTTGGCCGAACGGAGCAGTGATCGACAGACGCTCGGCCACCGGCTGAGCCGATGCCGGCACCCGCGCGTAAGGGGCGGGCTGCATCTCATCGAGACGAGTGTTGAGTTTCGACGCCACCCACGACGACGGCACGAGGGCGGCGACCACGATGAGCAACGGAACGAGAACCGACACGACAGCGAGCGGCACCGACCACAGCGGCGCACGGCCCACGGTTACGCTCGTCGTCACGGTGTCGTCATCCATCGCCATCTCCGTCGACGAGCTCACCGTCCGCGCGGCGGGAATCGTCGCGCTCGCGGTGCTCGGTCTGCTGCTCGCCGGTTGGCGCAAGCCTGCCAGAGCATCAGTGCGACGACCACGCGGGCCCTTCGGTGGGTACATCGGCGTGCCCGTCACCCAAGAACCCACCACCCTCTACCGACGGCCCGGCCCGATCCGTCGGATCTGGGCGCTCGCCGCCGCCACCGGACTCAGCCTGCTGACCGGGACGCTCATCGCCGTGCTCATCGCCTTCGCCGCCGTCTACGGCGTGATCACCCTGACCGACCTGCTCAGCCGATGACCGACACCGATCGCGCCACCCGTCGCCGCGAGGTCACCCTCGCCGGGCACCTCGGTGACCGCACCACCGCCGAAGCCGCCCTCGACGACACCGACGACGCGATCCGGGAACTCGCCCTCGGCGCGATGGAACGCCTCGGAGCCCTCGACGACAGCCAGATCAGCCGGATGACCAACGACCCATCGATCAGGGTCCGTCGCCGAGTCGCTGAACTGCTCGCCGCGCACGCCGATGTCAACCCGACACCGCTCCTGCACGACGCTGACCCGACCGTGGTCGAAGTGGCCGCTTGGGCGATGGGCGAACGGGAACGCGTCGACGACGTCACCCTCGAGCGACTCATCGCGCTCGCCACCGACCACGCCGACGCACTGGTCCGCGAGTCAGCTGCCGCCGCTCTCGGCGCGATCGGCGACCCCCGCGGACTGCCAGCGATCCTCTCCGCCTGCGACGACAAGCCCGCCGTCCGGCGTCGCGCCGTCCTCGCCCTCGCCCCCTTCGAGGGGCCCGAGGTGGAGGCGGCCATCGACCGCGCGCTCAGCGACCGCGACTGGCAGGTACGTCAATCAGCCGAGGACCTCCGCCGATTCGGCGGCCTGGTCGTCGAGTGAGCTGAACGGGTTCAGACGCCGACTGGTTCGAGCTCATCGCTCGGCTCGCCGCTTGGCTCTTCACCCGAATCGACGGTCGTCTCCTCGAGCGACGGCTCGGCATAGGCCGGGCCCTCGACGTTGAGCCTCGGCAGCACCCGGTCGAGCCACTTCGGGATCCACCAGTTACGAGCGCCCAGCAACTCCATGGTCGCAGGCACTAACAGCATGCGCACCAAGGTGGCATCGAGCAGGACAGCGACCGCCAGACCGACACCGAACAGCTTCACGATCCGGTCGTCCTCAAGGAGGAAGGCGCCGAACACGACCACCATGATCGCCGCCGCCGCCGAGATCACGCGTGCGGTCGCCGCCAGACCATCGGCCACCGAGTTGGCGGCGTCGCCGGTGCGGTCGTACTCCTCCTTCACCCGCGACAGCAGGAACACCTCGTAGTCCATCGACAGACCGAACACGATCGCGAAAAGCATCATCGGGACGAACGGTTCGATCGGCGCCGGCTCGACCCCGAACACACCCGACAGCCAGCCCCACTGGAAGATGGCCACCACGATGCCGTAGGCCGAGGCGATCGAGAGCACGTTCATGAGCACGGCCTTGAGCGGGACCAGCACCGAACGGAAAACCATCGTCAACAACAGGAACGACACACCGAGCACCGCCCCGAAGAACACGAGGAGACGACCACCGAGATAATCGGTGAAGTCGATATTCGCCGGCACCGCGCCGGTCAAGTTCACCGTCACCGTCGAACCCTCGATCGCCGACGGCACCACCTCGGAGCGGAGTCGCGCGACGGTCGCCTCCGTGACCTCGTCCTGCGGAGAGGTGGTCGGGATGATCTGGATGAGGAAGGCCTTCGAGGCCGAAGGATCACTGAAGTCGCTCGGGAACGGCTGCCCAACCCGATCGACACCCGGGTCGGCCGCGAGGACATCCGGAAGCGCCGCGATCACCGGCAGATCGGCCGGCGCGCCCGGCTCGACCGTGAGCAGGAACGGACCGTTGAAGCCCGGACCGAAGCCTTCCGCCACGAGGTCGTAGGCGCGCCGCGCCGAGGTCTCCTCCGACAGGTTTCCCTCATCGGAGAAGCCGAGGCGCAACGAGAAGACCGGCAACATGAGCAGCACCAGCGCGCCACCGCCGAGGAACACGAACGTCCACGGCCGAGCCTGGATGACCCGGCTCCAGCGGTAAGACGTCGTTTCACGGAGCGGACGCTCGCGCCTCGCCGGAACGGCTCGCCGCAACGGTCGCACGAAGAGGCTCGCGACGAACGTCGCAACAGCGAGCACGGCCCCGATCACCGAGAGCGTCGACACGCCGAGTCCGACGCCGAGCAGGGCGACCGCGACGAACCCCGCAGTCACCAGACCACGCCAGCGAGTCACCTCGACCTTGGAGTGGAAGAGGCCGAGGAGCGCCGGCAGAAGCGTGATCGACGCGACGAGCGTGACCGCAACGGTGGTCGCTGCCGCGATGCCGAGACCCGAAACGAACCCGAGGCCGATCACGAGCATCCCGAGCAGCGAGAGCACCACGGTGATGCCGGCGAACACAACCGCGCGACCCGAGGTATCGAGCGCTCCCATCGTCGCCTCGAGTGGCGAGCGACCCTGACGGGTGAGTTCGCGGTAGCGAGTGACCATGAAGAGCACGTAGTCGATGCCGACACCGAGGCCAATCATCACGCCGATGAATGGGGCGAACTCGGGGATCGACACGGCGTTGGAGAGCAGGCTGACCGCCCCGAATCCGCCCGTGCCGACACCGGCGAGCGCGACACCGATGGGCAGTCCCATGGCCATCACCGATCCGAACGAGACGATGAGGATGACCACCGCGAACGCGAGGCCGATCAACTCCGACTTCGGCGGCTCGAACTCGGCGAAGATCGCACCACCGATCTCGGTTGTCACTCCATCGAGGGCGGGCTCGAGATCGCGGATCTCCTCGGCGATCACGGCCGCGCGGGCCTGGTCGACATCGCGGGCGAGGTTGAGTTGGGCGAAAGCGATACCACCGTCGGGCGCGATCTGCCCCTGACCGAGTGGCTCATAGGGTGACACCACCGACACGCCGTCGATCTCGTCGATCGCCTCGAAAAACGAGGTCATCTCCGCCATGACGGCGGCGTCTTGCACACCGTCCTCGGCCAAGAAGACGAGCGAGCCGCCGAAAGCGCTGCCAGCTCCCGGGAAGTTCTCGTTAAGCACCTCGAACCCCGTCGAGCTCTCCGACTCGGGAGTTGAGAACTCACCGGAGAAGCCGGATCCGATCGCGCCGGCGAGGGCGTTGATGCCGAGGAGGGCGACGATCCAAGCGATGAGGATGAACAGGCCGTGCTGGAACGACCAGCGAGCGAGGGATCGGTACACGGGGGACCTTCGTTTCAATTGGGGGGTGGTGCGAAGCGCCAACAGCGCCTTCGCCTTGTCTATCGGCGTTGAACAACCGCGCTACGTCAGCGGCTGTGTCCGCCCCTATGGAACAAGAGCGCGAGTGTGACTATTCCGTCGGCCTCAGACCTCTACCGGCAAGCTCAAATCGGTACCGTCGAGCCATGACCGAACCGGTGCCGTGGGAGGCGATCTACCGGACGCGCGACGAACCATCCCTCTCGTGGTTCCAGACAGCACCCGAGCCATCGATCCAACTCATCACCGAGACGGTCGACCCATCGAGCTCGTCCATCATCGACATCGGTGCCGGCACCAGCCGGCTGGCGGACGCGCTGCTCAATCGCGGTTGCCCCGACCTCACGATCGTCGACGTGTCGACCACCGCCCTCGACGTGGTCGAGCGCCGGGTCGGCAAAGATGACCGTCTCACCCCAATCGTCGCCGACGTCACCACGTGGAACCCGGGGCGCACCTTCGATCTCTGGCACGACCGCGCGGTGCTTCACTTCCTCGGCGACACCGAGCTCGACGCCTACCGCGCCGTCACCCAACGCGCCGTCTCCGCAGGCGGCCACCTCATCATCGGCACCTTCGCCCCCGACGGGCCCGAGACCTGCTCCGGTCGACCCGTCACGCGCTATTCAGCCGCCGAACTCGCCGACCTGTTCGCCGACGGATTCACCCCGGTCTCATCACGCGGACATCTCCACACCACACCCAACGGCAGTGGTCAGGCGTTCACCTGGGTCACGCTCCGTCGACGGTCGGCCTGAGCGGCACCCTCACCAAGCAGCGATCACCGCGGTGATGATCGGAGCCAACACGAGTGCCGGCAACAGATCGGCCACCGCCACCTGACGGATCCGTAGCAGCCGCAGCCCAATCCCGAGCAGCAGCACACCGCCGGTCGCCGTCATCGCCGCCACCGTCGAATCCGGCATGAACGACCCGAAGCCGGCGCCGAGAATCGTCAACGCCCCCTGGAACACCAACACCGAGACCGCCGAGAGCGCCACACCGAGACCAAGCGATGCCGCGAAGGCCATCGAGGCGAACAGGTCAAGCGACGACTTCAACACCAACTGGTCGATCCCGTTGCCAAGACCGTCACTCAACGATCCGAGCACCGTCAACGGTCCAACGCAGAACAACAGCGACGCGCTCACATAGCCCTCGATGAACCGCGCCCGCTCCGCGTCGGCCTGCTCGCCAGCCAAACGGCGCTGCAGCCACGCACCCAGCCGCTCGAGACCCGGTTCGATCCCGAGCAGCGAGCCGATGATCCCACCGACCACCACCGCGCCGAGCACCACGATGAGCGTCCAGTCCTCACCGACCGCCTCGCCGAATGCCGCGTCACCGATCGCGGCGACGTTCAACGCCCCAACGATCAACGTGATCAGCCCAAGTGCGTCGGTAACGGTCGAACGAGTGCGCTCCGGCAAACGGTTGCCCACCAGCATCCCGATGCCCGACCCGGCCAGCACCGCGACCACATTGATGAGCGTTCCGAGCCCCCGCACCGCGCGGACGCTAACGCCCCGACACCGAGCGGAAGCGCTCGGTGACAAGATGTCCCCATGCCCCTCGTGTCCAGCACGATCAACACACCCGTCGGCACACTCACCTTGATCGCGTCCGAGTCGCATCTGCGCGCGGTGCTGTGGCCGCTCGATGGCGAACTCCAGCGGGTCGGCATCGACGGCGACGACGTCGATGAAGGCTCCAACGCGATCACCGATCTCGCCGGTCGGCAGATCATCGACCACCTCGCCGGAGATCGCCACAGGTTCGATCTCCCCACCGACGCCGTCGGCACCGACTTCCAGCGGACGGTGTGGTCCGCGCTCACCGATATCGCCCCAGGCACCACCCGCACCTACGCCGAGCACGCCGCCGCGATCGGACGCCCCGAGGCGACCCGCGCCGTCGCCACCGCCATCGGACGCAACCCGCTCTCGATCGTTGTGCCCTGCCACCGGGTGATCGGAGCCGACGGGTCACTCACCGGATTCGCTGGCGGTCTCGCCGCCAAAGCCCGGCTCCTCGACCACGAAGCCCGCCGCTAGACGACCCTCACCGCTCCATCTCGCCGAGCAGATCTTCGGCCCCCTCGACCCGAAGGGCGCGGATCACGCCGGCGCGATCAGCCTCGGAACGGTTCTGGCTGAGCTTCGCCTTGCCCTCCACCCGGTCGACCCTGAACTCCAACCCAACGATCCCCCGAAGCATCCGGTCGAGGTACTCAGCCGGCGCGTCACCGACCGACCACGGTCGCTCACGACCCGCCTCATAGCGAACGGTCAGCGACTCGACCATCTCCCTCAACCAGACGGCATCATTAACGGCCAAGAGTCGACCGTGGAGATGGACCGACACGTAGTTCCAAGTCGGCACCACCTCGCCCGACTCGGCCTTCGACGGGTACCACGACGGACTGACGTAGCCGTCGGGCCCGTCAATGATGACGATCGCCTCGGTCGGCTCCGACAGCATCCGAGCGAGCGGGTTCGCCTTCGAGACATGACCGACCAGCAGCGTCGCGTCACCGGAGCGACGAAGCATCCACGGGATCGGCGTCGCCTCGAACCCCGTTCCGGTCGACACCACTACGGTCGCCAGCCCGGCGCGCTCAACAACCTCCAACGCGACCTCGTCGTCGAGACGGAACACCTCGGGTAAGTACACGCCGCGATCCTGTCAGAGCCGGTAGCGGTAGAGGTTGGTCTCGTACGGCTCGAAGCCGAGCCGCTGATACAGCCGGTTCGCCGCCTCCCGAGACGGCCGACTCGTCAGGCTCACGTTCTTCGCGCCACGCCGCGCCGCCTCATCGATCGCCGCCCGATTCAGCGCCTCACCGGCCCCCATACCTCGGGCCGACTCATCCACCACAACGTCCTCGATCCACGCCTTCACCCCCGTCGGGATGCGGTAGAGAGCGAGCGTCAAACTCCCGACCACCGCCGCATCAGCACGGGCGACGAAGAGGACCGACTCCGGATTGGCCACGATCGCCTCGAGCTCGGCGCGATCCGGAGGCGGTGAAGACGACGACAGTTGCGGGATCAGGCGGGAGAACGCGGCGACCAGATCGTCGTCGACGACCGTGACAGCGGAGACCTCGACAGACATGCGCCGACCGTACCCCGAACCACGCCCTCCCCCGGCGACGCCGACCGACACCCACCGGTAGCCTCGGGGGCACATGGAGCCCGACGTCGAGCACCTCCGCTGGCACCGGACGCCGGCCCTGACCAACCCGGTCGTGCTCGCCGCGTTCACCGGCTGGAACGACGCCGGCGACGCCGCCTCCACAGCGCTCAAGACCCTCATCGAGACGAGCGGCGCCGAGCCCCTCGCCGAGATCGACCCGGAGCCCTTCACCGACTTCGCGACCGTTCGGCCCCTGCTCCGCCTCGACGAGAACGGCAGCCGCAACATCATCTGGCCGACCGTCGGCGTCTGGTCGGCATCGCTGCCCGGCACCGACGTCGTCATGATCCTCGGTCCCGAACCCGCGCTCCGCTGGCGGACCTTCACCGACCAGATCGCCACGGTCGCCCAACGGGTCGGAGCACCGATGGTGATCACCCTCGGCGCGCTCCTCGCCGACGTTCCCCACACCCGGCCCGTCCACGTGATCGGCACCGCCTCCGACGACACCCTCATGGAGCGCTACGACCTCGAGCGCTCCCGCTACGAGGGACCCACCGGCATCGTCGGCGTCATCCAAGACTCACTCAGCCGCGCCGGTTTCCCCGGCGCCTCACTGTGGGCCGCCGTCCCCGGCTACGCCTCCCAGCTCCCATCACCGAAGGCCGCGCTCGCGCTCGTCGAACGAGTCTGCGAGATGATGGGTACCCCGGCGCCCATCGCTGATCTCACCGACGAGGCCGCCGACTACGACGCCCGCGTCGAAGCGCTCATCTCCGATGACGACGACCTGGTCATCCACATCGAACAACTCGAGGAGATCGTCGACGAGATGGACGATGACGAGGACACCAGCGGCCCGATCGATCTCGATGAGTCGATCCACCTGCTCGACGAGGTCGAGCAGTTCCTCCGCGACCACGACGGCGACGCCTGAACCTCAGGGGGCGATATCGGGCCCCGAGCGCCAGACCGGATCACGCGGAGCCTCGAAGCGAACCTCCACCGGCTCCCCACGCACCGCGGCGAAGGCGAGCGAGCCCCACCACTCCTCTCCGGCGGTCACCTCAGGCAGAGCACCCTCATCGAACCAGCCGACATCGGACGTCTCGAGGGGATGGGTGCGCAACTCGCCGCCCACCGCCCGGCAGTGGAAGAGCAGCATGTACATCCCGAAACGGGAGAACCCCATCCGCTGGCCGTCGATCACCGCCACCAGTCGCTCGGGGACACACTCGATGCCGGTCTCCTCAGCGACCTCCTTCACCGCGACCTCCGACGGCGAGTAGCCGACATCAGCCCAGCCGGTCGGGTACAGCCAGATCCCCGAGTCGCGCCGCTGCACCAAGAGCAACTGACCCTGATCGTTGCCGACTATCGCGCCGATCGCGACCTTCGGCGTGATGTAGCCGGGCACACCCTCACCGATGTTGGCCATCCACTCCTGCACGAAATGGTCGGTCTCGCGGCGGGTCGCCACCTCATCGCCGAGGTCGGCCGCCGCAGCTCTGATATCGGCCGCGATGTGGAGAACCTCCTCGAACCGCTCGCGCTCGTAGAGGTTGTCGGAGAAACCGAGACCGGTGCGGGCAATCGCCGACAGCGCTTCGCTCCACCGCGCGAGATCACCCGGATCCGGACTCGCCATGAGTCGAAACTAGCCGCCGGTCAGTTCACGACATGGAGGAGCGCCCGCTCGATCTCCCCCCGGTGGAAGCGATCCGACACCGGGGTGCCAGCGGCGGTCTGCACATAGAACGTGTCCACCACCTCCATGCCGACCGTCTGCACGGTCGCGTGACGGATGTCGAGACCGACCTCAGCCAGGGCCTTCGTGATGCGGTGGAGCACCCCGACCTTGCTCACACAGTGCACCTCGATCACCGTCGCGTTCGCCGATGCCCCATCGTGGAAGACCACCCGGGGCGGACCGGGCGGCCGCGCCTGGGTTGCCCGACGTCGGCGGTAGGTGCGGGCCCGCTCCGCGAGCCGTGCCTCGATCGCCAACTCACCGGACAGCACCCGCTCGAGGTCGGCGAGTAGTGGCTTCACCTCGATCCCGCCACGTGGCACATGGATCCGGAACTCCGAGGCCGCCATCGTCGGGCGGCCGGGTTGCGGCTCGTCGGAATGGGCCTGAGCCGCCACCACGTCGAGACCGTGCAGCGACAGCACCCCCGCCACCCGCGAGAAGGTTCCCGGCAGGTCGGCCGTCACCACCGTCACCCGATCGCCGTCCACCGCCACCGACCGCACGCCCGAGGCCATCCGCTCGACAACATCGGCATCAGGGAAGAGACGCCACGCCACCTCGGACACCTCACCGCCGCCGAGCACGTGCCCGACCCGGCTCGCCAATTCGTTGACGAGACCCTCCTTCCAAGGACCCCACGCCGAAGGGCCTGTCGCAAGCGAGTCAGCCTCGGTCAAGGCATGAAGCAGATCGAGATGCAGACGGTCACCGAGCTGATCAGCCACCCCCTTGATCGTCTTCGGATCACCGAGGTCGCGGCGCACCGCCACATCGGGCAGCAGCAGGTGATGACGGATCATCGACACGACCGTCTCGGTGTCGGTGTCGTTCAGCCCGACCCGGGGCGCGATCGAGGAGCGAACAAGATCCACACCGGCGTCGGTGTGATCACCCGGGTATCCCTTTCCGATGTCGTGGAGCAACGCTCCGAGCACCAACAGGTCGGGACGCGCTACGCGATCGACGAGCGCGGCGGCATTGGCCGACGCCTCCCAGAGATGCCGGTCGACGGTGAAGCGGTGATACGCGTTTCGCTGGGGCCGTGCCCGCACCGGTTCCCACTCGGGCAACATCCGGGTGATCAATCCGCGTTGGTCAAGTGCCTCGAGCACCGGGATCGCCGCGTGTCCCTCGAGGAGCAGCGCCACCCAGGAATCGAGCGCTCCAGCGGGCCAACGGTCAGGCCACATCGGCGTCGCTTCCGCCAGCAGGTCGAGACTGCGACGCCCGATCCTCGCCCGTCGGCGGGCCGCGGCCACCGCCACCGCCATCACCAATGTCGGGTCGGTCGCGGGATCGGCGCCATCATCGAGCTCCACCTCGCCATCGACCAACACCACACCGGGAGCCACCGGTTCCCGGCGCCGCGAGATGGTGCGACCAACCCGACCCCAGGTCTCATCGGCGATC
>JAURCL010000032.1 GCA_030828465.1 Acidimicrobiales bacterium | reverse complement strand
CGGGGGCTCATCGACGAACTGGCCGGGTCGTCCTCCGGGCTCGCGCGCGCGGTGCACCTGGATCGGAACCGCGGGAAGGCCGAGGCGGTGCGCGCTGGAATGCTCGCCGCGCTCGACGACGGAAGCGAGTCGGTGGGCTTCATGGACGCCGACGGAGCCTTCGCCGTGGGTGACGTCAAGCGGTTCGTCGCGCTCATGTCGGAGAAGCGAACTGATGACGTCGATTCGCTCTGGTCGTCGCGGGTCGCCCTCGCCGGACGCGATATCCACCGGTCGGACTCCCGGCACTATCTCGGACGTTTGGTGGCGACCGTGCTGACCCTCGGCGAGGAGTATTTGCCCTATGACACCCAGTCGGGCTTCAAGCTCTACGTCACCGATGATCGTCTGCGAGCCTGCCTCGACGAGCCGTTCTCGACCCGCTGGATGTTCGACCTCGAGCTCTACTACCGGTGGCGGCGGTTGCACGGATCACCGATGCGGGTGTGGGAGGAACCGCTGCAGTCATGGCGCGATGTGGCGGGGTCGAAGGTGACCGGCCGAGAGTCGGTTCGCGCGCTCCGCGAGATCGTGGCGGTCAAGCGGTTGCAGCGTTCGAGTCGCTGAGTGCGGGCGGTGGGACTCGAACCCACACTCCGAGGAACAGGAACCTAAATCCTGCGCGTCTGCCAGTTCCGCCACGCCCGCTCACCGGCGAGGGTAGCGAGCCGGTCAGAAATCGCCGCCGCCGTCGGCGGGTCCGAGGAGGATGTTCTCGAGGGCTTCGGTGATGGTGCCGGTGACCTCGAGTCCGCTGGCCTGTTGGTGGGCGATGATCGCCCGCTGCGTGCCGGGGCCGAACATGCCGTCGACCGAGAGCTGCTGGCCAGCGTCCGCGAGCGCCTGCTGGATTGAGCTCACCACCGGCCCCTCGGCGCACATGCGGACGGGGCGTTCGATTCCAGCGTCGAATGATCGTCCCCCGCACCAGACGTCGTCGATGGACTTGGCGCGCAACATGGCGATGCCCGCGTCCCAGCTGAGCAGGTGGGCGCCTTCGCGGTGACAGGCGGGGTCGGCGCCCGATTCGTAGTAGTCCCATCCGGGTGACACGGGTTCGAGGGCGAGCGAGCCGTCGAGTTCGTAACCCTCGAAGGCGCCAAGATCGACTCCGCACGGGTAGGCGACGGTGACCGGTTGCCAGGTGCAGTCGGCGCCGAGCCGTTCGATGAGGGTGTCGGGGCGTCCCTCCCAGACGCTGCGGTTCGCGAGTCGGATGACTTCGGTGCCGTCGACAAGGCCGATCGCGATGCCGAAGAGTCCGTAACCGAGCAGCCCGGTCCCGCTGTTGTCGTCCCAGATGATCCCGGTGAGGGGGGTGATCGACGGTTCCCAGGCCTCGCCGTTCCATCGGAGGTCGTGGACGTCGGCGGTCGGGGCCTCGGGGGAGTCGACCATGCCCGGGTCGGTGGGTCCGACCGCGGCCATGGCGATGGTGCCGCAGACGGTGTCGACAGGACCGGCGACGGCGCTGGCGGCGAGGCGGGCCCCGTAGTCGGCGAGCGCCCCGGCCGGGGTGGGTGCCTGCGGGGTCGGCTCAAGCACGACCGGAGCAGCTGTGGTGCTGGTCGTCTCGGATGCCGCGTTGGGAGCGTCGGTGCTGACGGTGATCTCGGGGAGATCGGCGACCTCGGGGTCGGTGATGCTCGAGCACGAGGCGAGAACCGCGGTGAGGGCGACGAGGACCGGTGAGGAGCGCATTGGGCCAACCTAGTGAGGGGGTCCGCGCGATTCGTGGCGATTTCCACCTGCCTTTGACAGACTGTCAAGGTGACGTTGATCGATACCGCTGATGCCCTTGAGAACCAGTTCGGTTTGGCTGACCGGATCGTGGATGAGTCGGCGCTCGCCAACTCGGTCGCCCGGTTCCGCGAGCGGGGTATCCGGCTTCCGCGATTCGCTGAGTTGGCCGATCCCTCGTCGTTCGATCATTCCGCATCGGTCGGCGACGCTGATCCGCAGGGCCCGGACGCCCGCAATCTCTGGCGGGTGCATTGGTACAACGATCTTCGGGGCGCGCGCGTCGGAGTGCCCGAGCATGTGGTGCTGCCTCCGGCGTTGACCGGTGTCGCGAGTCCGATCATCGTCGTGTTCGGCGACCGGTTCCCGATGATCACTGCGCACAAGGTGCTCGCCGCCTATTCGTGTCTCGCTCCTCGGGTGGTGACCGGGCAGTTCGATCCGACTCGTCATCGCGCGGTGTGGCCGTCGACGGGCAATTACGCCCGTGGTGGGATCGCGATCAGCCGGATCATGGCGAGTCGCGGGGTGGCGATTCTGCCGGAGGGGATGAGCCAGGAGCGGTTCGACTGGCTCGATCGTTGGTGTGAGAACCCGGCGGAGGATGTGATCCGCACCACCGGCACCGAGTCGAACGTCAAGGAGATCTACGACGCCTGCAATGAGTTGCGGCTCGATCCGGAGAACTTCGTGCTCAACCAGTTCTCCGAGTTCGGCAATCATCTCGGCCATGTGATGGTGACGGGGCGAGCCCTCGGCCATGTCTTCGAGACGGTTCGCGACTCGGTGCTCTCCTCGGGTGGGCCCGAGCTGCGCCTCGCGGCGTTCACCTCGGCGACGGGCTCGGCGGGCACGATCGCTGCCGGTGACCATCTGAAGGAGGCCTACGGGTCGCGCATCGTGGCGGTCGAGGCGCTCGAGTGTCCGACGATGCTCGAGAACGGGTTCGGCGAGCACAACATCCAAGGGATTGGCGACAAGCACATCCCGCTGATCCACAACGTGATGAACACCGATGTGGTGTGCGCGATCTCGGATCGGGCGACCGACGAGCTCGATGTGCTGTTCAACTCCGATGCTGGCCGTGAGTTTTTGGTGCGCGCCAAGGGCATCGCCCCCGAGGTCGTTCACGCCTTGGAGCATTTCGGCTTCTCGGCGATCTGCAACACGCTCGCGGCGATCAAGACGGCTCGTCTGCTCGATCTCGGCGAATCCGATGCGTTGATCACGGTGGCGACCGACGGCGCGGCGCTCTATCCGAGCGAGCGCGCCAAAACGCTCGCCACCCGGTTCGGCAATGACTTCTCGGCTCCTGACGCGGCCGAGGTGTTCGGTGAGCATCTCGCTCATACGTCGACGGAGCACATGATCGACTGCACGGAAGCCGATCGCCGCCGCATCTTCAACCTCGGGTACTACACCTGGGTGGAGCAGCAGGGCACCCCGTTCGAGTTGTTCGAGGAGCGTCGTCACCAGTCGTTCTGGCGTGGTCTGCGTCGGTATGTCGGCGTGTGGGACTCGATGATCGACGAGTTCAACGACCGCGTCGCCGCGGGCTGACCGGGGTTCGTCGCGATGGTTCTCGGCTGGGTGTGCCGGGTGTGCGGCGCCGAGGTGGATGTCGCGCGTTCGTTCTCGTGGACGTGTCCGTCGGCCTCGCCGGATGATCCCCGTCACGTACTCCGCCTGGTTGACGATGGTGCCGAGGCGGAGGTCATCGACGACCCGAATCCGTTCGTGCGGTTCGCTCGGCGGATGGCGTGGTTCGCCTTCGCTGTGGGCAACGGCATGTCGGAGGCGGCGGCGCTCACGCTCGCGCGTTCGGTTGCCGACGGTTTCTCCATCACCCCGTTTGCGCCGAACGAGGCGATGTCGGATCACTTCGGGGTGGAGGTGTGGGTGAAGGACGAGACCGGGCAGTTGGCCGGTTCGCACAAGGCCCGTCATCTCGTTTCGGTGATGTTGCATCTCCGGGTGGCTGAGGAACTCGGTCTGCTCGGTCGGCGGCCGCCGTTGGCGATCTCGTCGTGTGGAAATGCGGCGTTGGCGGCGTCGACGTTGGCGGCGCGCGAGTCATGGCCGATCGAGGTGTTCGTTCCGACCTGGATGGATCCGGCGTTCGGTTCGGCGATGGATGCGCTCGGCGCGTCGGTGCATCGGTGTGAGCGGCGCCCCGGGGATCCTCCGGGCGATCCGGCGATGGCGGGGTTCCGGTCGTCGGTGGATGCGGGTGCGGTGCCCTTCAGTGTGCAGGGACCGGTGAACGCGTGGTGTCTCGACGGGGGTCGCACGATCGGTTGGGAAATGGCTGAGGTGGGTGCGCCGGTGTCGGAGTTGGTGGTGCAGGTTGGCGGGGGCGCGTTGGCGTCGTGCGCCGCGCAGGGCCTTGGTGGTTCGGTGTCGTTGTTGGCCGTTCAGGCCGAAGGGTGTGCTCCACTCGATCGGGCGGTCACCGCGGTCGGAGATGACCCCGATCCGGCGTCGCGCTGGGAAGAGGTGATGACACCGTGGCAGGAGCCGCACTCGCTCGCTGACGGGATCCTCGATGATGAGACCTATGACTGGCTGGCGGTGCTGGAGGCCATGCGGGTGAGTGGTGGTCGTCCGGTGGTGGTGTCGGAGGCCTCGGTGGTGGAGGCGGTCGAGGTGGCTCGGTCGGCTGGGTTGCGGGTGTCGCCGACGGGGGCCGCGGGTGTGGCGGCGTTGATCGAGGGCGCGCAGTCGGGTCCGGTCGCGGTGATCGCGTCGGGCGTCGACCGCTCAGGAGCGTGAGGCCGCCGGCGGGGGTGGCCGGTAGCCTGCCGCTCATGGCCGATGTGACGCAGTTCCCGCAGGCGCTCGAGGGTGGTTTCGACCCGCGGAGCGACGTCTTCAATCGCCTGTTGAAGAACCGCGTGGTGTTGCTCGGTTCCGATGTGAACGACGACATCGCCAATCAGATCTGCGCCCAGCTGCTCTACCTCGAGGGTGAGGATCCCGACGCTGACATCTGGCTGTACATCAACTCGCCGGGTGGGTCGGTGACCGCCGGTATGGCGATCTACGACACGATGCAGTTCGTCAGTTGCGATGTCGCGACCGTGTGCCTCGGTCTGGCTGCGTCGATGGGTCAGTTCTTGCTCACCGCGGGTGCTCCGGGCAAGCGCTACACGCTGCCGAACGCGCGGGTCATGATGCACCAGCCACTCGCGGGTTTGCGTGGCCAGGCGGCCGATATCGCGATCCAGGCTGAGCAGCTCGCCTACACGAAGCTTCGGATGGCTGAGTTGATCGCTCAGCACTCGGGTCAGGATCTCGAGCAGATCCAGGCTGACTCCGAGCGCGATCGGTGGTTCACCGCGGAGGCGGCTCGTGATTACGGCCTCGTCGACAAGGTAATCCTTCGTCGCGGCGAGATCGTCTGAGTCCCGAGCGCGGTCTCAGCTGTCGCTGACCCCGGGCGGGTCGGCCGGCGTCGGCGTGGCCTGCGGGGCGATGGTGGTCACCGGACCCATGTCGAAGCCGCACCGGGTGCGTACCCACTCGGCGACGGCGACCGCGGCGCGTTCGCTCGCGTAGGCCTGTTGGACGGCGCGTTGGATGCTGGCGCGGTCGTTGGGAACGACGGTGGAGGCGGTCTCGATGTTGGTGGTGAGGATCTGCCAGTCGTCGGCGATGTCGAGCGGGGCGAGGTCGCCGAGCAGCCGGTAGGTGAGGAGGGCCTCGTCGATCTCGGCTTCGGTGGTGATGATCGGGTCGCGCACGAGGGTGAGTGATCCGGCGAGGGCGTCGCAGAACGCGACGGCGTCGCCGTTCCCTCCGCCTCCGCAGGCCGCGGTGAGCGCGGCGATGAAGAGGAGTCGTCGGGTCATCACGGCGAGTGTGGCATGCCCCGTGTCCGGCCCGGGGTCACCGTCGCACCCCCTGTCTAGGTTCGTGGTTGATCGAGGTTGTGGCCTCCTGTGTTCCCGTTGCTGTCGGCGCGGGTCGTTCTCGGAGGTGGTCGTTGATCGCGAGTGTCCATTCGGCGTCGGTGCTCGGTGCTCGGGGCCATCGGGTGATGGTCGAGGTGCATGTTGGGCCGGGGCTTCCGTCGTTCACGATGCTCGGCTTGCCCGATGAGTCGTGTCGCGAGGCTCGTGATCGGGTGCGGGCGGCGGTGCTGTCGAGCGGTCTGTCGTGGCCCGATCGTCGTGTGACGGTCAATCTCGCTCCGCCGACACATCGCAAGAGCGGGTCGGGCCTCGATCTGGCGATCGCGGTCGGTGTGTTAGCGGCCACCGAGCAGCTCGAGCCGGAGTCCCTGTCGGGCCGGGCGTTCGCTGGCGAGTTGGGGCTTGACGGGTCGGTGAGGCCGGTGGCGGGGGTCGCGCCGATGGTCGGGGTCGATCCCGAGCTCGAGTGGGTGGTGCCATCGGGGTGTGTCGGTGAGGCGGCAGCGGTGTCGCGCGGCGAGGTGCGTTCGGTGGCCTCGCTCGGCGAGCTGGTGGAGGTGTTCGCCGGCCGGGCGGCGTGGTCGTCGGTCTCGAGCGCGGTCGGTGTCGCTCACGGGAGCGAGTCGCCTGTCGTTGTCGATGATCTGGCTGAGGTGCGCGGTCAGCCGGTGGCGAGGTTGGCGCTCGAGGTGGCGGCTGCTGGGGGTCATCATCTGCTGTTCGTCGGCTCTCCTGGTGCCGGTAAGACGATGTTGGCCCGGCGACTCCCCGGTCTGCTTCCCGACCTCGATCACGACATCGGTCTCGAGGTCACGATGGTGCAGTCGGCGGCTGGGGTGGGTGGGTCGGGTCTGGTGACCCGGCCACCGTTCCGGGCCCCGCATCACACCTCGTCGGCGGCGGCTCTGGTGGGTGGGGGTTCACACATGGTTCGCCCCGGCGAGATCTCGCTCGCCCACGGCGGTGTGTTGTTTCTCGACGAGATGGGTCAGTTCGCTCCGGCGGTGCTCGATACGTTGCGCGAGGCGCTTGAGACGGGTCGGGTGTCGGTCGGTCGTGTCAATCATCACGTGTCGATGCCCGCCAGGTTCCAGTTGGTGGGCGCGACCAATCCGTGTCCGTGTGGTGAGGCGGGGGCTCCCGGGGTCTGCGCCTGTGATGAGCGGTCGCGGCATCGCTACCTGTCTCGGTTGTCGGGTCCGCTGCTCGACCGTTTCGATTTGCGGGTGCGGGTGAGTCGTCCTGAGGTGGGCGATCTGTTGTCGGGGGAGCGGGGTGAGTCGTCGGCGGAGGTGGCCGCGCGGGTGGCGCGGGCGCGTGCCCGGGCGATTGAGAGCCGCGGCATGTTGAACGCCGATCTCGACGGCGAGGCGCTCGATCGTTGGGCTCGTCTCGACGATGACGCGACGGCGCTGCTTCGCTCGGAGATGGAGCGCGGGCGTCTCACCGGCCGTGGCTATCACCGGGTGCGTCGCGTGGCTCGCACGCTCGCCGACCTCGCTGGTGGCGAGTGCGATTCGGTCGATGGCGAACTGGTGGCGGCGGCATTGTCGATGCGTTCGGTGTTCGACCGGCGGGTGGTCTCATGATCTCCGATCCCGAGGTGATCGGCGCGCTCGCTGTGCTTGCGGGGTTGCGGTCGATGTCGCGGCGGCGTCTCGCGATGATCCTCGCGGTTCACGATCCCATTGAGGCGCTCGAGTCTTTGCGCCTGGGGCGACCGTTGGTGCCCGCGGTGGAGCCGCGGGCTGACGTGCGCGAGCGGCTTCGGGTGCAGTCGTTGGCGGTGTCTGCGTCGCGGCGCGCGGCGCGATGCGCTGAGGTGGGCGTGTCGGTGACGGTGCCCGGCGACGGTGATTACCCGCCCGCCCTCATCGACGATCCGGAGCGGCCAGCGGTGCTGTTCCTGCGGGGCGATCGGGCGGTGCTCGCCGACCGTCGGGTCGGTGTGGTCGGCACTCGGAACGCCACCGCGGCGGGTCGCGCGACCGCGGCCGATCTCGGCGCCCGGCTCGCTGAGGCCGGGGTGTCGGTGGTGTCGGGGCTCGCTCGCGGTATCGACACGGCATCGCATCGAGGCGTGCTGGCTTCCGGTCCCGGTCGCGCGGTTGCGGTGCTCGGCAATGGGCCCGATCTCGCCTACCCGCGCTCAAACCGTGATCTCCTCGATCGGCTGGTCGAGCAGCATGTGGTGCTTTCCGAGTGGCCGCCGGGCACGCCACCAGAGGCGTTTCACTTCCCGTTGCGCAATCGGGTAATCGCCGCCTTGAGTGAGGTGTTGGTGGTGGTCGAGAGTCGGGCGAGCGGCGGCAGCCTGATCACGGCTCGCGCCGCTCTGGAGCGTGGCGTTGAGGTGATGGCGGTGCCGGGTTCTCCTCGATCGCCGGCATCGGAGGGGGCGAATCACCTGTTGCGCGACGGGGCGGCGCCGGTCACCTCGGTGAACGATGTGCTCGAGGTGCTGTCGATCACTCCGCCGGTCCGAGTGGCGCCGGCGCGCCGCCCGCCGCGGTCGTGTCTTGCCATTGAGCTGTTCGAGGCCTGTCGTGATGGTCCGCGATCGCTCGATCAGCTGGTGTCAGGTTCGGGAGCCGGTGTCGCTCCGGTGGCTTCGGCGGTCGCCGAGCTGGTGCGCGACGGCTGGCTCGTTGACGAGGCGGGTTGGCTCGAGGTGGCGGTGTCCGGACTCCCACCGTGATGGCGTAATACCGTCGGGGTCATGAGCGATCCGGACGACCGCGCGCCGGGCGTCGACCACGCTGACGGTGACGCTTCGACGACATCGGATCTGTCTGGATGGTCGTTGGATGAGTTCATTGGCTCGCTCACCTCGCTCAGCGATCGCACCCGTGAGGCCTATCGCACCGATCTGCGCCTGTTCGCCGAGTGGGTGGCGCGCATGCGCGTGTCGTCTCCTGAGGAGGTGACACGCACCTCGGTGCGGCGTTATGTGGCGAATCTGTCCACGCGCCAGTACGCGCGACGTTCGATCGCTCGCAAAGCGGCGGCGTTGCGTCGCTATTTCCGTTGGACCGTCGAGACGGGTCGCCTGTCGGCCGACCCGATGGCGGGGGTGCAGGTGTCGGGTGGCGAGTCGCGTCTGCCGCGCGTTCTCGACCGGGACGAGCTCGAGCGTCTGCTCGAGCCTCCGGTCGATCCGGATGAGCCGGAGTGGCGTCGGGCCCGGGATGACGCGGTGCTTGAGATGCTGTACGGCTCGGGTGTCCGCGTCGCTGAGCTCTGCGCGCTCGATGTTGGTGCGCTCGATCTCGCTGAGGGGTCGGCTCGGGTGTGGGGCAAGGGGTCGCGTGAGCGACTCGTTCCCCTCGGCGAGCCGACGGTCGATGCGTTGCGTCGCTGGCTCGGACTCCGCCGCGAAGTGGTCGCCGGCGACGAACTGTTCGGCAATGAGCGGGGTCGTCGGCTCACTCCGCGCGATGTGCGTCGCATCCTCGATCGGCGTTCGCCGACGCCGACCCATCCCCACGCCCTCCGGCACACGTTCGCGACGCATCTCCTCGATGGGGGCGCTGATCTTCGAGCGGTCCAGGAGTTGCTCGGCCACGCCGACGTGTCCACCACCCAGCGCTACACCCATGTGAGCCGTGAGCGGCTCGCCGCCGCCTATCGCGATTCCCATCCGCGAGCATGAGCTGCCCGCCGCCCCCTCCGCCACCTCCACCGCCGCCCCCGCCGCTTCCGCCGGGTGCTCGGCCGGGCGTCATGGATCCGGCCGATGAGTTGGCGATGCATTGGGATCGTTGGCTGCGTCGTCGCCAGATGTCCTCGCGGGACCATCTGATCGTCCACTACTCGCCGTTGGTGAAGTTCATCGCTGGTCGTGTCGGTGCGGGTCTGCCCTCGTCGGTCGATCCGGGTGATCTCATCTCCTATGGGGTGTTCGGCCTGATCGATGCGATCGAGCGGTTCGATCCCGATCAGGGGGTGAAATTCGAGACGTTCGCTGGGCCACGTATCCGCGGCTCGATCTACGACGGCCTCCGCCAACTCGATTGGGTGCCGAGGACGGTCCGTTCGCGGGCGCGCAGCATCGAGGCGGCCCTCGCTGATTTCGAGCATCGCAACGGACGCGCGCCGAGCGATGCCGAGTTGGCCGAGGCCCTCGATGTCGGCGCCGATGAGCTTGAGCGGTGGTTGGCCGAGGTGGCGTCAACGACAGTCGGCCCGCTCGATCGCGCCGTCGCTGCCGGTTTGGAACCGGTTGCCGTTGACGGCGACGCCGAGCACACACCGACGGCGGCCCTGGAGGCCGATGAGGTGCGCGCTGGGCTGCGGTCGGCGATCCGGTCGTTGCCCGAGCGCGAGCGGCTCGTGCTCGGTCTCTATTACGACGAGGGATTGACGCTCGCCGAGATCGGCGGGGTGATCGGACTCACGGAGTCCCGGGTCTCGCAGTTGCACACCCGTTCGGTGTTGTCGCTGCGTTCGCGGATGCGGTCCGCTGGTCTCGACTGAGTCGCCCTCGGGCGGAGCGGGATGGTGTGGTGTCGGTTCGGCTTCGCGTGCCGGTGATCCGGTTGTCGGCTGCGGCCGTCATGGTGACAGCGTTGTTCGCGCTCGTCCTGCCGTCGGCGGCAGTCGCGGCCCAGGGGTGTTGGACTCTGCCGGTGTCGGGGGTGGTGGTCGATGGGTTCCGGGCGCCGGCGTGTCGGTGGTGCGCGGGCAATCGCGGTCTGGAGTTCTCCGCGCCGGTCGGCTCGCCGGTGCGGGCGGCGGTCGGCGGGTCGGTGTCGTTCTCCGGGTCGGTAGCGGGCCGGGATCATCTCGTGGTGGCGTTCGCTCGGCCCGGATTCTCCGAACGATGGCGGGTGACCTACGCGGGAGCGCGGTCGGATCTCGTGATCGGTGATCGGGTGGCGGCCGGCGAGGTGGTGGCGGTAACGACGGGCCCGTTCCATCTCGGTTTGCGGGTGGGTGAGCGTTATGTCGATCCGACGAGGATGCTGTTGACCGGTCATCTTCGGGCGAGCCTCATCGCGCCCGGCGCGCGGGCGCCGAAGGTGTCGCTCTGCCCGGGGGCGGCGGGAGTGTTCCCCGGGGCTCGTCGGTAGCATCTGGTGCGGCCCATCGTCCGGTGGGTCATCGGATCAGAGCAGAACCCCGGTCCATCTGCGGTCGCCACGGCGCCCGGATCGGCGGACAACCGCAGAACAGGAGCTTTTCATGGCTGTCATCTCCATGCGCCAGATGATCGAGGCGGGCGCCCACTTCGGGCACCAGACCCGGCGTTGGAACCCGAAGATGAAGCGTTTCATCTTCGGTGAGCGCAACGGCATCTACATCATCGATCTCGATCAGACGCTGAGCCGCGTCGAGACCGCCTACAACTTCGTTCGCGAGATGGCTGCCGATGGCGGCACCATCTTGTTCGTCGGCACGAAGAAGCAGGCTCAGGATCCGGTTCGTGAGGCCGCTGATCGCTGCAACATGCCCTATGTGAACGAGCGTTGGCTCGGCGGCATGCTCACCAACTTCGGCACGATCTCCAAGCGCGTTGGCAAGATGCTCGAGCTCGAGCGTCAGAAGGAGATCGGCGAGTTCGAGGTGATGATCAAGAAGGAAGCCCTGCTCCTCGATCGCGAGCTCACCAAGTTGCAGCGCAACCTCGGTGGTCTTCGCTCGATGACGAAGGCTCCCGACGCGATCTTCGTGCTCGACACCAAGAAGGAGCACATTGCGGTGACCGAGGCGAACAAGCTCGGAATCCCGGTGGTCGCTGTGGTCGACACCAATGTCGATCCCGATTCGATCCAGTATCCGATCCCCGGCAACGACGACGCGATCCGCGCCAACTCCCTGTTCGCGAACGTGATCGCCGAAGCGGTGCTCGAAGGCGCCTATGTCGCGTCTCGTCGTCCGTCGGCGGCTCCGGTGATCCCGGCTCCGCCGCAGCGCAGCCCGGAGGAGGAGGCGGCGTTCGCCGAGGCGCAGGCCGAGGCGCGAGCTGCTGCCGCTAAGGCGCAGGCTGAGCGCGAGGCCCGTCTGGCCGCCAAGGCCGAGGCGCCGGCCGAGGCACCGGCTGAGGAGCCGGCCGCTGAGGCTGCTGCTGAGACGGTGGCTGATGCCGCTGCTGAGACGTCCGACGAGAGCTGAGAGGGGTCTGACATGTCGTTCACCGCACAGGATGTGAAGGCGCTTCGCGAGTCGACCGGCGCCGGCATGATGGATTGCAAGAAGGCCCTCGAGGAGACCGGTGGTGATCTTGAGGCGGCCAAGCAGTTCCTTCGTGAGAAGGGTCTCGCCGCGAGCGCGAAGCGCGACGACCGCGAGAACAACCAGGGTCTGGTTGCGATCTCGGTGTCGGGTGGCACCGGCGCGATCGTGCAGTTGAAGTCCGAGACCGATTTCGTCGCTGGTAGCGATCAGTTCAAGGCCGAGGCCGACGCTCTCGTCGCGCTGGTGCTCGCGGATGGGCCCGAGGCGGTCGCTACCCGCAATGATCAACTCGAGGAGTTGAAGATCCTCCTCAAGGAGAAGATCGAACTCGGTGAGGTCGTTCGCATGCAGGCCGCTGACGGCAACGTGCTCGGCCATTACGAGCACATCCAGGGTGGCCGCGGAGTCAACGCGGTGCTGGTCGAGATGTCCGGTGCCGACGACGAGATGGCCCACGATGTGGCGGTGCACATCGCCTTCGCCCGTCCGCGCTATCTGCGTCGCGAGGATGTCCCGGCCGATGTGGTCGAGGCCGAGCGCGCCACGCTCGAGACGATCACCCGTAACGAGGGCAAGCCCGAGCAGGCGATCGCGAAGATCGTCGAGGGTCGAATCGGTGGGTTCTTCAAGGATGTGTGTCTGCTGGAGCAGGCCTACGCCAAGGACGACAAACAGTCGGTGGCGCAGTTCATCGGCTCGGCATCGATCGCTGGGTTCGCCCAGGTGGAGATCGGCTGAGACCGATGACCGAGGCGATCTCTCCCCGATGGAAGCGGATCGTCTTCAAGCCCTCCGGTGAGGCGCTCGCCGGCCCGTCGGGTCGCGGGCTCGACGGGGCGACGCTCGAGGCGACGGCGCTCGAGATCATCGATCTTCGCCAGAACATGGGCGTCGACGTCGCCGTCGTGGTGGGTGGTGGCAACTTCTGGCGTGGTCGCACTGGCGCGATGTCGGGTATGGACGACACGCAGAGCGACCACATCGGCATGCTCGGCACGGTCATGAACGCCCTCGCGCTTCAGGACGCGCTCGAGCGCAAGGGTCAGCCGACCCGGGTGCAGTCGGCGATCGAGATGCCTCGAATCGCCGAGCCGTACATTCGGCGTCGCGCGGTGCGTCATCTCGAGAAGGGTCGTGTGGTGATCTTCGCCGCCGGTACCGGCAATCCGTTCTTCACGACCGACACGGCGGCGGCGCTTCGCGCGGCTGAGATCGAAGCGGACGCCCTGTTGAAGGGCACCCATTCGGGGGTTGACGGGGTCTACAGCGCCGATCCGCGCACGAATGAGGACGCCGTGAAGTACGAGGAAGTCGGCTACATGGAGGTCATGACGAAGGACCTCAAGGTGATGGACGCCACGGCGATCGCCTTCTGTCGCGACAACTCGATTCCGATCGTGGTGTTCGACATGAGCCAGGAGGGTTCGTTGCGTTCGATCCTCGCTGGCGAGCCGGTCGGCACGATCGTCCACTGATTCCGCGCGCCATTCGGCGCTGGTCGGTGTCCCCGTCGGGCTGGTGGCGCGATGGGTACCATTGAACGCGTGATCGATGAGACCCTGCTGGACGCCATGGACAAGATGGACAAGGCGGTCCAGCACGTTCAGGCCCAGTTCGCCACGGTGCGCACGGGTCGCGCGGCTCCGGCGCTCGTCGAGCATCTGTTGGTCGAGTACTACGGCGCTCCGGTGCCGATGCAGCAGCTGGTGTCGATCCAGGTGCCCGAGGCTCGTCAGTTGTTGATCAAGCCGCACGATCGGTCGACGTTGACGGCCGTCGAGAAGGCGATCCGCGATTCCGATCTCGGGGTGTCGCCGAACAACGACGGTGTGGTGATCCGCCTCAATTTTCCGGCGCTCACCGAGGAGCGTCGCCGTGATTACGTGAAGATCGCGAAGAACATGGCCGAGGACGGCCGGGTGGCGGTGCGCAACATCCGCCGTGACGCGCGCAAGCATCTCGAGGCCGCCGAGAAAGATGGCGAGATCTCCGCTGACGATTTGGAGCGGGCCGAGAAGGAGCTCGACAAGTCGACCCATGAGCACGTGGATCGCATCGATCAGGGACTCGGACGCAAGGAACAGGAACTGCTCGAGGTCTGAGGGCCGTCGGGAGGGGGAGCGATGAGCGACGACATGTGGGGTGAGCCGGGTTCGCTGTTCGGCGATCCGACCGATGAGCGTCCGCGCCGTCGGGCGAGCGATGGCACCGATCCGGGTTCGCGGGCGGTTCCCGGGGATGATCCGCTTGAGGATTTCGATGATCCGGCGCCGGCCGATGACGGGCCGCCGCTGCGTTTCGGCGACGAGTCTGGTCCGATGCCGCATTGGACGGAGCCGCCGACCGGTGAGGTTCCGCGGGCGATCGATCCGTCCGGTGAGATCCGTCGCATTGTCGAGGAGTCTCCGACGGGTGATGTGACCTCGGTGAGCCCGTCGCGTGATGATCTCGTCTCCTTCGACGATTCCGATCCGGTGCCGACGCGTTCGGAGGATGAGTTGTGGGCGTCGTTCACGGCGGAGAATCCGGTGTGGGCCGATGACGCCGAGCCGGAGCCGACCCGTGAGGCGCCGGCGGTGCCGCGTGAGCGGGTGACCGGCGAGCAGCCTCGTCCGGCGGCCTCGCGCATTGTGATCGGCACGGATCCATCGGGTATCGAGCGGCGGCAGCCGCCGGCGGCGGCGGGTCGTCGGCGTCAGGGTCCGCGTCCGGGTGGTCCGGGTCCGAAGGGTCCGCGTCCGGGTGGGGCGCCGCGCGGAAGTCGGGCGGCGGGTGGCCGTCAGTCCTCGGCGCGCGATATGCCGATGGCGACCGCGGTTGGGGTGTTGCTGGTGGCGATTTTCGTTGGGGTGCTCACCTATCGCCCGTGGGCGACGGCGGGTTTGGTGGCGGTGATCCTTGGTCTTGGCGCGGTGGAGTTCTTCGACAAGTTGACCGAGAAGGGCTATCGCCCGGCGATGATCCCAGGGATCGCGGCCTGTGTGTCAGCGCCGCTCGCCGCCTATTGGGTGGGCGAGTCGGCGTTGCCGCTGGTGGTGATGCTTGGCTTCGCCACGATTGCGGTCACCCATATCGGGGCGCGCTCGGTGGAGAGCGGTCCGTTGCCGAACATCTCGGTGGCGGCGGCGGGGATGGTGTGGATCGGTCTTGGTGGTTCGTTCGCTGCGCTCATCTTGCGCTTCTCCACCACGCAAGGGGTGTTGCTCGCCGACACCGGCACCGACACGTTGTTCATGTTGGCGTTGGCGGTGGTGGCCAACGATGTGGGCGCGCTCTTCGTCGGGTCGGCGGCCGGTCGCACGCCGTTGCGGCAGTGGATCTCGCCGGGTAAGTCGGTGGAGGGGTTCATCGGTGGTGCGCTGATGACGATCCTCGTGTTGATCGTGGTCGGCATCGGCGGCTGGAACTCGACCTGGTCGGGCACCGGTGAGTTGTTGTTGCTGGCGGTGGTGGTGTCGGTGTTCGCGCCCCTCGGTGATCTGGTCGAGTCGATGTTCAAGCGGAACCTCGACATCAAGGACTTCGGGTCGCTGGTGCGCGGCCATGGTGGGGTGCTCGATCGTTTTGACGGGTTCTTGTTGACCCTTCCCGCGGTCTATTACCTGACCCGGGTCATCGAACCCTGGGTGCAGTGATCCGGGTCGTCGTCGCCGGGTCGACGGGGTCGATCGGGCGGCAGACGCTGGAGGTGATCGCGGCCGAGCCTGACCGCTACGAGGTTGTCGCGCTGTCGGCGGGCGCGTCGGTGGAGGCGATCGTTGCTCAGGCGCGAGCGGTTCGCCCTCGGGTGGTGGCGGTGGCTGATGTCGAGGCGCGTCGTGAGGTGGCGGCGGCTCTCGATGGGGTCGAGGTGGTCGACGACGTCGCTCCGGTGTGCGCTGAGGCTGATGTGGTGGTCAACGGGGTGGTCGGTTTCGCCGGTCTCGCGGTGACGGTGGCGACGTTGGCGGCGGGCCGTCGTTTGGCGCTCGCGAATAAGGAGAGTTTGATCGCGGCGGGTCCGGTGGTGCAGCCGTTGCGGGCGACGCCGGGGGCTGAGTTGATTCCGATGGACAGTGAGCATTCCGCGTTGCATCAGTGTCTGCGGTCGTCGGTGGATGCCTCGCGGGAGGTGTCGCGTTTGGTGTTGACGGCATCGGGTGGTCCGTTCCGGGGGCGTTCGGGGGAGGAGTTGGCTTCGGTGACGGTGGAGGAGGCGCTGGCGCATCCGACGTGGTCGATGGGCCCGAAGATCACGGTGGATTCGTCGACCTTGATGAATAAGGGCCTCGAGGTGATCGAGGCTCATGAGCTCTTTGGTGTCGATTACGACGACATCGAGGTGGTGGTGCATCCGCAGTCGGTGGTGCATTCGATGGTGGAGTTCTCCGACGGGTCGACGATCGCGCAGTTGTCGATGCCGGATATGCGGCTGCCGATCGCTTACGCGTTGGCGTGGCCGGAGCGGTCGTCGGTGCCCTTCGGCCGTATCGATTGGGCGTCGCTCGGTTCACTCGAGTTCGATGCTCCGGATCGCGCGACGTTCCGCTGTCTCGATCTGGCCTATGCGGCCGGTCGGGCGGGTGGAACGGCTCCGGCGGTGCTGTCGGCGGCCAATGAGGTGGCGGTGGAGGCGTTCTTGGCGGGCCGGATTGCGTGGAGCGCGATTCCGGAGGTGGCGACCTCGGTGCTCGACGAGCATGCCGTACACCCACCCACTAGCGTCGAGGACGTGATCGAGGCCGATCGGTCGGCCCGTGAGGCGGCGTCCTCGTGGCTCGCTTCCCGGGGTTGCTGACGGCCTCGGGCGCGTCTCGAACCCGCACCCCATCTTGAATCGACATGACGACCCCCACTGACGACCAGCGCTCCCCGTGGCCGGCACCTGAGGTGCCTCAGGTTGGGTTGCGCGATCGGTTCACCTCCGAGGTGATGGCGGGTGGCGCAGTGGTGGAGCGCGCCGACGACGAGTTGGTGGGCGGCGTGCGCGGTGGTGTCGGGGTGGCGGTGATCGTCGCGTTGTTCGCGTTGCTCGGCTTCTTCTCGGTGTGGTGGCTGGTGTTCGCCGTCGGGTTGTTGGTGTCGGTGTTCCTCCACGAGTTGGGGCATTTCGCCACGGCCCGATGGACGGGCATGAAGGCGACGCAGTTCTTCATTGGTTTCGGGCCGCGGGTGTGGAGTTTCCGTCGTGGCGAGACTGAGTACGGCGTCCGTGCACTGCCGCTCGGGGCGTTTGTGCGCATCGTTGGCATGAACATGATGGACGAGGTCGAGCCGACCGATGAGGGCCGCGCTTATCGGTCAAAGTCGTATCCGCGCCGCCTGCTCGTGATCTCGGCCGGGTCGATCATGCACATGGTGATCGCCCTGGTGTTGCTGTCGGGCGTCTACACGTTGAGTGGCCAGTCGGTGCTCGGTGATGGCGCCGAGGTGCGCGGCACCTCCGAGGGGCTGCCGGCTCAGTCGGCCGGTATCGCGGTCGGTGATGTGATCCTGTCCGTCGGTGGGGTCGAGGTGGTCGAGGGGGCACCGCTCGGCGAGGCGATCGTGACCCATGCTCCAGGCGACGTGGTTGATGTGGTCGTCGATCGCGACGGAGCGTTGTTGTCACTGCCGGTCACGCTCGGTTCTTATGAGTTGGTCGGCGGTCCCGATGACGTTGCCTTCCTCGGGGTGTCATCGTCGCCGTTGGTCGATGTGGTGCAGCGCTCCTGGTGGTCGTCGCCGGTCTACGCCGCTTCGTCAATGGTGACTTCGGTCGGCGATTCGGTGGTCGGGGTGTTGCGGGTGCTCAACCCGGTGAATGTGCTCAGTCATCTGTCCGGTGAGACCGACGATCTGTCGACGCGGCCAACCACGCTGGTTGGCATCACCTCGGTGAGCGACGATGTCGGCGAGGTGGCCGGCTTGGCCGGGGTACTTGAATTGTTGGCGTTGTTGAACGTGTTCGTCGGCGTGTTCAACATGTTCCCGTTGTTGCCCCTCGACGGTGGTCACGCTCTGGTGGCGACCTATGAGCGGGCGCGCGAGCGGGGTGGTCGCCGCTATCACGCCGATGTCGAGAAGTTGATGCCGTTGACGATGGCGGTGGTGACGGTGTTGTTGTTCTTGTTCGTGTCGGGGCTCTACCTCGACATCGTGAGACCCGTCGGTTGATCGGGCGATCGGAGCCGTCATGGATGTGACCGAGTGGAGCACTGAGCGTCGCGCGACCCGCCAGATCATGGTGGGGTCGGTGCCGGTTGGCGGTGGGGCGCCGGTGAGCGTCCAGTCGATGACGATCACCAAGACCGCTGATGTGGAGGGCACCCTCCAGCAGATCTACGCCCTCGCGGCGGCGGGGTGCGACATCGTTCGCTGCACCTGCAATGAGGCCGAGGCCGCTGAGGGCCTCGCGCAGATCGTGCCGCGCTCCCCGGTGCCGATCGTGGCCGACATCCATCACCAGTACCGCATGGCGCTGGCGGCGCTCGAGGCCGGCGTGCAGGGTCTGCGTCTCAACCCAGGCAATATCCGCAAACCCGAGCACATCAAGGCGGTGGCGGCGGAGTGCCGTGATCGTTCGGTGCCGATCCGTATCGGGGTGAACGCGGGGTCGCTCGATCCCGATCTCTACGAGCGTCATGGTGGGGCGACACCCGAGGCCATGGTCGAGTCGGCCCAGCGCGAGTTGGCCTATTTCGCTGAGGTCGATTTTGACTTGGTGAAGATCTCGGTGAAGGCCTCGAGTGTGCCGTTGATGGTGGAGGCCTATCGCCAGCTCGCGGAGGTGACCGATCATCCGTTGCACCTCGGGGTCACCGAGGCGGGTCCGCCGCCGGCCGGGTTGGTGAAGGCGACGGCGGGTATCGCGACGCTGCTCATGGAGGGCATCGGCGACACGATCCGCTATTCGCTCACCGCCGATCCGGTCGAGGAGGCCCGCGAAGTCGGTCCCCTCAGCGGGTGCGGGTTCTGCGAAGTCGCGAGCGACCGCCCGGCCGTCGGTCTCGTACGAAGCTGGCTGATCCCCAACGGACGTGATGTGATCGATGATACGGTCG
>JAURCL010000031.1 GCA_030828465.1 Acidimicrobiales bacterium | reverse complement strand
ACCTCGCTCACAGCGGACATCTCCTCCACGGTGTGCGGGCTGCGGATCTCGACGTCGTTGTCGTCACTGCCGGCCACGAGCCCAAACTACTTCGCCCGTGCCGGAGCGCTGTCAGCGACAGTCCGCGCCGGGGTCGATGACTTCTCGTCTAAAGACTCCGCTCCGGTTGGTAGAGGACACCGGCGCGGATAACGATGCGGGGATGGCGCGCATTTTGGTGACCGAGACGATCGCCGACGGCGGACTCGATCGTCTCCGGGCCGATGGTCATGAGGTCGACGTGCGCGAGGGCCTCGACCGCGCCGGTCTTCTCGACGCCGTCCGGGGCGCGGCGGCGCTGATCATCCGGTCGGCGACCCAGGTCGACGACGAGGTGCTCGCCGCCGGCTCCGACCTGGTGGTGGTGGGTCGAGCGGGGATCGGTCTCGACAACGTCGACGTCGCTGCCGCCACCGCTCGTGGGGTGATGGTGGTCAACGCCCCGCAGTCGAACATCGTGTCGGCTGCTGAGCACACCATGGCTCTGCTCCTCGCGCAGGCTCGCAACGTCCCGCAGGCCCATGCGGCCCTCGTGGCGGGTCGATGGGAGCGCTCGCGTTGGGAAGGCGTGGAACTCGCAGACAAGACGTTGGCGATCGTCGGTCTCGGCAGGATCGGCAAGTTGGTGGCCGAGCGGGCCCGCGCCTTCGGTATGAGAATCGTTGCCTTCGACCCGTTCGTCTCAGTGGAACGCGCGCGGCTCATGGGCGCCGAGTTGCTCCCGCTCGATCAGGCGGTCGCCGAGGCCGACTTCCTCACGGTCCACCTGCCGCGCAATGCCGAGACGATCGGGCTCATCAACCGGGAACTGCTGCTCAAGGCGAAGCCCTCGCTCCGAATTGTCAACGTTGCCCGCGGTGGGATCGTCGTCGAGTCCGACCTCGCTGAGTGCATCAGCGAGGGCCTCATCGCGGGAGCGGCGCTCGACGTGTTCGACACCGAGCCGTGCACCGACTCGCCGCTGTTCTCCCTGCCTGAGGTGGTTGTCACCCCGCATCTTGGGGCGAGCACCCGCGAGGCCCAGGACAAGGCCGGCGACGCGATCGCCGACATGGTGCAACTCGCCCTCGCCGGCGACTTCGTGCCCTGGGCGGTCAACGTCGACGCGGCTGAGGCCGATGAGATGCTGCGTCCGTTCCTCGGGCTCGCTGAGCGGCTCGGCCGTCTCTTCTCGTCCCTCTCGATCGATGACCTGTCGTCGGTGGAGTTGCGGGTGGAGGGCGATATCGCCGCCTGCGATACGCGGATTCTCGTTCTCGCCGTGCTGAAGGGGATGCTCGCAGCCTCGGTGGATGAGCTGGTCACTTTCGTGAACGCGCCACAACTCGCCAGCGAGGCCGGAATTGACCTCTCGGAGTCGAAGTCGTCCGTCGCTGAGGATCACGTCAATCTGATCGCGGTGCGCGGCGGTGGCCGCAGCATCGCCGGCACCCTTCTCGATCGGACCGGGGCCGAGCGCCTGGTCGAGATCGACGGGCACGGGGTTGACATGCCCCCAGCGGCGAACATGCTGCTGATCTCCAACGATGACCGTCCCGGCGTGATCGGCACGGTCGGAACGCTGCTCGGCGACGCCGGGATCAACATCGCCGATATGGACGTCGGGCGGGTGGCCCGTTCGGGAGGCGCCCTCATGTTGATCGCGGCTACCGCGGTCGTGTCCGACGATGTGCTGAGCGCTCTGCGGTCGGCTCCCGGCGTGACGAGCGTCGTCAGCCTTCGCGGCTGATCCGGCAGGCGTCGCGGGTCGCGATGGCGACCGCGCGAGCCGCATCGGCGTAGCCCTCGCCTGAATCGGCGTAGAGCACCGCTCGCGACGAGTTCACGATCAGGCCGCGCCCGTTCGCGGTGGCTCCGGCGGTGACCGCCTCCCTGGCGTCTCCTCCTTGGGCGCCGACGCCGGGAACGAGGATCGGGAGGTCGCCGACGGTCGAGCGCACTCGCGAGAGCTCCTCGGGGTGGGTAGCGCCCACCACCAGCCCGACCTCGCCGAGGGTCGACCAGCGTTCGGCGATCATGCGGGCCACCCGCACGTAGAGGGGCTCGCCGTCGACCTCGAGGAGCTGGAGGTCGGATCCGCCGGGATTGGACGTGCGGCACAGGGCGATGACGGCACCGGCGGCGAGGAAGGGCTCGACCGAGTCGGTTCCGAGGTAGGGGTTCACGGTGACGGCGTCGGCGCCGTAGCGGCCGAAGGCCTCCCGTGCGTACTGCTCGGCGGTCGACCCGATGTCGCCTCGCTTCGCGTCGAGGATGATCGGGATCTCGGGGTGGTGCTCGGCGATGTGGCCGCAGAGCCGTTCGAGTTGGTCTTCGGCGCGCAGGGCGGCGAAGTGGGCGATCTGTGGTTTGAAGGCGCAGACGAGGTCGGCGGTCGCGTCGACGATCTCGGCGCAGAATCGGAACACGGCGTCGGGCGCGCCGTCGAGGCTGCGGGGGAGGCGGCTCGGATCCGGGTCGAGCCCGACGCATAGCAGGGAGTCGTTGCGTTCCCATGCGGCGGCGAGCCGGCCGTGGAACCCCGAGGTGGCCGCGGTCACTGCTCGATCAACTCGATGGCGGCGGTGGGGCAGAGATCGGCGGCGTCGCGGACCCGGTCGTGCAGCTCGGTCTCGGGATGCTCGCGGAGGACGTGGAGGTAGCCGTCGTCACCGATCTCGAACACCTCGGGGCAGGTCTGCGCGCAGCCGCCGGTGGAGGCGCACAGGTCGAGATCCACGGTGACGCGCACGCTTCGACACTATCCCGAGGTCCGGAGGCGTCGTCCGGTGGATCAGCCCCGCCGCTGCCGCTCGAACGCCGACAGCACCGCTCGCAGCGAGGCGGTGGTGATGTTCGGATCGATGCCGATTCCCCAGCGCACCTCGGCGCCCGACGAGCTCTCCACGTAGGCGACCGCCTCGGCGTCGGAGCCACGTCCGATGGCGTGCTCGGAGTAGTCGAGCACATCGAAGTCGCCGGGCCACTCGGCTCGGAGGCCGCTCACGAAGGCCTCGACGGGTCCGTCGCCCTCGCCGCGGACGGTGACCGCCGCGCCGTCGACCTCGAGTTGGGCGCTGATCGTCGTGCGACCGCGGCCGTCGGTGGTGTTGGTGTGCAGCTCGTGGCTTCGCAGCTTCATGGTCGGCTCACTCGGGAGGTATTCGGTGGAGAACGCCTCCCACATGACCGTCGGTGAGATCTCGGTGCCCGAATCCTCGGTGATGTGCTGGATGGTCTTGGAGAACTCGATCTGCAGACGCCGCGGCAGGTCGTAGCCGTACTCCTCCTTCATCACATAGGCGACGCCGCCCTTGCCCGACTGGGAGTTGACGCGGATGACAGCCTCGTAGGTGCGTCCGACGTGCTTCGGGTCGATCGGAAGATAAGGGACACCCCACTGGTCGTAGTCGTCGGGGAGAGCGGCGAAGCCCTTCTTGATGGCGTCCTGGTGCGAACCGGAGAAGGCCGTGTAGACGAGGTCGCCGACATAGGGGTGTCGGGGATGCACCGGCAGCCGGTTGCAGTACTCGGCGGTTCGCCGGAGCGCGTCGATGTCGCTGATGTCGAGTTCAGGGTCGACCCCGTTCACGAACAGGTTCATGGCGAGGTTGACGATGTCGACGTTGCCGGTGCGCTCGCCGTTTCCGAACAGCGTCCCCTCGACGCGGTCGGCGCCGGCCATAACACCGAACTCGGCGGCGGCGACGGCGCAACCGCGGTCGTTGTGGGGGTGGAGGCTGATGATGACCGACTCCCGGTCGCGGATGGTGCGGCCGAACCACTCGATCACGTCGCCGTACACATTCGGGCTGTAGCACTCGACGGTGGCTGGGAGATTCAGGATGAGCGGCCGCTCCGGAGTTGGCTCGATGACGTCCATGACCGCTTCGCAGACCTCGATGGCGAACTCGGGCTCGGTGAGCGTGAAGCTCTCCGGCGAGTACTCGTAGCGGATGCTCGTTCCGTCGAGGTCTGCTTCGAGCTCGCGGCACAGGCGGGCTCCCTGCACGGCGATGTCGACGATGCCCTCGCGGTCGAGACCGAAGACGACCTCTCGCTGCAGCGGATTGGTGGAGTTGTAGAAGTGGACGATGGCTTTCGGTGCCCCGCGCAGGCACTCGTAGGTGCGCTCGATCAGTTCTTGGCGGCATTGCACGAGCACCTGGATCTCGACGTTCTCGGGGATGAGGTCGTTGGTGATCAGCTGGCGGACGAAGTCGAAGTCGGGCTGGCTGGCCGACGGGAAGCCGACCTCGATCTCGGTAAATCCCATCTTGACGAGCTCGCGGAACATGGCGAGTTTTCGGACGGGGTCCATCGGGTCGATGAGCGCCTGATTGCCGTCGCGGAGGTCGACGGAGCACCAGGTGGGGGCACGGTCGATGATGACGTTCGGCCAGGTGCGATCCTCGAGGATGAGGGGCACCTGGGGTGAGTACCGCTCGAAGGGCATCTTGCGCGGGCTGGCGGGTGTCGGTGGCACGGTGTCTCCTTGGGATTGCGTTCGTCGGGGTCGGTCGGAGCGGTGCCGAAAACGACAACCGCCCCCGGACCGGGTCGGTGGGGGCGGGCGGACGTGGGTATGTGCGCGTCCGCCCTACGTAAGCAGCCCGAGAAGGGGAAGCAGACGAAGAGCGGTGGACATCGAGCACGAGACTACCCACGGGCCACCCGCTCCACAATCACCCGGTCCGCCTCGCCGGTAGGCTCGGCCGCACCATGACTGACCGACCTCCGCGCACCGGTGCGCGGCGTCGGGGCCGCAGCGGCGGTTCTGGCGGCCCCTCCCCCCGGCGTCGGCCCCCGCATCGCGATGACGATGTCGAGGCCCGTACCGGCTCCCTGACCTCTACTTCGACCCTTCCTCCCGTCGAGGCTCCCACCGGTTTCGCCGACTTGGGTGTGCCGGAGCGGATCGATATCGGACTGGCCGCCTGCGGTTTCGCTACCCCGTTCGCGATTCAGACCGAGGCGATCCCGGTCGCTATGCGCGGAGATGATGTCTGCGGTCGCGCGAAGACCGGATCGGGCAAGACCTTGGCTTTTGGTGTGCCGATGCTCGCCCGGATCGAGGGGAGCGGTGCTCCGGGCCGGCCGCTCGGACTGGTACTCGTGCCGACGCGTGAGCTCGCGGTGCAGGTGGCAGAGGTGCTCGAGCCGGTCGCGGCGCAGGCCTCGATGCGGGTACTTCCCGTGTACGGCGGGGCGAGCCGTGATGGGCAGATCGCCGAGTTGAACAAAGGTGTCGAACTGGTGGTCGCCACGCCGCTGCGCCTGATCGATCTCATCAAGTCCGACGAGGTCGACCTGTCCGAGGTGCAGATCGTGACCCTCGATGAGGCCGACCGCATGGCCGACGACGGGTTCACGCCGCAGGTCGAGTGGATCCTCCGTCACTGCACGGGCCGCCGCCAGACCATGTTGTTCTCGGCGACCCTCGACGGCGATGTCGGCCACCTCATTCGCGCGTACATGACCGATCCGGTCGAGGTGGCGATCGACGCGGTGACCGACACGGTCGGCACCATGCACCACCTCTTCCTCGCGGTCCATCACATGGACAAGTCGCGGGTGGTCGGCTCCATCGCCCGGTCGATTCCAAAAGTCGTCGTGTTCTGTCAGACGAAGCGTCTGTGCGACAAGGTCGAGGGGGCGCTGGTCGATCTCGGCGTGAACGCGGCGGCGATCCACGGTGATCTGTCGCAGGCGGCCCGCGAGCGCGCCCTTCAGCGATTCGCCGACGGGCGCCTGGCCGTGCTGGTCGCCACCGATGTGGCCGCTCGAGGCATCGACATCGACGACATCGGGGCGGTCGTGCACTACGACCCCCCGGGTGACGTGAAGGACTATCTGCACCGCTCCGGCCGCACAGCGCGCGCCGGGCGCGACGGGTGGGCGGTGACCCTGGTCGAGTACAACCAGCACACTCAGGTGCGGGTGCTGCAGCGTCTGCTCCGGCTGCCCGCGGTGAAGCCGGTCGAGGTCTTCTCGAACGATGACCGCCTACTCGATCTCAGCCGCTTCGAGACCGACGTCACCACCTAGACCGTGGGGCGCTTCCGAGTGCGGCTGTCATCGTGCCTGCTCGTGGTGGTGCTCACTGGTTGCTCGGGCTCGGGAGCCGATGACGAGCTCCCACCGGTGTCCGCGCCCGCTCCGGTGACCACGTCGATCACCCTCGGACCGGATCCTGGTGAGGCGGTCGAGATACCGGCTCCTCCGTTCGGACTCCCGGAGGCCGTCGAGGTGGCGGTGCGGGTCTCTCCGGCGCGCGCGACGACTTTGGTGTCGATGACCCCGCGGTCGGTTGATCCCGACTCGCTCGACGCGTTTGACTCGGTGGCGTCCTGCTCGGTCATCGAGGGGTCGGGCACGGGTCCATTCGAGGTGGTGGTGGCCGACCGCGAGACCGAGTCGTCGGTCAGGTTCGCCGCCGTCGGTTCCGAGCTGCTTGCGGCCGAGGCCGCGTCCGTGGAGGTCGACGTGGAGGTTCGCCTGCTCGGCGGCCCGGTCCGTCTCGGGACCGCCCGGGTCACCTTCGCCCGAGTAGACGGCTCGGTCGATCAGCGGTCGGGCACCCTGGTCGGGCGCACCAGTGCCGGTGAGTCCGTGTCGGCGGGATTCACCTGTTCAGGTGAGCGGGCGGTCGCTGCTGCGGCGGCTGGCGCTGGCTACTCGGTGCGCCTTCGCGACGGCCTCCGTGAACGCACCGCCTCACTCAGCGTTTACGACGAGGGTGCGATGCGCTGCGCGGATTCGGTCGATGCCGATCGGGTTGTCGTCGCTGTCTCAGCTGACGGTGGTGTGCCCGGTGGTGGTGGCGGTGCGCTCTCGGTGTCGTCGCGACCGGGTCTCTCCACCGGCGCATCCGCCCCCGCAGACGTCGTGCTGTCGGTGCTTGGACGCACCATCGTGATCGGCGAGGCGACCGTCACCCTGACCGGGCCCGAAACCGGGATCTTCAGCGGGACGTCCTCCGATGGAGTGGTGGTGGACGGCGCCTGGCGCTGCTCGGGCTGATCGACCTCAGTTGGCGGCGTTCAGCTCGGTAGCCATGCGGGGCGCGTCGACTCGAAGCGGTCGATCGCGTCGGCGTGGGTGAGGGTGAGCCCGATGTCGTCGAGTCCCTCGAGGAAGCGATGGCGGGTGGGGTCGTCCATGGGGAACTCGACCGAGACGCCGGCGGAGGGCACCTCGACCAGGCGTCGCTCCATGTCGACGACCACCGCGGTGGCTGGGTCGGCCTCGATCGCCGTCCAGATCGACTCAACCACGGTCAGGGGCACGGCGGCTGGAATCAGACCGTTCTTCGTGCAGTTGTTACGGAAGATGTCGGAGAAACTCGGCGCGATCACCGCGTCGAAGCCGGCCTGTTGGATTGCCCAGACCGCGTGCTCGCGGCTCGAGCCGACCCCGAACGAGGGGCCGGCGACGAGGATGCTCGCCCCGGCGTATCGCTCGTCGTTCATGACGAACGCGGGATCGTCCTTCCAGGTGGAGAAGAGTCCCTTCTCGAAACCGGTGCGCTCCACCCGCTTCAACCATTCGGCCGGGATGATCTGGTCGGTGTCGACGTCGCTTCGGCGGAGTGGGACGGCGGTGCCGGTGATGACCCTGACGGCTCTCATGACAGATCCTCCGGGAGTGCGAAGTGACCGGCGATCGCGGTGGCTGCCGCGACGGCGGGGGAGACGAGGTGGGTGCGCCCCCCGCGACCCTGGCGGCCCTCGAAGTTGCGGTTGCTCGTGCTGGCGGAACGCTCGCCGGGGGCGAGCTTGTCGGGGTTCATGGCCAGGCACATCGAGCACCCCGGCTCGCGCCAGTCGGCGCCGGCGGCGCGGAAGACCTCGTGAAGCCCCTCGGCTTCGGCAGCGGCCTTCACCCGGTGCGAGCCGGGCACGACCATCACGCGAGGGACGGTGACGGTTCGACCGCGCATGACCTCGGCGGCGGCTCGGAGATCCTCGATGCGACTGTTGGTGCAGGAGCCGATGAAGACGGTGTCGACCGAGATGTCTCTGATGGCGGTGCCCGGGGCGAGACCCATGTAGTCGAGCGACCGGCTGACCGTCTCGCGGGTGGTGGGGTCGGCGAAGTCGTCAGGGGAGGGCACGCGGTCGTCGATGCAGGCGACCTGGGCGGGGTTGGTGCCCCAGGTGACCTGCGGACGGATGGTGGCGGCGTCGATGACGACCTCGGTGTCCCAGGCGGCGCCCTCGTCGGTGTCCAGGGTCGACCAGTCGGCGACGGCGGCGTCCCAGTCGGCCTTGCTTGGCGCGTGATCGCGCCCCTGGAGATAGTCGAAGGTGGTCTGGTCGGGGGCGACGAGTCCGGCGCGCGCTCCCGCCTCGATCGACATGTTGCAGACCGTCATGCGACCCTCCATCGAGAGGGATCGGATCGCGGAGCCTCGGTACTCGATGACGTGGCCGATGCCGCCGCCCGTGCCGATGTGCCCGATGATGGCCAGCACCACGTCTTTGGCGGTGACCCCTGGGGCGAGCTCACCCTCGACGGTGACCGACATCCACTTGGGCCGCGACTGGGGCAGTGTCTGCGTGGCGAGGACGTGCTCGACCTCGCTGGTGCCGATGCCGAAGGCGAGCGCTCCGAAGGCGCCGTGGGTCGCGGTATGGCTGTCGCCGCAGACGATGGTCATGCCCGGCAAGGTGCGGCCCTGCTCGGGTCCGATGACGTGGACGATGCCTTGGCCAGCGTCACCCATCGGATAGTGGGTGATGCCGAATTCGCGCGCGTTCTGCCGGAGGGTGTCGACCTGCTTGGCCGAGATCTCGTCGGCGATGGGTTGGTCGATATCGGCGGTCGGGACGTTGTGGTCCTCGGTGGCGACGGTGAGTTCGGGGCGACGCACGGTGCGTCCACTGAGGCGCAGACCCTCGAAGGCCTGAGGGCTGGTGACCTCGTGGATCAGGTGGAGGTCGATGTAGATCAGGTCGGACTCACCGGGGGTGGAGGCGACGAGGTGCCGGTCCCAGATCTTCTCCGGGAGTGTCTTCGGTCTCGTCTCAGCCATCGGTCTCCGCCCTCTCCGGTCATCGTCTCGGTCGCTACCGGCCCCGAAGCGTACCGGCGGCCAGCTCGGGCGACCCCGGGGTCACCAGGCGCCGACGAGTTCGACGATCGCGATGAGGTCGCGACCGGCGGGCAGGCCGAGGCCCGGTTCGCCATCGGGTCCGAAGGCGAGGTCGGGTGGCATTTTCAGGATCCGCGTTCCACCGACCGACATGCCGGTGATGCCCTGTTGGAGCCCGGGGAGGGTGTAGCCGTCCTCGAGGAGGATCTCGAGGGGCTCGCCGCGGTCCCAGGTGTTGAAGAGGGTGACCCGGTTGTCGCCGCGTACGAGTAGGAGGTGGGCGAGAACCGTGTCGCCGGTGAGGGCCGTGTGGCCGTCTCCCTCGACGAGGTCCTCGACGGTGAGTTCGAGGGCTCCGTCGGAGGGAGCGGTGTCGATGTCGAGTGGGGCATCGGCTGCTCGGGTGGGTGGGACGACGGCGCGCACGTCGACGATGAAGGTGAGCGCGTCACCGGCCTTGATCGGGTCGCCGGGCGGGTTGTCGCCGTAGGCGAGGTCGGCGGGGATGTCGAGCCGGCGTTTGGTGCCGGGCGTGGCGCCGAGGAGACCGTCGTCCCAACCTTGGATCACCTGTCCGGCGCCGACGGTGAAGTTGAGGGCCTGCCCCCGGGCAAGGCTGGTGTCGAACAGTTCGCCGGTCAGGGTGATCACGCCGACGTAGTCCACCCACACGGTGTCTCCGGGGGCTGCTTCGCGTCCCGCGCCGGTCTCGAGGTCGGTGATGAGCAGTTCGGTCGGGGGCTCGTCGAGGGGTTCGACGTCGAGGGGGTTCTCGCCGGTGGTGGTGGTCGGGGCGTCAGGGTCGACCGGGTTGAGTTCGACGTCGGTGACATCGGCCTCGTCGACTGTGTCAGCCGTGTCGTCGCCTCCGCATCCCGTCGTCATCGCGATGACCAGCAGCGCGGCGAGGCCGAGAGGTGTCGGGCGCGGCCGGTGAAGCACCGTGGGGACGCTAGCGGGATCGAATGTGACGCTCGTCCAGCCATGCGGCTTCGTCCTCTCCGAGGGGGGTCGATGGCGGATGCTGGGTGAAGGGCCAGAGCTCCTCGGCCACGCGTCGGTAATTGCCGCGGGCGCCGAGCTCGCCGAGCAGGGCGTACAGGCCGAGGTTGATGCGCTGGATGAAGACGAAGGCGCGAGGCACGGTCGCGTACTGCGAGATCGGGCTCGAGCGATCGAAGGTGTGTCGCACGATGCTCGACGCGTAGGACGCCGTCCAGGTCATCTCGCGATCGGCCGAGACGGGCTCGTAGAAGTGGGAGAAGTACTCACCGACCTCGTCGGTGTCGACCGGGGCCTCGGGGAGCAACATTCCGGCCTCCTCGAGGATGGCGCGGAAGCTCGGCACATCGTGCTCGACGGCGGCGAGTCGCACCATGGTCTCGAAGGTGCGCATCTCGGCCTCGCTGAACTCCTTCACGAGTCCGAAGTCGAGGAAGGTGACTCGCCCGTCCCCGTGGAACAGATAGTTGCCGGGGTGAGGGTCGCCGTTGAACGCACGCATCGTGTAGAGGCTTCGGAACACGAACCGGAAGATGGTCTCGGCAGCGAGGTCGCGCTCGCGCGCGTCCCAGGTGAGCAGCTCGGCCCAGGTGTGTCCGTCGACGAGGTCGGTGGTGAGCACCCGCGCCGTTGAGAGGTGATCGACGACGTCGGGGATGTGGATCCTGGGGTGGCCTCGGTAGAAGTCGGCGAAGCGCCGCTGGTTGTCGGCTTCGCGCCGATAGTCGAGTTCCTCGCTCAGTCGATCCTTGATCTCGTTGACCATCTCGGTCGGATCGAGACCGCCGAAGCCCTGCCGGAGGATGGCCCCGAGCAGGTCGGCGTTGCGGAGGTCGGCCGAGATGGCCTCATCGACCCCCGGATACTGCACCTTGACGGCGACGGCTCGTTCGGCACTCGTGTCGGGGTCGGTGATCACGGCTCGATGGACCTGACCGATCGAGGCGGCCGCGATCGGTTCGGGGTCCCATGCGGCGAAGATCTGCTCGGGCGGCGCGCCGAGTTCCGCGACGATGACCGCGTCGACGAGGTCCGAGGACATGGGCGGCGCGTTGGACTGGAGTTGGGCGAGGGCGAGTCGGAGGGGTTCGGGGAGCCCCTCGTCGAGATAGCTCGCCATCTGGCCGAGCTTCATCAGCGCGCCCTTCATGCGCCCGAGTTCGTCGGCGACCTGCTGCGCGGTCGTGAGGCGACGGCGCTCGTCGAGTTCGATCCGTCGTTCGGTGGACGCAAACACCTTGCGAGCGGCGGTGCCGGCGTAGGTGCCACCGACCCTCGCTCCGAGCCGGGCCACCCGGGCGGATCGCCCGACCCAGGACCGCGAGAGGTCAGCGCCCACGATGACCCCCCACGGGGAGACGGGAGGTGACGGAGCCGACCGCGCGGACCAGGGTGGGAACGAAGCGGTCGGCGTTCGCGACCACGGCGTCGTGCTCTCCGTCGACCCGGAAGGCCTCAGCGCCGGGGATCCGGTCGAAGAGTCGGACTTGGCGGCGGAGCGGGACCACCGGGTCGCGCATCGTGACGATCACCGAAGTGGGCACGTCGATCTCGTCGAGCCAATCGGTGGAGGAGAAGTTGCCGAGGGCTCGGCCGGCTTCGAGCACCATGCGCCAGTCGTGGCGGGCGGCTTGAGCCACCGCCCACGGACCCCAGGTCTCGGTCTTGCGGCGGAGGTAGACCTGATCGGAGATTCGGTCGCGGGCCTGCGACGGGGTGACCCGGGCGAGGGCGGCGAGCCCGGTGAGACCGAGGAACGAGAGGCGCTCGTCGCGCCGCTCGGCGAAGTGGGGCGCAGTGGCGGCGAGGACGAGGCCGTCGACCCGGTCGCGGTGGCGACGCCAGGTGAGCTGGGCGATCGCGCCTCCCATCGAGTAGCCGATCGGTACGAAGGTGTCGATGCCGAGGGCGTCGGCGACGCGGGCGACGTCATCGGCGCAGTCCTCGAGGCGCACGACGCGTCGGGTGCGCAGGCCGCCCCCGTGGCCGCGCTGGTCGAAGGCGATGACCCTGACGTGCTCGCCGAGCGCGCGGTAGCAGGTGAAGAAATTGATGTCGGCGCTCGCCGTCCAGCCATGGATGAGGATGACGGTCGGGGCACCCGCGGGGCCCGGCACCTCGCGGACCTCGACCTCGCCGAGGCCGGACAGGTCGAGGGTGGTCGACGGCGGAAGTTCGGGTGCCGGCGGTTCGGCGCTGGCTTCGTTCTCCGCTGTCGTTGAGGTGCTCACAGTGCTCCGGGGTCAGATCTCCTCGATGGAGAGGATCTGAATGCGCAACCGCCCGTTGGGCGCGTCGTATTCCACCCACTGCCCGGCGGCGGCCTCTGACTCGGCGAGAGCCTGTCCGAGCGGTGACGTCGGGGTCATCACCTCGACGTCGTCGCGCCCGAGGGTGATGACCTCCTCGGGATCCCCGACCACGTAGCGCTCGGCGTCCTCCTCGGAGTCGCCGTCGTAACGGATGGTGAAGATGCGAAGGCTCTCGGTGATCTCGGCGTTCTCCAGGAGGTGCTCCAGTTGACGGATACGACCCTCCATGTGGCCCTGCTTGTCCTTGGCGGCGTGATAGCCGGCGTTCTCGCGCAGGTCACCCTCCTCGCGGGCCCGCTCGATCTCCTCGGCGACCTCGATGCGCCCGCGACTGGTCAGGTCGTTGAACTCATCGGTGAGGCGCTTGTGGGTGGCGCGTGACAGATGCGGCGTGGCCATGGAGGGGGCAGGCTACCGGTGGGTATCGACGAGGTCGATCGGAGCGGCGCTCCGCTCATCGTGGTCCCCGAGGGGCCGGCCAATAGATTGGGCTGCCTATGACGCATCGGATCGCGGTGATCGGCGGGGACGGAATCGGGCCGGAGGTGACCGCGGAGGCCCTTCGGGTGGTTCGCGCCGCTGGGGTCGAGGTGGAGACTCAGGAGTTCGATCTGGGCGGAGCCCGCTACCTCCGCGATGGTGAGATCCTGTCGGACGGGGTCCTCGACGAGCTTCGGTCCTTCGACGCGATCCTGTTGGGCGCGGTCGGCGATCCGCGGGTGCCGCCCGGTGTGATCGAGCGCGGGTTGCTGCTCAAGATGCGTTTCGAACTCGACCTCTATGTCAACCAGCGTCCGTTCGCGGGAACGGCGCCCGGGCATTCGCAGCCGCACGATTTCGTGGTGATCCGCGAGAACACGGAGGGTCCCTACGTCGGTGAGGGTGGCGTGCTCCGCCGCGGCACACCGAACGAGGTCGCCACCCAGGGGTCGGTCAACACGCGCCACGGCGTGGAACGCTGCATTCGTCACGCCTTCGAGTTGGCCGAGACGCGTTCGGCCCGCCACGTGACCCTCGTCCACAAGACGAACGTGCTCACCTTCGCTGGCGACCTGTGGGAGCGCACCTTCAACGAGGTGGCGGCTGAGCATCCCGGCATCGGCACCTCCTACAACCACGTCGATGCGGCCTGTATCTACTTCGTGCAGGACCCGCACCGTTACGACGTCGTCGTGACCGACAACCTCTTCGGCGACATCCTCACCGACCTCGGTGGAGCCGTGTCGGGCGGGATCGGCCTCGCGTCCTCGGCCAACTTGAATCCGGCGCGCACGGGACCCTCGATGTTCGAGCCGGTGCACGGCTCGGCTCCCGACATCGCGGGGACGAATCGCGCGAATCCGACGGCGGCGGTGCTCTCGGCGGCGCTCATGCTCGACTTTCTCGGTGAGTCCACCGCGGCGGATCGCATCCGCGCGGCCTGCGTCGACCTCCCGACTCGGTCGACGACGGAGGTCGGTGCGATGATCGCCGACCGAGTGAGAGACTGAGGAACAATGCCCATCACACCGACCCCGAAGATCTGGATGAACGGCGAACTCGTCGCTTGGGACGAGGCCCGCATCCATGTGCTCACGCACACGCTCCACTACGGCATGGGGGTGTTCGAGGGAATCCGCGCCTATTCGACCGCCGATGGTCCGGCGATGTTCCGCCTCACGGAGCACATCGAGCGTCTGCACCGCTCGGCGCACATGCTCGGCATGGAGATCCCGTTCTCGGTCGCTGAGTTGATCGCCGCCACCAAGGAGACGGTGGCGTCCACCGGTCTCGACGAGTGCTACATCCGCCCGATCGCCTATTTCGGCTACGGCGAGATGGGTCTTAACACGTTGCCGTGCTCGGTCGATGTGTCGATCGCCTGCTGGCCGTGGGGCGCGTATCTCGGCGATGACGCCGTCGAGAAGGGGATCCGCCTGAAGACGTCGTCATGGACGCGCCACGACCACAACATCATGCCCCCGGCCGCGAAGACGACCGGCAACTACGTGAATTCGTCGCTGGCCAAGGTGGAGGCGCTGCGCGCCGGCTACGACGAGGCGGTCATGCTCGCGCCGAATGGTCTGGTGGCGGAGTGCTCGGGGGAGAACATCTTCGTGTCGCGCCACGGCATGTTGCTGACGCCGCCGTTGTCGGCGGGCGCCCTCGAGGGAATCACGCAGAACACGGTGATCACCATCGCGCGCGATCTCGGATTTGACGCCCGCACCGACAACCTCGCGCGCAGTGACCTGTACATCGCCGATGAGGCGTTTGTGTGCGGTACGGCGGCGGAGGTTTCGGCGGTGAACTCGGTCGACGACCGTTCAATTCCGTGCCCGGGTCCGATGACCCGCGCGATCGCGGCCACCTACTCCGACGCGGTGCACGGTCGGGATGACCGGTACCGCCACTGGTGCGAGACGGTCTGATCTGACTGGCTGGATCAGCGCCGCGCCATCATCGCGCGGAGCATGTCGACGAACCGGTCGTGGTCGGCGTGCATCACCACGAGGGCGTTGGGCTCCCGGCGGGTGAAGCCGAGCAGGTCCATCACCACCATCCCGCGGGTGGTCGCTGAATCGCACTCGACGTCGAGGTGCATCCGACGCGTCTCGGTGGCGATCGTCGGATCGATGGCGTAGGCCATAGCGATCGGATCGGGGAGGTCGAACCCGGCGAGTTTCGTCTCGGTCGCGCAGAACGAGGCGACGGTGGCCTGAATGTCGATGCAGAACTCGGCGAGTGGCGTGCCGATGGCGCGCAGATCGTCGGCGAGCGAGGGCACGACGACGGCGTCGCGCCGGCTGATGTCCCAGCCGACGAACTCGAGGGGGAGTCCGGAGTCGAGCACCACCTGCACAGCGTGGGGATCGACCCACATGTTGAACTCCGCGACCGGGTTGACATTGCCCACGTGATCGGCGGCGGCGCCCATGATCACCACGCGGGGGATCCGCTCGGCGAGCGTCGGGTCTCGACGCACGGCGAGGGCGATGTTGGTGAGTGGTCCGAGCGTGACGAGGGTGAGTTCGCCGGCATGGGTGTGGGAGGCCTCGATGAGTGCGTCGACGGCGTGGCCCGGGTCGGGTTCCCGTCCATTGAGGGGGAGGCCGATATCGCCCATGCCGTCGTCCCCGTGAACATTCTGGGCGGTGCCGAGTTCGAGCACCAGTGGTCGGTCGGCCCCGACGTGGACCGGGACGTCGCCGCGCCCGCAGATCTCGCGGGTGTAGAGGGCGTTCTGCACGGCGGAGACGAGGGGCACGTTCCCGGCGACCACTCCGATGCCGACGACGTCGACTCGGTCGTCGGTCAGCGCGAGAGCGAGGGCGACGGCGTCGTCGCTGGCGGTGTCGGTATCGATGAAGAACGGGCGTGCGGACATCGGGGGAACACTAGGTGTCGGGCCTCCCGAGGGATCAGCCGGCGCTGTCGCGCTTGCGCGCCGCCATCCCACCGAGCGCCTCGAAGACGAGGCGGTGGGCCGCGTTCACCGTGAGGTCGCTCACGTCGTAGGCGGGGGCGACCTCCACCACGTCCATACCGACGACGTCGTGGCGTCGGGCGAGCTCGCGTACGGCGCGCAGCAGGTCGGCGCTGGTGAGGCCGCCTGGCTCGGGAGTGCCGGTGCCGGGCGCGTGCGCGGGGTCGAGGCTGTCGACGTCGACGGAGATGTAGAGGTGGTCGGCTCTCTCGAGGGCCTCGGCGACGGCATCGTCGAGCACCGCCTGAAATCCGCGCTCCCAGATCTCCTGCATCGTGTGCCAAACCATGCCCTGCTCGCGCATCCATTCGAAGGTGTCGGCGGGTGGCCAGTAGCCGCGCAGTCCGACCTGAACGAACCGGTCGCCGGGAACCGCGCCCGACTCGATGAGCCGCCGCATCGGGGTGCCGTGGCTCGCGAGGTTGCCATCGATGATGTCGGCGGTGTCGGCATGGGCGTCGAAGTGAACGATGCCGACATTCCCGTAGCCGTAGGTGTCGGCCACGGCGGTCGCCGCGGGCCAGGTGATCGAGTGGTCACCGCCGAGGATGATCGGCACGATGCGTCGGCTCGCTACCTCGGCGACACGCGATTTGATGTTGGCGTGACCGGCGGCTGCGTCGCCATGTGGGCAGTGCGCGTCGCCGAAGTCGACGACGTCGAGGTGGTCGAAGATCTCGAGGTCGAGGTCGATGTGATAGGTGCCGGCTTCGTAGGCGAGCGCCCGGATGGCGCGTGGGCCAAAACGCGCCCCGGCGCGGTTGGTGGTGGTGATGTCGAGGGGGGCTCCGACGATCGCGACATCGGGCTTCCACTCGTCGAGTTGCTCCGGGTCGGTGAGGAAGGGGCGCTGACCGAAGGTCGATAGGCCGCCGAAGACGTAGCCGAGTTCGAGTTGCTCGCGCATGCCGGGGGAGAGGCGCGGATCGTCGCTCATGCCCCCGAGTGTAGGTGGGCCGAAAAGTACGAGGGCCCCGGGCGGTGCTGCCGTGAGGCGCTCCACCCGGGGCCACCCGAGTTGCGGAATCCACCGGTGGTCGACCTTCGGGCGTTAGCCTTCTTCCGACCACTCACATCGCCCGTCGTCCTTGCGGACGGCGGGCGATGCCGCTGTGTGGGCCGTCTCCCCCTTCACCCTTGCGGGCTCCGGATCTTCCGGCTCACGATCCCCGATCTCCGGACGCTTCGGCCGTTGCCGGCCTCTCCGCCCGAATCCTGGGGATCCGGTGAATCCCGCTCCGCTCCCGCCTCCGTCGGCTCGGTCTCCGCATCGCTTCCGGTTGCCCGGTCGCTTCTCGGTCCGTCTCCGTCGTGCGCTGAGTGGAACGAGGGTCACTCTGCCAGCCACATCACCGCAGGTCAAGAGGTATTTTTGAATTCACAGGGTTATCCACGACATTTCTCGGTTATCCACCGGATTTCTTTGTTTGTCCACCGTTCATCCACCGGAAACCCACAGCAGAATCCACAGATCACGGGGCGTTCAGCGCGTCGACTTGCGCTCTTGTCGGCGAAGCGGTTGAATGTCAGGCGATGAGGAACGCACCGATCGCCGCCCGAATCATCATTATTCGTTAGAGCACGCGGTTCCCGCGTGCTCGTTTCGCCGCCCTCGGGCGGCATTTCGCTTTTTCGGAACCAGACTCACACCCCAGACCGATCCCGAGCGCGGACGATCGGAGAACAGGCAGAGAGATGAGCAACCAGCAGCAACAGATCGAGGTCTTCGACACGACACTGCGCGACGGTCTCCAGGTGGAGGGCGTCACCGCCACCGTCGATGACAAGCTCCGCATCGCCGAGCAACTCGACTATCTCGGGGTTCACTTCATCGAGGGAGGTTGGCCCGGTGCCAACCCGAAGGACATCGAGTTCTTCGCCCGCGCCGCCTCGGAGCTCGACCTCACCACGAGCACCTTCGTCGCCTTCGGTTCCACCAGGCGCCCCCGGGGCCGCGTCGACGAGGACGCCACCCTCCAGCACCTCCTCGACGCCGAGACGCCGGCGGTGTGCATCGTTGCGAAGAGTTGGGATTACCACGTCACCGAGGCGCTTCAGACCACCCTTGACGAGGGCGAGGCGATGATCGCCGACTCGGTCGAGTTCCTCGCCGGCCACGGTCGTCGCGTGCTCGTCGACATGGAGCACTTCTTCGACGGGTTCAAGCGCAACCCCGAATTCGCGTTGCGCGCCCTCGAGGCCGCCATCGTGAAGGGCGCCACCCACGTCGTACTCTGCGACACGAACGGTGGCTCCCTGCCGCACGAGATCTCCGAGATCGTCGGCGCTGTGTACGCCCATGTCGGTGATGACGTCACGATCGGCATCCACTGCCACGACGACACCGGCTGCGCCGTCGCGAACTCGATGGCCGCGGTCCACGCCGGAGCCCGCCATGTCCAGGGAACGCTCAACGGCCTCGGCGAGCGCACCGGCAACGCGAACCTCACCACGATCATCCCGAACCTGCAGGTGAAGCAGGACTACCTCTGCCTCCCCGAGGGTCGCCTCGAGCGGCTCACGGTGGTGTCGCACCGGATCGCGGAGACCCTCAACCGGGCGGTGAACCCCCAGGCCCCCTATGTCGGTTCCTCCGCCTTCGCCCACAAGGCCGGACTCCACGTATCGGCGATCAAGCGGGCCCGCGACGCCTATGAGCACGTCGATCCGCAGATCGTCGGCAACGACACCCGATTCGTCGTCTCGGAGATGGCGGGACGCGCCACGATCCAGATCAAGGCGGAGGAGATCGGACTCGAACTCGACGGTCCGGCCGTCAACCAGGTGATCGACGATCTCAAGCGACTCGAGCACGAGGGCTACCACTTCGAGGCCGCCGATGCCTCCCTCGAGTTGCTCATGCGGCGCGCGGCGGGCTGGGAGCACGACTTCTTCCGGGTCGAGTCGATGCGGGTCATCACCGATGAGCACGCCGAAGCTATGGGCTCGGTGTTCAACACCGAGGCGACGGTCAAGGTGTGGGTGGGCGATCAGCGCCACGTCGAGACCGCCGAGGGCAACGGCCCGGTTAATGCGATCGACACCGCGTTCCGCCGAGCCGTGCAGCAGGCCTACCCGCAGCTCGTCTCGGTGCACCTCACCGACTTCAAGGTGCGAATCCTTGATGGTGGCGAGGCGACCGGCGCGGTGACCCGCGTCCTGCTGAGCGCCTCCGACGGCCGCGGAGACTGGACGACCATCGGGGTGAGCGCGAACATCATCGAGGCCGCCTGGCGCGCCCTCGAGGAGAGCATCGTCTACGGACTGTTGCGCTCCGCTGATGTGGCCCCGGCCGTCGGCTAGAACTTCCCAATGGCCGCCCCCCGATCAGCTCCCGCTGGGTTGCGCGCGAGCTCGCACTACCGCTCACCCGACGTCGTTCCCGACGGATGGGAGCCCGATCGTCCCGCTGAGATCGACGGCCTGCAGCCGGTCGGTCGGCGCCTCGGCTCCCAGGGCCCCGATCAGGGTTTCGCCCTCCGGGTCGCCGGCCGGTTCCGTGATCGGCTCCACCCGGGTGAGGGTGTGAGCATCGATGACGCGATCCGAGGTTGCCTCGGCATCGCGCTTCGGCGGGCATCCCTGGCGAGTCGCGCCCCGGTGGTGCACGACCTCACCATCGCGTTCACCATCTGGGGTTTCCTCGACCCGGCACCGCCGGCTGAACTGGCCAGCGAACGCCGTCGGCTCTTCGCTGGGGTGGCCGACGTGAACCACCACTACACCGAGGCGCGGGCCATCGTGGACCTCGTGCCCGACTCGACTCTCGAGGCCACCGTCGCTCAGGTGGTTTCGGTGTATCCGGCGCAGTGGCGTCAACTCACCGGTATCGCTGGTTCGCGCTGAGCACCCCGGCTCCCCACCGGCCACGCCGACGGTCGTAGTCTCCGGGCATGCACATCGGAGCGTTGATCTTCCCGACCGATCGGGCCATGAGACCCGAGCGTCTCGCCGTAGAACTGGAGCGGCGCGGCTACGAATCGATGTGGGTGGCCGAGCACACCCACATCCCGCTGTCACGCAAGTCGCCCTATCCGGGCGGAGGCGAGTTGCCCGAAATGTACACGCGCACCATGGATCCGTTTGTGGCCCTGACCGCCGCTGCGATGGCCACCACAACACTTCGGGTCGGCACCGGCATCTGCCTCGTCAATCAGCACCATCCGATCAATGCCGCGAAACAGGCCGCCTCGATCGACCA
>JAURCL010000030.1 GCA_030828465.1 Acidimicrobiales bacterium | reverse complement strand
GAATCCCAGCGAGGAGAAGTCGGCCGAGTTTCGGCCGAGGGTCCGCTCATCCTCGGCTCCTCCGTCGATGTAGTCGAAGACTCCGCGAGGGAGCCGACGCCGAGCCACCCGACGGAGGTCGTCGACGGTGGCGCAACGTCGAAGGCGTCGAGCGATCGGGTCGGTCTCGACCGGGGCGAAGCGCACCACGGAGCGGAAGGTGTCGATCATCTGCCTCGGGTCGATACTCCGTCCGACACTCATCGGAAGCGAACCAACCCCTGATCGATGACGACGCGCTCCCCCACCGAGGTAGTGAACACCGCCGAGGAGTCACCGGACTCCCAGATCCGCACCGTGAGCGATTCGCCCGGGAACACCGGCGCGGCGAAACGAGCCTCCATGTGGGCGAAACGCGACGGGTCACCGGCGCAGAGGCTGTCGAGTAGCGCTCGTCCGGTGAACCCATAGGTGCACAGGCCGTGGAGAATCGGCCGGTCGAAGCCGCCGGCCGCCGCGAAGGCTGGGTCGGAGTGGAGTGGGTTGCGATCACCGGAGAGGCGATAGATCAGCGCCTGATCAGGCGAGGTGGTGTAGGTGACCGCGTGGTCGGCCGATCGCTCCGGGAGCACCATGCCCGTCGCCGACGGCCCGCGGTCACCGCCCCAGCCTCCGGCCCCGCGAATGAATACCGAAGAGCGCAACGAGCACAGCGACTCCCCTCCCTCGGCGATCTCGGTCTCGGTGACGACGACCGCGGCCGATCCTTTGTCATACATCGCCGCGATCCGAGTGGTGAGGGTGCCCGATCCCTCGACTGGCACGGGGCGATGCGGGGTGATCGCCTGCTGACCGTGCACCAGCAGACGTGGATCGAACGCTCCGACGGCTGCCATCGGGGACCCGAGACCCCAGCCGATCACGACGGGGAACGTGGGGAGCACTCGCTGTGCGAGCCCCGCGGTGTTCTCCGTGGTAAACGACGGATCGTCAACGCCCGCGCCGACACCGACGGCGTAGAGCAGACAGTCTCGAGAGTCCCAAGAGACCGAGACCGGGTCACCAGTGGCGCCTACCGCGGACGGATCGAGTGGCATGTCAGTCGACCCTCGGCTGAGGAGGGCCGCCAGGCACGCCATCCATCCCCGAATTGCGCCTCGCTCCAGCGAGCAGCGTCTCGACGATCGGGCCGAGCGCCTCCGGGTCGTCGACCGGGTCGACGGTCGGGCCGCGGACCCACCCCTCGGCGATGGCGAGAAATTGTCCGGACGCCTCGAATACTCGCCCGGTGACGCCGGCGGACTCCTCTGATGCAAGCCACGTCGCGATCGGCGCGATCCAACGCGGCGATCGCATCTCACGCTCCTCCTCGGTCTCGGGGGCCGGTCCGAGGTTCTCGGTCATGCGCGTCAACGCGACGGGGGCGACGGCGTTGACGGTGACGCCGTAGCGGGCCATCTCGAGCGCGGAGATCACCGTGAGCGCCGCGATGCCGGCTTTCGCAGCGCCGTAGTTCGTCTGGCCCGGATTCCCGTAGATGCCTGAGACCGACGAGGTGTTGATGATGCGTCCGCTCACCGCTTCCCCGGCTTTTGATCGCTCGCGCCAGTGCCCGACGGCGTGCCGCATCGGCGCGAACGTGCCCTTCAAGTGAACCTTGATCACTGCGTCCCACTCGGCTTCGGTCATGTTGACGATCATCCGATCGCGAAGGATGCCCGCGTTGTTGATCACCGCATGCAGGTCCCCGAAAGTGTCGACCGCCTGGGCCACGAGGCGACCCGCTCCGTCGAAGTCGGAGACGTCGTCACCGTTGACCACCGCCTCGCCGCCCATCGCGATGATCTCGTCGACGACGGCGCGGGCAGGGGACACGTCCCCACCGGTTCCGTCGACATCGGCGCCGAGATCGTTCACCACCACCTTCGCCCCGTGACGGGCGAGGCTCAGCGCGTGCTCACGACCGATCCCGCGGCCTGCTCCGGTGACGATCGCCACCCGTCCCTCACACAGTCGTGCCATTGCTCCCCCTCACTTCCCGCCGAACGGAAGAATCCCCCATCCGACTCCGAAGAGAGGCATCGTAGGGACAGGGGTGGGCGCCCGTCCAAGGCGCCTCGTAGCCTCTCGGCGTGCCCGACTCCCCCACGGCCACCATCGCTCCAAGGTCGGAACCCGAACACGTCGGGGTGCTTGTCGTCGGAGCCGGGCCCGCTGGGGCGGCGGCCGCGCTCACTCTCGCGGGTGCCGGTCGCCCGGTCACGGTCATCGACCGAGCAGTGTTCCCCCGCGACAAGTGCTGCGGTGACGGGCTCACCACCCTCGCCCTTCGGGAGCTGGAATCTCTCGGCCTCTCTCCTTCCACCGTGCCGAACTGGATGACCGTCGACTCGGCCCATCTGCGGACACCGTCGGGGCGCGCCTTCGACATCCCACTCCCCTCCGAGGGGGTGTACGCCGCCGTGGCCCCGCGCGCCGATCTCGACAACACCCTCGTTGAGATGGCCATCGGAGCCGGAGCTGATGTCCGCCAGGGCTGGCGCCTCGAATCGGTCAGCCAGACGGCAACCGCCGTGCGAGTCGAAATCGTCGATCCTGAGGAGACATCTCGGACCCTCGTGGCGGATCACGTCATCGCCGCTGATGGCATGTGGAGCCCGACCAGACGGCTGCTCGGATGCACGCCCGAGGGCTACCGCGGGGAATGGAACGCGTTCCGGCAGTACGTCTCCGATGTGACCGGCCCAGCGGCCGACCGACTCATCGTCTGGTTCGAACCGGACCTCCTGCCCGGTTACGCCTGGTCGTTCCCGCTCCCGGGTGGCCGAGCGAACATCGGTTTCGGCGTGCTTCGCGAGCATCAGCGGCGCGGGCGGGACATGGGCGGCCTGTGGCGTGACCTGCTCTCGCGAGACCACATCCGAGCCGCCCTCGGCGAAGGTCACCGTCTCGAGGACCGCCACACCGCGTGGCCGATCCCCGCCCGGGTGGACGAGATGCGTCTCTCTGCGGCGCGTGTGCTGTTCACGGGTGATGCCGCTGCGGCCACCGACGTGATGACCGGAGAGGGCATCGGTCAGGCGTTGCTCACCGGTCGACTCGCCGCCGAGGCAATTCTCGAACCCTCGTCGGCCGGCGTCACCAATACCTACGAGCGTCACGTTCGCTCGCACCTCTTCGCCGATCACCGCATGTCGCAACGACTCGGCAAAGTGCTCGCCTCACGACGGGGCGCCGAGCTCGCGCTGCGGACGGTTGAGCGGAGCGGAAGCTGGGGTCGGGCGAAGTTCGCTCGATGGATGTTCGAAGACGAGCCCCGGGCGCTGATGCTCACCCCGAGCCGCTGGCATCGACGGATGCTCCGCCGCGAGGGCGCCTGGGCCCGGCAACCGGCCGCCTGAGCCCGACCCGGTCACGACACCCCGATACGGTCGAGTCATGGCTGACCTTCTCGACCTCTCGGCGGAGATCATCGATGAGCAGCGCCTCGACATACCCGTCAACCGGGTGACCAACGAGTTGTCCGAGGTGGCCGACGGTCTCGCGGTCGTCGAGAGTTTCAGCCATTCTGTCGTCGTCGATGCCGGTGACGGTCTGATCGCGTTCGACGCTTCAGGCGGCGCGACCGGAGCCGCGGTGGTCGAGGCGATCCGCTCGTGGAATCCAGCACCGGTGCGACATCTCGTCTACACCCACGGGCACGCCGACCATGTTGGTGGCAGCGGCCACTTCGCCGCCGCCTACGGCCGTCCCGAGGTGACCGGGCACCGTCGCGTTCTCGACCGACTCGACCGCTACACCCTGACGAGCGACTGGAATCGCCTGATCAACGCCCGCCAGTTCGGCGGCACTCGGGGTGACCTCGGCTTCGGACTCGACAACGACGCCACCCGGGGATCGGATTTTCAGACCTTCCTGCCTGCTGAGACGTTGCGACCCGACCGCATCGTCGACGACCACGAAACCCTCATCGTTGGCGACACCGTCGTTGAGCTTCGGCACGCGCGCGGAGAGACCGACGATCACCTCTGGGCTTGGCTTCCCGATCGACGGGCGATCATGTCGGGAGACTTCCTGATCTGGAACTTCCCGAACGCCGGCAACCCCCAGAAAGTGCAGCGGTACCCCGACGAGTGGGCCGTTGCCCTCCGCGACATGATCGCGATGGGCCCCGAGTTGCTGCTTCCCGCCCACGGCCTGCCGATCGCCGGATCCAGTCGGATCGCCCGCGTTCTCGACGAGGTCGCGACTGCCCTCGAATGCCTCGTCGAGTCGGTGGTCGCCATGATGAACGCCGGCGCCTCGCTCGACGAGGTGATCCACTCCGAGCACCTTCCGGAGGGCACGCTCGCCAAGCCCTACCTGCGTCCGCTCTACGACGAACCGGGGTTCGTGGTTCGCAACATCTGGCGCCTCTACGGAGGGTGGTGGGACGGGGCCGCGAGTCGCCTGAAGCCGGCACCCGACCGTCAGGTTGCCGCGGTGGTCGCCGAACTGTCCGGAGGCACCGACGCGCTGATCGCTCGGGCCCGCCTCGCCGTCGATCAGGGCGACCTTCGACTTGCTTGCCACCTGGTCGACTTCGCAGCCTGGTCGGCCGGCGATGATCCCGACGTCCATCGCGAGCGAGCGGCGGTCTATCGGCTTCGACGCAGCGCCGAATCATCGCTCATGGCGAAAGGCATTTACGCGGCAGCGGCCCGCGAGTCGGAGTCGCTGCTTCCCGAGGGTGAGCGGCGGCGCTAGGCACCGGTCGACACGAGGAGCAACGACAGCAGGGCGAGGCCCATCCCCGCGACCTGCGTTCGCACGACTCGCTCCCGGTCGATGAGCATCGCCAGCGTGACCGTGGCTGCCGGATAGAGCGAGACGATCGCGGCGACCACTGACAGCAGCCCCTCCCGGACCGCCACGAGGTAGGTCACGTTCGCCAGCATGATCAACACGCCGGCACTCACCGCGTCGCGAACCGCGGAACGGTCGTAGACGACGGGCTTCCGGCGGTTACTGCTGACATGGACGATGAGGAGCATCGGAATTGTGATGAACCGCGCCGTGAGCAGCGGCCACCAGCCGCTGTCATCGCCCGAGCGCTCGAGAGCGACGAACCACAGCCCGAACGATGACCCAGCGATCACCGGCAAGGTGAGGGAGGCCGCGGTGACGCGAGCATGAGGAAGCCCGACGAGGCCACCGATGAGGGCGACAGCGAGCAGGGCGATGACCGCGCCGAGCACCGCGGGCGCCCCCGGTCGCTCACCGAGGAGCAGGCCGATCGCGACGGGGATGATCGCTGAGACCACACCGGTGACCGGAGCCGCCACGGTCATCGTCCCTCGGGCGAGGGCCGCGTAGAACACGACGACCCCGGTCACCCCACCGATCCCGGCAACCATTCCCCACAGGAGTGCCCGTGCGTCGAGAGCGACATCGTCGAGAAGCACAAATCCGGCGTAGACGACGCCGAGCAGGACATCACAGATCAGTCCGACGGTGACCGCTGGCAGTCGCCGGGCCGCCCGCCCACCGGCGTAGTCAGAGAAGCCGTAGAAGAGCGACGACAGAACAGCGAGCGTGACGATCACGACGGTCGTTCGCCAGCGACGTACTCGGTCGCCTGATCACCGCGAGCGAAGCCCAGCAGGCGAAGGCCAGCGCGAGATGCCGCCTCCACCGCTGCGGACGACGGCGCGCTGACCGACACCACTGCGGCGAACCCGCCGACGCACGCCTTCTGCACCATCTCGAAGCTCGCTCGCCCACTGACGAACAAGCCGAGGTCACCGGCCGGCAGGCGGCCATCGCGATAGAGCCGGCCGAGAACCTTGTCGACCGCGTTGTGTCGGCCGACGTCCTCGGCCAGCGCAACGATCTTTCCATTGACGTCGAAGGCGGCCGCTGCATGCGAGCCGCCGGTGAGCGTGAAGAGCTCCTGAAGCGACCGAGCACTGCCCGCCACCGCGATCAGCGTGGCCGAATCAAAGCTGACCGTCGGCGCCACTGAGGGAACGGAGGCGATCAGGCCGGGCAGATCGGCCGTGCCGCACACCCCGCACGAGGACGACACCAAGCCAAGACGGCCGACCTGTTGGGGGAACAGATTTCCCGTGGTGACGAGCACCCGCGCCCCATCACCCTCGGTCCCCACGATCTCGACCACCGGCTCGCACCCCTCCGGGATGAGCCCCTCACAGATGGAGAATCCGAGGGCCAACAGTTCGTCGTCGCCCGGGGTTCTCATGGTCGTCGCGACCGAGACGGCATCCACCAGGATCTCGAGGGGCCCCTCGACGAGCACCGTGTCGTCGACGGGGCGGTCGTCTCCGGCCCCGCGGCGGATGACCGTGACCCGCCGGGTTCCGCGCGCCGCTTTGCTGGATCCCATCGCGAGAGTCTGCCCGCTCAGCCCTCGGCCGAGGCGAACGTGGCGACGAGCTCCTCATGGAGGCGCCGTACGAGCTCCACCTTGTCGATATAGGGACGGGCGGCCTCGCGGACGGTCAGCCGATCAACCGCCCGCCACTCGCGCGCCGCAGCGAGCATCGCATCGATGTCGGTTCCGGTACGTCGATAAAAGGGGAAGTCATCGGGAAACACGTCGTCATGGCCGGAGACGACCGGCACGCCTGCCGCGAGATAGTCGCGCACCTTCAGCGAGCAGGCTTGCGTCAGCCCCTTTCCATCGGCCCTCAGCGCCGCGATGCCGACCGTCGCCGCAGCGAGCACCTGTCCAAGTGCCTCATCGCCGAGCAGTCCGTGAACTCGTACGCGTGCATCTCGCGCGCACCGTCGCTCTTGCTCGGCCGAGAGCAACCCGACGACATCGAGCGCGACGTCGATAGTTGATGCGGCGAGCCGGTCCAGTAAGCCCTCCAACCCTTGCCAAGGAGCGAACTCTGTGGCGACGAACACCATCCGCGTCTCCTCGCGGCGATCAACCAGCGGTGCGTCGTCGAGCAGTCGACCATTCGGATACACGAAGGTCGGCGGCGAGAGGTCGACGCATCGGGAGCGCTGGTGGTCGAGGATCTCGTGTGTGAGCGCCGCGATTCCCGCTGCACATCCGAGACTCCTCGTGCCGAATCGACGCTCGAGCGCTCGCTTCGCCCATGCTGCGCGACCACCTAGCGAGAGGATCTCAGCGTCCTCGATGGTGTGGTGGACAGTGACGACGTTGGGATGTCCTGCGATGAACCGCGCCTCCAGCGGGTCGTGGACGTTGTGCCTGAGCAGCAGAACATCGGGAGCAGGGTCGATGCTCGCGAGCAGCGCGTAAAAGCCGCGACGGAACGCGACCCAGGTTCGGAGGTCATGGCCTGGATCTCGCACATCGATCTCATGGAGCACGCGGCTGCCCGGTTTGCTCACTCCTCGGGGTCGGATGAGCATCGACGTCCACTCGAGGTCGAGCGCATCGGCGGCTTCCTGTTCCCAGAGCATCTGCCGTTCGATGCCAGCGGATGCTCGAAGCTGTCCGGCGGCATGGACCACACGGAGTTTCCGCTTGCCGGCCACGTCCTCAGCCTATGGGCGCGCGTCGGGCAGACTCTTGGAGTGCCGATCCCTGTTCCAGAGTCTGCGTGGTCGCTCGACACCTACTGCGACCTCGTCGATCGCCTGACCACGACCAATCGCCCGCTTGGCTGGTTCTCCGATACCTCTGAAGGCGATCACCTCTTGTTACGACACGATGTCGACCTCGACTTGGATCTGGCGTTGAGTCACGCCCGGGCCGTTGAGCGCCGATCCCACTTCGCCACCTACTTCTTCCTGCTGCGCGGCACCACCTACAACCTCCTCGAGGACCGCAGCGTCGCAGTGGTGCGGGAAATCGCAGCATGCGGGCATCGCGTCGGGATCCACGTTGATGCCTCGCTCTATTCGCCCTCCGAGTTGTCAGCCGGGGTGCGGACCGAAATCTCCACGTTCGAGCAAATTGTCGATGTGCCGGTCGACTCGGTCAGCTTCCATCGACCCGCGACCCATCCGGTCGACTACGACGCTCTCGATCTGCCGGTGCCGCACGCATACGAACGTCGCTTCTTCGACGACATCGCCTACGTGTCCGATTCGAGGGGAAGGTGGAACGCCAGAGAGTTGCCGGACTCGGGTTCGCTTCAATTGCTCACCCACCCGATCTGGTGGGCCGGTGATGGCCCGACCAGCGGAGATCGTCTCCGCTCCCTGCTCAACCGAAGAGAGACGTCGTTCCGGAATGCCGCTCAGGGGTACCTGTCGAACTTCGACGAGCTCACGGGCTGAGCGGATCGCTCCTGAGCGGGCCGAAGAGCTCCTCCGCCCAGACGAAGCGAACGTGTGCAGCTCGGGCCGCCGCCTCGTCGGACGGGGAGTCACCGATGAACAACGCCTGGTAATTGGCGATTCCGAGGGCCTCTAGGGCGAGATCGACTGCTCGAGGGGAGGGCTTCGGCTCGGAGTCCGCCGCGTACTCGACGTGCACCCCCCAACGAGCAACCAGACCGAGGGCGTCGACTTTGTTCTCCTGCTGTCGGCGATCTCCGTTGGTGACGATCGCAATCGCACGACCAGTTTCCTTGAGTTCGGAGAGCAGTTCCGCTGCTCCCGATCGCAACTCAAGCCGTGGTGACATCGAGCGCCTCACGTCTAGGGCCTCGGCGATCGACTCCCGGCCGAGGTTGATGGCCTCAGCCCACCGATCGAGATACCCGGACCATCCCTCTGCACGGACATTCGCCGCATGGGCAAGTGCCTCGACAACCTCAATCTCACCGAGGCGAGCGAAAACTGCCGCGACGGCCTGATCGGCTTGCTCCTCGAAGGAGGCGGCGTCGTAGAGGGTGTCGTCGAGATCGAAGAGGATCGCCTTCGCGTCGTTCAGCGCGCCGTGGTCGATCACGCCGAACCCAAGAGATGAGTACCGGCGTCGTCGACCCCACCCCAGTATCGGCGGAGTCGTGTCCCGACGCGCGGCGGGGGGATCGAAAGCGGAGGCCTCCCGAGGGCGTCGTTGACGGCCGCCCAGATGACGTTGGCTCCCGCGAGCACCGAGGTGACCATCGTCCCCTGAACTCGGGGATTGCACTCCAGGAGCAGCACCGAGCCGTCACGCGCCTCTTTGAACTGAAAACCAAAAACGCCGTTGAGACCGAGTTCCTCGGCCCCTCGTAGCGCCATCTCCCCAATATCGGGTCGATCGACGACGATCGTGTCGAACGCAATCCCGCTGCGAACCGAGGTGCGCTCCCTGACCACTGCCACATCGCCGGATGGGCCGCGATAGCAGTCAACTGAGTATTCCGGGCCGGGGAGATACTCCGTCACCAGCAGCTCGATGTCGTCGGCGGTTGCCAGGACCTCGAGGAAGTCGTCAAGGGCGACCCGAGGGTCGCCGGGTTTCGCAGTGGCGAAGGTCTCGTAGCGCCGTGCGCTGGCGCTGAGTACGCGGAACCCCCTCATGCCGTTGGCCCTCGGGAGTTTCGCGACAACCTCGAGCTCTGGATGGCCGAGCTCCGCCGCGAGATCCGCGACCTGGTCGATGGAGCGCGCGATGAACCATTGCGGCCTCGCAAGCCCGGCGGATTCGAACGCTCGAAGGGTCTCGACCTTGTCGTTGCCTCGGCGAACCGCATCAGCCTCACCGGCAACGAGCGCGATCCCCTCGGCCCGCACACGCTCCCCTGCCGAGGCCAGCCGCTCGACTTCCCGGGTGGTCTGCGGGACGATGACGTCAACGCCATGATCTCGACAGATGCCGAGAAGCGACTCCACATAGTGGTCGGATTCGGGAACGGGCACGGTCGCAAATGCGTCGACCAACTCTTGACCGACAGCGTCCGATCGAACATCGCATCCAACGATTCGCGGGCGCTCCCCGGACGGGTTGTTCCTCAACGCGTGGACCGTTCCCGTGACGCCGGGCGCACCCGCGCCGGTCAGGAGAATCGTCAGCGGAGGCGCCACGGGCGAAGACTACGCCCGGTTAGCGGTGTCGTTCAGGAGCCGAGGGTGACGCCGATGCGCGGGAGCACCTCGGTGGCCGTCATCTCGAGTTGGTTGTCCATCTCCTCTTGGGTGAGGCCGGGCATGTCGAAGAACAGCACGAAGTGCTCCACGCCAACCTCGTCGCGGTAGCGACCCATGAGATCGGCGACCTCCTCAACCGAACCGATCGCCATCATCTGCTGATCGATCGAGTCCTCCACCGAGGGCTTGTGATCGAACGGGGTCTCGCTGCCATCCGCCATCGCGTAGTGCTTGAAACGCCCATACGGCGACAGGAACTTGATCCACTCGTCGTGGGCGTTACGGCCCGACTCACGCGCTCCCGCACTGGTCCGCCCGACGTGAACGTTGAGCGCGAGGCAACGTCCCTCGCCGCGGGCGAGCTCCCATCCCCCGTCCGCCGCCTTCTCCGCGAAGGAGTCCCACCACTTCTTGGTGCCTTCGATCCCCCGAGCCGGGAGCACCGCATGGTGGCGAACACGGGCCGTGTAGTCGAGGGTCGGTGGGGAGGTCACGGCCTGCCACACATCGATCGGCGCGATTGGCTTCGGGATGAGCGTCAGGTTCTTGACGGTCGAACCGCGGTCGGGGATCCCAGGGGGTGGCAACGTGAAGTGCTTACCGGAGAACGAGAACGTCTCGTTCTCCCAGGCTGCCTTGATGATCTCCATCGACTCCTCGAAGATCTCACGGTTGATCCGGTCGAGTTCAGCCGACATCTCGTTGTCGCCCGAGGCCACAACACCTCCGAGCGACTGCGCCTCTCGCGGAACGGTCCCGCGGCCGACACCGAACTGCATGCGCCCTCCCGTGAGGATCTGCATCATCGCAGCGTCCTCCGCGAGTCGAAGGGGGTGCCACTGCGGCACGACGTTGAACATCTGGCCGAGTCGAAGCCGCTCGGTCTCCTTGGCGAGGTGCAGGCCGAACAGGATGAGGTTGGGAGTGACCTCGTACCCCTCGTATTGGAAGTGATGCTCGGTGAGCCACATCGTGTCGTAGCCGAGCCGATCCATGGTCTTGGCCCAGTGGGTGAGGTTGTCGTAGCAGGCCAGGAAGTCGGGGTTGTCGTAGCGCCGATCAACCGGAGCCGGACCGCCGTATCCGGCGTCAGGCATGGGAACGCTGCCGTAGAAGTTCGCGTCGACTCGCATCCTCTGAGTTTGCCATGTTGCTGCGACATGGGTGGAACGTGTCCACCTCGTCGACCTCGGGCTGGCTCTGCGACCATCGCGGTGTGGTGCTCTCGGGACTCCTCGAACGTCTTCGGTCTCGCTTCGGAGACCGGCGGCACGCAACGTTCGCCACCGCCGATACGAGCCTCGAGGATCTGTGTCTGGCACTGGTGTCGAGCCGAGGTGAGGCATCCGGCGTGACGCTGGCCTCCGTCATCACTGATCGGTATCGCTCGCTCGAGCTGCCGTCGCGCCTCGACCTCCTCTCCTGGCTGAACGGATCTCTGGCCCCAGATCCAATCGCCCTCGCCTCAGCGGCACAGGCCTACCTCGACGAGCCGTCCGATGCTCATCTCATCGATCTCTCGAGGGCAGCGGAAGCCCCGAGACAGGAGTTTCTGCGCCGCCTGAATCAGGCTCCGGGAGCCACGTCCGCGATCGTCGCGATGCGAGCTGATCTGCTCTCGTCGGGTCGTCAACGAACCGACCTCCTCCCGCTCGATGTCGACATGGTGCATTTGCTGACATCGTGGTTCAACCGCGGGTTTCTCGAGATGGGCTCGGTGACCTGGTCGACTCCAGCCGACATCCTTGAGCGCATCATCGCCTACGAAGCGGTGCATGAGATCACCGACTGGGAGGACCTGCGACGGCGCCTGCTCCCGGACGATCGGCGATGTTTCGCGTTCTTCCACCCGGTTATGCCGGACGAACCCCTCGTGTTCGTCGAGGTCGCGCTCACCCGCGGCACTCCCCGATCGATCGCCGACGTACTCTCCGCCGACCAGGAGTTCACCGATCCGAATGATGCCGACACGGCGGTCTTTTACTCGATCTCCAATTGCCAACCCGGACTCTCGAGGGTGTCGTTCGGCAATTTGCTGCTCAAGCAGGTGGTCAGGGACCTCGAACGCGAACTACCGAACGTCGAGAACTTCGTGACGCTGTCACCGGTTCCGGGTTTTGCGGAATGGGTTGCCAACAGCGCGGGCGCCGAGGGCCCCATCACAAGTTCGCCATCGTCGACCGACATCCGCCAACTCGCCCTCCGATACTTCCTGTCGGCGAGGCGGGCTGACGGTGCACCGCTCGACTCGGTCGCTCGGTTCCACCTTCGCAACGGAGCAGCTCTTGACGATCTCATTCCAGACGCCAACCCATCGGAGCGCGGCCGGGCCGAATCCCTTGGACTGATGGTGAGTTACCGCTACGACCGATCCCGTATCGAGGACCGCCACGAGCAGTACATCGAGGATCATTCAGTGACGCTCAGCGAACCGCTCATCTCCGAAGCGCGGTCACTTGGTTTGATCTGACCCGCCCGGTCCACGACCCGCCGAGCGACTCCAGCAACCTCTCGGGCGCTTCGGGACTGTCAGACTCCCGCCGTGGCAGGATTGTCGAAGCGGCCCGATCTCGGGGTCCTTCTCGGGATCGGTCTCACCTTCTTCACCCTCGGGGTGACCGTGAATGTGCTCGTTCTCGAGCGGACGGGGTCCGAGCTGCGCACGGTGGTTGCCGCTCTGGTGGTGAACGCGGCAACCACGGAACTCGCCTACCTCGCGGTGCGGGATGCCGGCGGGGGCTTGTTGGCCGGGTTGGTCGCGGGGTGGGTCGTCGCCACGCGCTTCGGCCTGCTGGCTGCGGGACTCGGCGCCCGCCTTGAGGTGGGCCGCTGGCATCGCGCTGCGGCCGGGTTGCAGTCCTTCGATCCAAATGTTGGGGTCGCGGTGCAGGAGAGCGAGCCGCGTGCGGTGATCTCGGTCTTCTGGTGGGTGACCCTCGCGATGCACCTCGGTTGGGTCTCGGGCACGCTCATCGGGGTGTTCCTCGGCAATGTGATCGGGGACGCGGAGCGGCTCGGCCTCGACGCGGTCTTCCCGGCGCTGCTCCTCGCGGTCATCGCGAGCTTGCTTCGACGGCGTGACGGTCTGACGGCCGCGCTCCTCGGCGGCGCGATCTGCGCCGTGCTCATCCCGGTGCTCCCGGCAGGCGTTCCGATCATCCTGAGCCTGGTCGGCGCGGTCGCCGCCCTGTCGATCCCGGAGCCGTCACCGTGACCTGGGGGGTGATCGCGCTGCTCGCGATCGGGGTGTGGTCGCAGCGCCTTGCCGGGATGTTCGCCGGTGGAGCGCTACTCGACCGGGTGCCGCTATTCGCTCGTCTCGCATCGCTTATCCCCGCCGCGGTGGTCGGGGCAGTGATCATTCAATTGACGATCGCCGATGGTCGTTCTTTGACGCTCGACGCGCGATCCGTGGGTGTCGCCGTGGCCGGTGTTCTGGTGTGGCGGCGCGCCCCGGTGATCGTGGTCGTGACGGCGGCGGCCGTGGTGACCGCGCTGATCCGACTCTGATCATCGCGAAAGGTCGAGGAGCGCTTCCGTTGGGCATCGCCGATCCGCTCTGATCGCCCGGGGATTACTGTCGCGGCGATGCACGGTGAGCGAAGTTCCGGGGAACCGATGACATACGGCGGCTACCTGCATCTCGATGAGATCCTCTCGGCCCAGCGCCCGTTGAGTGACGCGCCCGATGAACTGCTGTTCATCATCCAGCACCAGACCTCTGAGCTCTGGATGCGTCTCGTGATCCGCGAGCTCGATCTCGCCCGCCAGGCAATGGCCGAGGATCGGCTGGAGCCGACGTTCAAGATGCTGAGTCGGGTGTCGCGGATCTTCGAGCAGCTGAACTCGGCGTGGGATGTGCTGCGCACGATGACTCCGTCGGAGTACTCGCATTTTCGCGACGCGCTCGGCGGATCATCCGGCTTTCAGTCATTCCAGTATCGGGAGATTGAGTTCGCTCTCGGCAATCGGAGCGCTGCGATGGTGGCTGTTCACAACGGTCAACCCGAAGTTGTCGAGCGACTCACGGCCGAGTTGGCCAGACGGAGCCTCTACGACGAGGCCTTGGCGCTATGTCACCGTGCCGGGCTTCCGGTGCCCGCCGAGGTGCTCGATCGCGAACTGGCCGAGCCGCACCACGCCGACGACGGCGTGGTCGAGATGTGGCGTCAGGTGTACGCCGATCCGGAACGCTGGTGGTCGGAGTACCAGTTGGCGGAGAAGCTCGTCGATCTTGAGGACTATGTGCGCCGCTGGCGGTTCAACCATGTCACCACAGTGGAACGTGTCATCGGGATGAAAACGGGAACTGGCGGGACGAACGGTGTGGATTATCTGCGGCGAATGCTCGCGGTCGAACTGTTCCCCGACCTCTGGCGAGTCCGCACGGTGCTCTGACGTCACAAGATTCTCGCAATCGAGGTGTAGCACACTTCGGGAATGCTTTTTCACATCCATCACCACCATGACGAGAACACGTGCCCGGCGCACGACCCAGCAGCGGTTGGAGCGTCGTTTGGCGCCGTACTGCCGTCGCTCGCGGAGAACGGCGTGACCGTTGTCGGGGCGTGGGTTGACCCCCCGGGACACGACTTCTTCTTCGTAGTCGAGACCGACGACTACGACGCGATGGTGGAGGGTCTGCGTCCGATCATCCCTTCGGGTACGGCCACCATTCAGCCCGTCGGCGATATGGCGGCACAGGTCGCCAAGCGGATGGCGGACAACGGCTGAGATGTTTGAGCAGCTGCTGCTCCTCGGATGGACCGGTCGATCCTCGGGGTTGCGGGGCTGTCGACATCGCAAGACTTTCGAAATCAGCCGTCCGTACCGTCGAATGACGAGAGGTTCAACGAACTGTCAGAGCTAGGAGGTCCCAGATGTTCATGTTCAACCGCCATATCCAGGTGAAGCCCGGCCAGTCCGCCGAGGCTGTCCCGGAATTGATCGATCTGATCGCGAGAGCCAATTCGATCACCGGCAGGCAGGCGACGGTCTACACCGTGGTGCTCGGCTCGATCGGCCGCATGTGGGTGGCCGACATGTTCTCGACTCACGGCGAGTTGATGGCGATGAACGCACAACTCATCGGCGATGCCGACTTCATGGCCGCACAGCGATCCTTCGCCGAGCGCCTTGATGGTCCTGCCGGTGACTTCATGGCGCGGGTGACGCACGTCGCCGGCTCTCTGCGGGAGCCCCCGGGTGCTGTCGCCGTGACGACCTGGCAGGTCGATCCTCGCCAGTGGGCTGCCTCACTCGCCTGGAGCCATCAGATGGCCGACGCCCAACATGCGGCATCGGGCATCACACAGACGATCTTCAACCTGGCGGAGCCGGTCCCCTTCACCATCGGCCTCTGCGCGAACGCCGGTTCGCTCGACGACATCGATGCGGCGCGTTCCGCGCCACCCGACGCGTCCATTCTCCAACTCCTCGAGTCGGCGCCGGGGGCTCCGACGACGGGCAGCATGGAGGGCCTCGTCGCCATTCGAGTCGCCTGAGGCTCGCAACTTCTCGCCGAACGGCGGGTCAACACACCCATGGAGGTAACGACAACAATGGATGAGAAGACTTGGACACGGGTCATTGAGACCCGAGCGGCTGACGGTCGCGCGATCATCCTTCCCTACACGACCGCGGTGGCGGCCTCGATCGCGATGCTCGTGTTCGGTGACGTGTCGGCGCTCAGTTCCAGCATCAGGCTGGCGCTCGCGGCCTTCGTCGTCCTCGGTTCGCTCTGGGTGATCATCTGGTGGGACGGCATCTTCCAGGACTTCAGCGCGCTGCAGAAGTCGGTACCCCCGGGGGTCGCGTCCACCGCGTTCGGGGCCACCATGATGAAGGCTCCGATCGTGGTGTTCAGGGTGATGAACCTGTTGATCATCGGCCTGATCGGACTGGCGACGGTCCTCGCCATCTACGACTGACCAGATCCACGACCGACTGACGGTCTCATCGTGTTTCGGGGAGGGGTCCTGGTGGCCCCTCCCCGCGACGTTTCGGAGGTGACATGAACGAGACGAACAACAACGAGCCCGACATCCGCGAGGTGTTGCGCTCGGTGGCGGGCTCGATGGTGGGTGCCGTCACGGTGGCGTGCATCATCGCCGGCCATCGAACCGGTTTGTACCGGGCCATGGACGGCCGGGGCGCGCTCTCGGCGGACGAGGTGGCGGCCTCGGCGGGAACGAACCCGCGGCTCACCCGGGAGTGGCTCGATCAGCAGGCGTCGGCCGGCCTGGCGGTCTACGAGGCGTCATCGGACACCTACCGGTTGCCGTCCGCGGTGGCGACGGCTCTCGCTGATCCTGCATCGCCGTTTTGGATGGCGGGTGGGCTCGTGGGCACCCAGGCGCTCTACCTCGATCTCGATCAGGGCATCGAGGCACTCCGTGGGGATGGCGCGGTCGGCTGGGGTGAGCATCACCACTACTTCTTCGAGGGCACCGAGGAGTTGTTCCGACCGGCCTACGACCATCTCCTCATCCAGCACTGGATGCCGGCGTTGTCGTGCGGCGTCGACCGGTTGAACGCGGGTATCGCCGTCGCTGACATCGGCTGCGGCAACGGTGCATCGACGGTGCGTATGGCGCGCGCCTTCCCGGACAGTTCGTTCACCGGCTTCGATTTCCATGCACCCTCGGTTGAGGCGGCTCGCGCGAACGCAGCTGAGCTCGGGCTTGAGAACGTGTCGTTCGAGGTGGCGTCGGCCGACGGCTACTCCGGGCCGTTCGACCTGATCTGTTTCTTCGACTGTCTCCATGACATGGGAGATCCGGTCGGCGCGGCCGCGCATGCCCGGTCCCAACTCGCCGCCGACGGGCACCTCATGTTGGTTGAGCCGTTCGCGAAGGACTCGCGGGAGGACAACCACGGGTTCATGGCCGCGCTTCGTTACGGCATGAGCCTCTTCGGCTGCGTCCCGTGCTCGCTCGCTCAGGAGGGAGCCGCGGGTCTCGGGAATCAGGCCGGCGAGGCCGGTATGCGGACCATCTTTGAGACGTCTGGTTTCTCCACCTTCACTCGGATAGCGGAGACCCCGAACAACATCGTCTACGAGGCGATCCCGTAGACGAGAGCTCGAAACGGTTCAGATGGTGATGTCGGTGATGACGTCGACGTCGGTGAACTTGACCTCGAGGGCACGCGCGGAGAACTCCTCGCCGCCGCGTTGAGTGATCTCGAGTTCGTTGTTCAGTTCGGCCTCCTCGGCGGAGTCGAAGAAGATGATCTGGATGACCGTGCCGGGTCGGTTGCGATCCAGCCCGAGCACCGCGCGGCGCGCATAAGTGACCCCTTTGCCCTCCTCGGCGTACTGCTCGATGAGACGCACAGCCTCGGCCGGCTCCATCTGAAATTCCATGATCTGCACAAATCCCATGTAGTGATCTCCTTAGTGTCAGTGGTTGATCGAGATCGAACGGCTCAGCGGGCTGAACCCATATGCGCCCATGCGGGACACGATGCTTCCGTCGGCATATAGGGCGTTGAACCCGGCCATGTAGGCGTCGATCGAGTCGGTGTAGAACAGCGCTGCCCAGGAGCCCGACAACTCGCCGGCGGCGATCCAACGGATCATGCGCATGCCGTTCACTCCGGCATCGTTCAAGATGGCGTGGACGTCGTCATAGAAGGCATCGGCGCTCGAGGCGTCGTAGTTCGACATGAGCGCTGACAGGACGACGGTGAACGCGCCGTTCGGGTTGCCTCGCTCGGCGTCGACGACACCTGTGCCGCGGAAGGCGACATCGACCGGATTGTCGACGAGGAACGCGGCTACTTCGGGGTCGGCGTAGAAGCCGGCGAGTCCGGCGAGCCCTTTGTCGACGGACCCCCAGCGTGAGCCAACGGTGAACATGCCGGTCTGCGACCCGGATGAGATGCCCTCCTGCGCGACCACGTACTCGGCGCCGGCGGCTTCGAGTTTCGGTCGGATCATCGTGTCGATCGAATCGAGGAAGGGTGCGCGACTCGACGGTCGGAGTTGTGTGGCGATCACGTAACTCACGTGGTTCAGCCCTCCGATGAGTTCGCCATGGCGAGGATGTCGTCCCGCGACAGGTCCATGTCATGAACGGATGAGGCATGGGTGGAAACCTGTTCGACGAGGACGTCTTCGTCGTCGGTCTGAACCACCGCGCCGCAGAAACATTTGACCGTGAGTGTCATTTCGGAGTCCTTTCGCTGGATGTGCTGACTTCAACAGGCTGACAGGCCGGTCTTGTCATTGCGTTGCGACTTCGACGGTGTGAACCGTAGATGAACACATCTTCGGACTCTGGACCAACTATGTGCCTCACGCCTATCGTCGTCTGAATGGGGTTGGAGGTGCGGCTGCTGGGGGACATCCGCTTGGTGTCCGGTGGGTTGGTGGTGTCCGCGTCTGACCTCCCCGGACCGATCGGACGCCATCTGCTGATCCGGCTGGTCATCGACCCCTTCCCGATCGGCCGTGACCGGCTGATTGATGACATCTGGGGAGGCAAGGCACCGCGCTCGGTCGACTCCGTGTTAAACGCCACGTTGTCGCGTCTCAGATCCGCCTTGAGTGAGCTTGATCTTGACGGCCGTGAGTTGATCTCCTCCTCAGGGGGCAGCGTCAATTTCAATCGCCCGAAGGACACGGTCGTGGATGTCGAGCTCGCGCACCATCACATCGATTTCGCACTCCGCGATCTGCGCGCCGGAGATCGACGTGAGGCGGCGCGACGCGCGTCGATCTCCTATTCGATCGCTCGTCGACCGCTGCTCACCGGCGTCGAGCGTGACTGGCTCGATATCGAGCGCGATCGGATGCACCACGTCGAGCGGCGGTCCCTTGGACTGCTCGCTGAGGTCGCGTTCTCCGCGGATGACTTCGACATGGCGGTGCAACTCGGACGCGAGTTGGCGCGCATCGCACCGTATGACGAGCGAGCACATCGCAATCTGATCGGCGCGCTCCGCTCGGCGGGCAATCCGAGCGGAGCGGTGAAGGTGGAGCGTGATTTCGTCGCGCGACTCGACGCAGACCTCAGCGTCGCGCCGAGCGCCGAGTTCTTCAGCGCCGTCGCAGCGTCTGGGTGATCAGATCGCGTTGTACATCAGGCGCGTTCCGCAGTTTCTGAGATCGGGGTAGGCCGCGGCGACCGCCTGCATCATGCCGGTCCACCACTCGCCCTCAACGATGGCGTCGGAGAACTTGCCGTGGGCCTCGAACGAGTCGAAGTCGATCATGTACTCGACACGGTGGACGTCGCCGCCCGAGACGGCGCGCATCAGTCGGGGGTTCTTCGCGCCGAGGCCCTCGTGGATGGGGGCCGCCTCGCGTGACCCGACGACGACTGCCTCGATGGCTGCCGGGGTTCCCTCCCAGGTGGTGATCTGCGTGATGAGCATCGTTTCTCCTTTGCCGTGTGTCAGACGGCAGGACTCTGCTTCGCGCTCCTTGCGAATTCCTTGCCGACGGGGGAATTCGTTCAGACGGTCGGCTGGCGGAGCGGCACCCGGTCGGCCGAGGCGATCTGGTACGCGACGGCCCCGATCACGAGTGCCCCTCCGATGAGGGTCGCGGTCGCCGGGGTCTCTCCGGGCCATATCCACACCCACAGTGGGGCGAGCACTACCTCGGTCATGATCAGCAACGAGATCTGCGCGGTCGGCACTGAGCGGTGGCCGAGGTTGAACAGCGGGAGGCCGACACCGATGAGGACGAATCCGGCGGAGAATCCGAGCACCGCATCGCCGATCGGCATGTCGAGGCCAGCACCTCTCCAGGTCATCACCAGGGTGACCGGAATGGCGAGCGAGTTGGAGATGATGGCCGGTATCACCGGATCGACGTTCGGTGTGGAGCGGATCAGCACGTTGTAGAGGCCGAGGATGGCGGGGATCACCGCAGCGAGCACGAAGCCGTCGACACGGCCCGTGTCGACTCCGCGCGCCGCCATCACGCCGATTCCGACGGCGGCGATCGCAATGGCGACCACTGTCGATCGATGGAGACGCTCTCCCAGCATGACTCGCCCGAAGAACGCGCCGGACAGCGGCCCGGCTGCGATCAGGAAGGTGACGGTCGCCACCGAGGTTCTCGCGAAGGCGAGGATGTACAGCACAGACATGGCGCCGAGCAGAACGCCAGCAAGTCCTGTCCTCCACCCAATGATGTGGAAGGGCACCGGCCGCCGACCGGCCCGAAGCGCGGTGATGACGAGCATGGCCGAGAGTGCACCGGTGGCACGCACCGCAAGAAACTGCCAGTCAGTCGCGGACTCGATCGCGCGGAAGAACAGCGCGGTGAAACTGAACATGATCCCCGAGCCGGCCACGAGCACGGCTCCGCCCCGATAGTCGAGTTCGGACTCCCCCGACCACACCGCTGCGATGCGCCTGAGCACGGCGGAAATCTATGTCTGTCGTTCCCATCACAGTGGTGATGGTCGATTGGATGAGGCGGCTCTGGCCGCCCGATCGGTCAGGCGGCGGGGACCGGTGGTTTGTCGATCGGCTGCGTCCACTCCGAGAACGGGATGTTGGTGCCGATCACCACCCGGGTGCGGGTTCCCGCGAGGTCACGGTGGAGGTGTCCGGCGGGCTGTTTCAGGTGGCATCCGGCGGACACTTCGGTCACGTTGCCGTGTTGGTCAGCGAACGATCCGGAGCCTGAGATGACCCATGCCTCGACGGCGAACTCGTGCCAGTGCAGTTCCTCGTCGTCGTCGACGGTCACATCGAAGGCGAGCCCATGCCAGCCGCGTTCGGCGACGCGGGCGAGCGCCTCCTCCTCGGTGATCGGATCTTCGACGGTGAACTCGTATTCCATGTCGATCGCCCGCTCAGACGCCGGTCTCCTCGTAGTAGGCAATTTCCAATGGGGCTGCCAGCCACGGCTCGAGGAGGTCGACGAGGCCGTTCTCCATCCGCCAGCCGACATATGCCTGATGGTGTTCGACCGACTCCCATTTCTCGTAGAGCACGACGACAGAGTCCGGTCCGCTGAGGGTCTCGACGCCGAGGCATCCGTCGTAGGCGCGGGTCTTCACCAGGCCGTCGTCACCGCCGGCCCAGGCGAGCAGTTCACC
>JAURCL010000002.1 GCA_030828465.1 Acidimicrobiales bacterium | reverse complement strand
TAGGAGCGATTTCAGCGCTGAGATGACCCGACACCTCATCGACGACCGAATCGATGACCTCCCGGTCATCGAGATCGCCCACGTCCATCCCGTCGCGGCCGAGCGACACACGGAGAATCTGCGCCCCGTCAGCCGGTCGGAGATGCGCCCACTTGTGTGAGGCGAACGACACCGCCGTTACCCGCCGCTGGCGCGACTTCGGCACGAGATAGCCACTCAGACGCGAACACGCCGCGGGCAGCGACCCGGCGGGAATCGCGAGCGTCACCATCACCACGCCAGCCGTCTCGATCGACCCGAGGGCAGCCGCGGCGGCGGGGGCCGACGACTCGAGCAGTCGCGCGGACACACGGGCCGGAGTGGCGAGGACCACCGCATCGAAGGGTTCGCCGTCGATGAGAACTCCGCGGTCGCGCGCCTCGACCGCGGCGACCGATGAGTCGAGTCGGGTGTTGACTCCGGCGACGCGCGCGGCGGCGAGCACCGCGTCGGTCAGCGACCCCATGCCGCCAGTCGGGGCGGCGAAGATCGGCCCGCCGTCGGTCGGCTGTCGACGACGGAGCGCGGTGAGGATTGCCGAACGCCCACCTCGCGCGAGCGCGTCCAACTGCGGCACCGCGGACAGGCTGAACCGATCGGTGTCGGCGGCGTAGATGCTTCCGACGAGCGCATCGGTCAACCGGTCGTGCACCTCCGCACCGAGACGTCCTCGCACCCAGGTCCCGATCGAATCGTGGTCAAGGGAACGTTGCGGCAGAACGAGATCGGCGAGTGCCCGGGCGGCTCCGGCGGAGGAGACGAGTCGACTCCGTGCCAGGGAGACCAGAGATGTCGGCACACCGAGCACGAGCCCCTCCGGTAGGGGGCGAAGGCCATTCACCCAGACCGCCGCCGAACCCAAGGTCGGGGAGGTCAGATCCCCGTCGAGGCCGACCGCCTGAGCGAGATCGAGCGCGTCGGGAACCCGGCGAAGGAAGGCGTCGGCCCCCTCGTCGACGCGCAGTCCCGCAAACTCCGAGGTGCGAATCAGCCCGCCAGCGCGACCGGCACCGTCGAACAGGGTCACCTCCACCCGGTTGCCTCCGGCGATCGCGGCCTCGTACGCCGCCGACAGGCCGGTGATGCCCGCGCCGATGACGGCGATCCGCGACGGCGATTCGCTCATCCGGGCCGCCCGGCTCAGCCCGCCGAGATCACACGGTCGGCGAGGGCGCCCATCACCGTGGCATCGTCGTTCACGCAGGCGGTGCGGGCGAAGGCCAGTCCATGACCCGCGGCCCGATCCGCTGCCTCGATGTCGAGGTCGTAGAGCACCTCGAGATGGTCGGCGACGAAACCGACGGCGCTCACCACGACACCGGGCACCGAGCCCTCCTCGGCGAGCGAATCGATCACTTCGAGGATGTCGGGGCCGATCCACGGCTCGGGCGTCCGACCGGCGCTCTGCCAAGCGATCGACCAGTCACGGCCCTCCTCTAGGCCGAGACGATCAGCGACGGCGACGGCCGTGGCGCGCAGTTCGTCGGGATACGGATCTCCACCGTCGATGATCCGCTGAGGCAGGGAATGAGCGGTGAAGAGCACCCGGGAACCAGCGGGGACGGACGCGAGGCGTCGCTCGAGATCAGCTGAGATGAACTCGATGAACGCCGGTTCCGTCGCCCAGGACTCGACCCCGCCCACCGGCACCCCGGCGGGCTCGGCAACCGCTCGCGCCCGACCCAGGTACTGGCCGATCGAGTAACTCGAGTAGTGCGGAGCGAGCACGAGCCCGATGATGCGCTCGACACCTTCGGCGAGCAGTGCTTCGGTGGCCTCCTCGATCTTCGGGTCGGCGTGCTTGAGGCCGAGATCGACCCGGTACGAGTCCGGGGCCCGCTCGTCGAGGGCGGACTGCAGCGCGTCGCGCTGAGCCTCCGTCCGGCGGGCGAGCGGGGAGATTCCCCCGATCGCGTCGTAGCGGGCCACGAGGTCGGCGAGGGCCTCGGGGGTCGGCGGTCGTCCCCGGCGGATATCGGTGTAGTAGGCCTCGATCTCATCGGGGTGCCTCGGCGTCCCGTAGGCCATGAGGAGGACAGCGGTGGTTCGGCTCATGCGCTGATCGTCCCATCGTCAACGGTCGGGGGTCCACCGCTGCCCGCGTGCACGAGATCCACGACGGCGGCCAGCACCGCGGGATCGGTGTCGGGTTGGACCCCGTGACCGAGGTTGAAAATGTGGCCCGGGTGCCCGGCGTTGTCGGCGAGCACCGCACGTGCGCCGTCGAGCGCCACCTCGCGTCCGGCTAGCACGAGTGCCGGATCGAGGTTTCCCTGGATCACGGTGTCGGGCCCGAGACGACGACGGGCGTCGGCGATACCGGTACGCCAATCGAGCCCGATGACCGACGCCCCGCAGGCCGCCATGTCCTCGAGCAGGTGGTCGCAACCGATACCGAAGTGGATCCCGGGCACCCCCGGATGCGTCTCGGCGAGCCGGGCGAAAACCGCCGAGGAGTGCGGCGCCACGAACTCCCGGTAGTCGGTGGGGGAGAGAGCGCCCGCCCAGGAGTCGAAGAGTTGGAACGCCCGGGCGCCATTGGCGATCTGGGTGTCGATGAAGGCGAGCGCCGACTGGGCGAGCCGTTCCATGAGCCGGTGCCACAGCGCCGGGTCGCCGTGCATCAGCGCCTTCGTGTGCCGCCAGGTACGACTCGGCGCTCCCTCGATGAGATAGCTCCCGACCGTGAACGGGGCCCCGGCGAAGGCGAGCAGAGGCACGGTGGGATCGAGCTCTCGCGTGAGAATCCTGACCGTCTCGGCGACGTGCTCGATGAGATCGGGAGTCAACGGGGGGAGTCGATCGAGATCCGCGGCCGATCGGAACGGCTGCTCGGCGACCGGCCCGGTTCCGGGAGCCACATCGATGCCGAACCCGACCGCGTGGGCCGGCACGACGATGTCGGAGTAGAGCACTGCGGCGTCGACGCCGTACCGACGGACAGGCTGGAGCGTGATCGCCGCGGCGTCATCGGGCCGGCCGATGGCATCGAGGATCGAGCCGGGGCCACGGACATCGCGGTACTCGGGCAGGTGGCGGCCGGCCTGGCGCATGAACCAGACGGGGGTCCGTCGGGGGCGGCGTCCCGCGGCAGCGTCGAGGAAGGGGACACCCATCGACTCGGTGGCGGTGGGCTCGGACATGGGGAAGGGGGACGATACCCCTGCCGGTAGAGTTGATGGACCCCCGAAACGGGTCCGACCACCGAAGGCCCGTGCCGGAACCCCCGAACATGACCGCACGACATCCCGATCTCCCCGAGGAGCAGGCGTTTATCGATCACGCCTACGACTGCCTCGAGAACTCGCGACAGGCCGCTTGGCGACTGCGCGATCTCAACGAGCCCGATCTCGGAGGCACCTTCCAGGCCCGGTTCGAGCGCAACGCGTTCGACGAGGCGCTGGTGAAGCGACTCACCGATCTCGACCTCGGCGATGCCGCCCTTGTCTTCGGTCGCATCGACCGGCACGACGAGCAGGAGGGGACCGAGAGCTTCCGGATCGGCCGACTGGCCGTCGCGGATGATCAGAGCGAGCCTGTCGTGATCGACTGGCGGGCACCCGTGGCCGAGCCCTTCTACCGGGCGACCGGCCGCGAGCCCATGGGTTTGCTCCGCCGACGGCATTTCGCCGTGGAGGGCAGGACCCTCCTCGGGCTGGAGGATGAGCTCTTCGGACAGGGGCACCTGGGTCTCGGACACGACGACGGTCTCGACGGCGATCTCGGAGACGAGTTCGACGGTGGTGGTCCGACGCTCCGGGGCTACTCGACGCTCATCGCCTCCCTCGAGCGAGGGCGCACCGGCGCGCTCGGAGACATCGTCGCCACCATCCAGGCCGAGCAGGATGAGATCATCCGGTCGCCGCAAGCGGGAGTGCTCGTGGTGCAGGGCGGACCGGGAACCGGAAAAACGGTCGTCGCGCTCCACCGGGCGGCCTATCTGCTCTACACCCATCGATTCCCCCTCGAGGATCAGGGCGTGCTCGTCCTCGGTCCAAACCGTGTGTTCCTCCGCTACATCGAACGGGTGCTGCCCTCACTCGGTGAGGCCGGGGTTGAACAGGTCGTGCTCGCCGACCTCGTGCCGGGTATCCGGGTCACGGAAAGAGATGCCGCCGAGGTCGCCGCCGCCAAGGGTGATGCCCGCATGTCGAGGCTGATCGACCGCGCGGTCGACGATCGCGAGCGGCCATTGCGCGACGACCTCGTGGTTCCTTTCCGATCGGGCTACCTGCGTCTCAGCGTCGACGAGTCGCGTCGGATCATCCGTCAGGCGCGGCGCCGGAACCGCAGGCACAACGCGAGCCGACGCATCGTGGAGAGCGAGTTGTGGGAGACCATGGCGGCCGGATGGCGAGCGGGCGATGCCGGGCCGTCGGAGGTGCGAGAGGCCATCCGTCGTCTCCCTGAGGTCCGCGAGGCACTCGAGCGGATGTGGCCGGTGCTCACCCCCGGACAACTCGTTCATGACCTGCTCGGCTCGCGGGCGCTGCTCCGTTCCGCACTCACCGACGCGGTCGATGCCGACGAGGTCGAGCACCTCGTCGAGTTGCTCCACCGACCGCGGTCATCCTCCCTGGCCGAGGTGTCCTGGACCGATGCCGACATCCCGCTCCTCGATGATGCCCGCGAGGTGCTCGGCCCGGTGCCCCAGCGGGGCGAGATCGACCCGGCCGACGAGATCAGGACCTACGGGCACATCGTGGTCGACGAGGTCCAAGACCTCACCCCGATGGCGCTGCGCATGGTGTCGCGTCGCTCGCTCAACGGATCGATGACGGTGGTCGGCGACCTCGCCCAGGCAACCGGTGCCCTCGCCCCCGGCGCCTGGGAGGACGTGCTCGAGCACCTTCCGAATCGACGTCCGGCCCGGGTGATCGGGCTGTCGGTTGGCTACCGGATCCCGCGCGAGATCATGGCCGTGGCCGATGTGGTGATGGAGGCAGCCGCGCCGGGCCTCCGACGGCCGGAGTCGGTGAGATCGGGAGGGGAGCACCCGAGACTCGTCTCGGCCACCGGCGACCTCGGAGAGGCGGTCGTCGCCGAGGTCGGGGCATCGCTCGACTCGCTGCCGAACGGTTCGATCGCGGTGGTCACCCCCGACACGCTCGTCGATCGGATCTCCGAGGCCCTCGACTCGGCGGGCGTCGAGCACGGCCGGGCCGGAGTCTCCGGCCTCGAGCGTCAGGTCACCGTCGTGCCGGTGTCGGTGGCCAAGGGCCTCGAACTTGATTCGGTGATCGTTGTTGAGCCGTCGAGGATCGTGTCGGAGGCCCACCTCGGCCTCCGAGCGCTCTACGTCGGTCTCACCCGATCAACCCGACGGCTGGCGGTCGTCCATTCCGATCCGGTCCCGAGATCGCTCGGGGCCGGCTTCTCGTCGCTGGCCGCTCAGGCCGGGTAGTCAGCGCTCAGATCGGCGAGCAGTTTCCAGCCTTTGCTGACATCCGCCGGGCGGTTCCGCTCAACGCCGCTCCTGACGAGGTCGACCGCCTGGGAAAAACCGAAGAGCCGGTCGGGCTGCTCGGCGCGGATGATCCCCTCGATCAGCGACCAGTCGGCCTCGAGGTCGTCGAGCATCGAGGCCGCGCGTTCACGATCATCGGCGACAACCTCGGAGATCTCCCGCGCATGCAGCGCGAATAACTCCAGGGTGGCTGCGAACTCCCGCGACTCGGTGTCGGTCGTTGGTCCCGCCGAGGACCCGTCGGTTTCGGCATCCCCAGCCTCGCTCGTCCCGCCGTCGGCGGGGGCGACGTCCGCGTCATTGTCGATCAGGCTCGTGTCGATATACGTCTCACCGCATGCCGCAGTTGGTCCAAGGGCGAGCGCGAACGCGAGGAGAAGGGGTGAGCGCGCCAAGAATCAACCGGTGACGAGAATGCGCTCGGAGGCGAACGCGCCGACGCCGACGTGGCGGCCCTTGATCTCGATCGTGATCGTTCCGTCCGGGGAGGTGGCGGTCACGGTGCCGCTGTGACCCGGCTGGATCGAGCTCTCCTCGAGAAACTCGAGGAGGCCGGGCGTGAACTCGAGCTCTTCGGGGATGCGCCTCACCGTGAACCTCGTGCCGACCGACGCCTCCGCGAGGGGGCGCACATCGGGAGCCACATAATCGGAGCCCGGGATCGGATTGCCGTGCGGGCAGGTCGTCGGCGAACCGAGGAGCCGATCGAGGGCCTCCTCCACGCTGTCGGACATGATGTGCTCCCACTTACCGGCCTCGTGGTGGGCCTCCGCCCACGACAGACCCAGCGTGTCGGTCAGGAACCGCTCAGCGAGGCGGTGGCGACGCACCACTCGCTGGGCCAACTCGACACCGCTCGACGTGAGCGTGATCCCACCGTCGGTGCCGATGAGACCCTCAGCCGCGAGCCGACGGATCATCTCGCTGACCGCCGGACGACTGACGTTCAGTCGCTCAGCGATGCGGGCCTGGATGACTTCGACATCATCCTCGTGGAGTTCGAAGATGCACTCGCAGTACTCCTCGAACGCGGGATGGTGTTCCCCCGGCGCCGGCATGAGACGAGCCTAGACCGGGTCGACCGGAGGGGGTCACCCGAGCAGAGGTGTCAGATCGCGTCGGCGCCGACGGGGCTCGACTGGTCGATCGAGCGCAACCCGGCCCAGGCCAGGCCAGCCACCACGGTGGCGATCACGTCCGGGTCGAAGTCATCGCCGTGGTCGATGAGCCGCCGGCTCACGCCCTCGGCCAGACCGACGATGCCGTGGGCGACCGTTCTCCGGTGCTCCTCGGGCATATCGACGGCGATCAACGGAACGATCGCCGTGGCGACCTCGGAGGTGATGCGGCGCACCCGGTCGCCGAAGGCGTCCTCTTGACGAGCGGTGCCGCCGAACAGGAGTCGGAAGCCATCGTGATCATCGGCCACCCACCGGAAGTAGGCGCGGAAGCCAGCGACCGTCTGCGAGCGCCCGTCGCTCTCGACCGAGGTGGCCGCGGTGATCGCGCTGTGCATGCGATGGCCGACCTCGTCGAGGAGCGCGGTGAACAGTTCCTGTTTTGAGTCGAAGTGCTGGTAAAGCACCGGTTTGGTGACTCCGGCCGCCTCGGCCACATCGTTCATCGAGGTTCCGTGGAACCCGGAACGGGCGAACACCTCCAAGGCGCAGGCGAGGATCTGCTCGCGCCGCTCGATGGCCGGCAGACGGGTCGAACTCATGAGGCGTCCATGTTACGAGGGAGGGTTCCCAGCCGCCCGTTCGGCATCCTCGCGGTCGGCGGCCTTCACGGCGTATCCGAGCACGATCGACGGGGCGAGCAGCACGAACGACACGAGGAGTGAGACGACAACGGCTCCGGCGAGCCCGGAGGAGAATCCGACGGCGAAGGCGATGACGAAGAGGGCCACGGAGAGCGCGAGCACGAGGTAGCCGACGCGATTCGCGAGCAGGGTCCAGCGCTCCACTGCGCGCCGACGGCGCAGGACCGGATCTGCGGGCGTCGGCGGTTCGACTCGTTCGGACATAGGGTTCGATCATGCTACGGACCGAGCGGCGAGCGGGACCTGTGCGGGACGTACTGGTGGTGACGATCGATCGCCCGGAGCGTCGCAACGCCCTCGACCTCGACACGGTTCGCGAGCTCCGCGCCGTGGCGGGCGACGCGACGGTGGGAGCCGTGGTGCTGACCGGAGCGCCACCGGCGTTTTGCGCAGGCGCCGATCTGACTGGTGTGGACTCCGAGGAGTTCGGCGCCGAACTCAGCGCGATGCTCGAGGCCTGGGATCGTTGGCCGGCCGTTCGGATCGCCGCGATCGACGGTCCTGCCCTCGGGGCCGGGACCCAACTCGCGCTCCTCTGCGATCTTCGGGTCGCCACCGCGGGCAGTGAGTTCGGAATCCCCGCCGCTCGGCTCGGTCTCGCCGTCGACCAATGGACCGTGGATCGCCTCGTCGACGAGTTCAGCTGGCCGGTCGCCCGCTCGATCCTCCTCACCGCCGAACGGGTCGATGCCGAGACGCTGCATCGCCTCGGGGCGGTCCACCGATTCGGATCGCTTGCCGATGCCGTCGGCTGGGCCGAGGAGATCGTGCGGCTCGCGCCGCTGTCGCTCGACGCGCACCGCGCGGCGCTCCTCGAGGCCCGGCGTCGGCCGTCCCGCGATCTCGCCGTCGACGCGATCCGAGCGCTGGCTTGGGGGAGTGACGACGCGATCGAAGGTCGCAACGCCTTCGCTGAACGCCGTCCGGCGCGTTTCACCGGCCGCTGACTGGCGAGCCGGCTCAGAGATCCGGCGGAAGCAGTCGGTTGACGTTCTCGTAGACGAAGTAGAGCAACACGAGGCCGGGGACCAGCCCGTAGGCGATTCCGACGAGGTGGCTCCTACGCCGACGGCTGATCCGCAGCACTACCCCGACAACGGCGGCCAGCGCGCCACCCCAGGCGGCCACATGCCAGAGAGCGGCCGGATCATGGAACCATCCCCGGGCGAACACGTCTGCGATCGGCGCAGGGGCAGGGGCAGGGGCGGAGTCGGAGATCGATGGCACCGCGGCCGGTGTCGTGCTGGTGGGCGTTGCGCTGGCCAGCGTCGTACTGGTCGCGATGCTGCTGGTCGGGTTCGCGATGGCGGGTGTCGTGGTCGAGGCGACAGGAACCGGCTCCTCCGAGGCGACCGCGACCGGGTCGCCCCACAGCGCTGTCCCGCGGTAATCGGTGGCGACTCCGACCGTGTCCGAGCGCTCGGGATCGAGATCGGCGTGGACGATGATCCGCTGCGCCGCCGACCACTTCGGATGGCAAGAGGTGAGCGTCAGCGTCGCTCGTGACGGGTCGATGGTCGAGACGACCTGGTAGTCGGAGGGGAGCACGATGGAGATGTCGTCGACCACGTAGGTGAAGCGACCCGCCTCAGTGGTCACCACGATGTCGTCGCCGACGATCAGTCGATCGACATCATGAAAGGGTTGTCCGTAGGTCGTGCGATGGCCAGCGATGGCCGCGTTGCCGAGCTGACCGGGCAGGGGGGTGTCGGGGAAGTGGCCGGGACCGAGACGCAGTTCCTCAACGCCGATTCCGGCGACCACGATGTGGTCGGTCCCGATCGACGGCATCTCGAGTCGTGCGATCGGATCACCGGGCAGGAACGGTTCGGCGCGGCTCTCCTCCGGTCGGGGATCATCCGCCTCGGTGGTCGTCGCAATCGCCGGCTCGTCGGTCGCGACGCTGGTCGACTCCGTGGTCGAGGGCCCGGTTGATGGTGCGATGGTCGTCGGCGCGCTCGCCGCCTCGCTGTCGACTCGATCTGCCGTGATCACGGTTGAGGTGAACCGGTCATCGAGGCGCTCGCGGAGGTCAGCCTGAGCGCGCGCGGTCTCGATGCCGGTTCCCCAGAGCTGGTAGCCGACGAACCCGAGCATCAGGAGGCCGACCACGACGAGGGTGCGCCCGAGGAGCCCAACCGCCCAACGCCAGTCATGAGGCTCCGGCGGAAGGTCCCACCGGGCGCGACGAGACTCCCGCCACGACCTCCACAGATCGGCGCCTCGAGATCCCCGACCCCTCCTGACAGCGCGCACAGCGAGTTCTCTCGGAGGCGGCGTCGGACGCCGGTTCGGCTCGAGCCGTCGCTGAGACCGCCGCTTCACCGGAACGAAACTACCGGTGAGCCCGGCCGGCCCGGAGTGCCGGCGGGGCAGGGTCGGCGTAGCGTGACAGGACCATGGACGGATCCGGTGGGACTCCAGCGGGCGACGCGATGTCCGGCGCCGCGGCGGTCGAGATGAGCGGTGTGATCGCTCTGCTCGGCGGCTTCCCCGCCCTGTCCGGGCTCGACCTGACCGTGGCCCGAGGCGAGGTGGTTCTGGTCGCCGGACCCAACGGCGCCGGGAAGACGACCCTGCTCAACGTCTGCGCGGGACTGGTGCCCGTCGCCCGGGGCAGCGCCCGGGTGCTCGGCGTCGATCTCACCGGTGACCGCGCGGCCCTCCGTCAGCGCGTCGGCCTCCTCGGTCACCGCAACGGCCTCTACGGCGACCTCACCGTGTCGGAGAACCTCTCGTTCTGGTCCGAGCTCGTCGGCGCGACAACCGAGGAGACCGATCGCGCGGTCGAGGCCGCCGGCCTCGCCGGGAGGCTCGCCGATGTCAGGGTGGCGGCGCTGTCGGCCGGACAGCGGCGTCGTACGGCTCTCGCCGTACTCCTCGTCAGGCGCGCTGAGCTCTGGCTGCTCGACGAACCCCACGCCGGTCTCGATCCGGACGGCCGGACCGAACTCGACGCGCTGATCAGGCTGGCCGCCGCCTCGGGTGTCACCGTGATGCTCGCGAGCCACGACCTCAACCGAAGCCGTGACCTCGCCGACCGCGAGGTCACGGTGGTGGGCGGCGTCGTGGTGGAGGCGGCATGACCGTGGGTCGTCTTCGCACCGCGCGAAGGATCGCCGCCAAGGACCTCCTGGTGGAACGGCGGTCACGGGTGCTCGTGAACCAGGTGCTGCCGTTCTCCGGTCTCGTGATGGTGGTCTTCGCCTTCGCCCTCGGGACCGGCGGTGTACTTGAACGGTCCGCTCCGGGCCTCATCTGGCTGGCCGTCCTCTTCTCGACGCTGATCACCGTGCAACGTTCGTTCGCCATCGAGACCGCCGACGGGGCCCTCGAATCACTCCGCGTCGCCGGCGTCGACCCGGTGGCGCTCTTCATCGGGAAGGCCGCCGCGCTCGCCTGCGAACTCATCGCCTTGATCACGGTGCTCCTCGGACTCGCGGTCGTGCTCTATGGCGCGGAGCCCCGTGCGGAGGGCATCGTGCTCCTCGTCACAACAGCGATCTCGGCAACGTGCGCACTGGCCGCCCTCGGTACCATCTACGGAGGCCTCGCAGCCGGTGGTCCGGGCCGGGAGACTCTGCTCCCCCTGCTCATTCTCCCGGTGGCGGCGCCCGTCCTGATCGGGGCGACGAGAGGTGTTGAGGCAGCGCTCGGAACCGACCGGACGGCGGTGTCGGAGGGGTGGCCCTGGGTGGGGCTGCTCACCGTCTTCGCCGTGGCGGTCGGCGTGAGCGGAGCCCTCGCCTTCGGAACCCTGATCGAGGACTGAGCAGCGAGACGAACCGATGACCCCCACCACCTCCCCGCAGCCGACCGCTCGACGCGCCACCGGAACCCGAGCGACGCGAGTGCTCGGCATCGTCACGCTGGTCATGCTCGGCTGGCTTCTCCTCTTCGGACTCGTCCTCTCACCCGCCGACATCGACCAAGGCGACGCCGTGCGCATCATGTACGTCCACGTCCCAACCGTCTGGCTCGCCTATCTCGCGTTCATCGTGACCGCGGTGTGCTCGGGCCTCTACCTCTTCGGGAAGCGCCACTCGCTCGGATTCGATCGCGTCGCCGGTGCGAGCGCCGAGATCGGGGTCGTGTTCATGGCGCTCACCCTGATCAGCGGATCGCTCTGGGGTCGCATCACCTGGGGCGTCTACTGGCAGTGGGACGCGCGGCTCACCACGACCGCTCTGCTGTTCGTCACCTACATCGGCTACCTCGCCGTTCGAGGACTCGATGGCACCAGAGAGCGACGTGCTCGCCGGAGCGCGGTGATCGGCCTGCTCGCCGTCGTCGAGATTCCCCTCGTGCACTGGAGCGTCCGGCTCTGGAGAAGCCTCCATCAGGAGGCGACCATCCTCGATACCGATCTCGACGTCGACATCGACGGCCTCATGCTCTTCACGCTCTTCAGCGGTGTGATCGCGTTTACCCTGCTGTTCGTCTGGCTCCTGCTCCATCGCACCCGCACCATCGCCCTGGATGATCTCCTGGCCAGCCGCGGACTCGACCGCGCGATCGCCGAGCGTCGCGCCGAGGTGTCCTCGAGCAGTCCGTCTGGCGGTGGGTCGTGACCACGGTGATCGCCATGCGCGACGCCGGATTCATCCTCGGCGCCTACGCCGCCACCGTCGCCGTGATCGGTTCGTTCGCGCTCTGGGTGTTGCGCGCCGGTCGTCGCTCGGGCCGACTCGTCGATGACGAGGAGAAGTACTGGACGTGACCTCCCCCGACCTGTCCCCCCGACCGGTCGAACCCGTCGTCGGGCGCCGCCCTCGCCGGGTGCTGCCCTCGCTCGTTCTCGTGGCAGCGATCCTCGCCGGTGGGGTCGTGGTGACCCGCTTCCTCACCTCGGCCGTCGACTACTACTGCAATGTCGACGAGGTGGGGCTCCGAGATGGGTGCGACCGCGATCGACGGCTCCGCTTGCAGGGCACTGTCACCGAAGGTTCGGTGGAGAGCGACGGGCTCACCACAAGTTTCGATATCGAGTTCGACGACGTCACCATCGGCGTCGACTACGACGGCGAACCCGGCGGGATCTTCAAGGAATGCATCCCCGTCGTGGTCCACGGCTACTTCGACTCCTCGAACGATCGCTTCATGGGCGACCGGGTCGAGGTGAAGCACTCCGACGAGTACGTCAGCGTGAACGACGCGCGCCTCACCGAGGCACGGGAGTCGGCGTGCCAGCCCTCAGCTTGAACCTCGCCCTCGGGAACGCCGGGCTGCTCGTCACCCTCGTCGCCGCGTCGGTCGGGGCGGCATCGGGAGCGGTGGCACTCATCGGCGGTAACCGTCGCGCCGTCGCGCAGACCCATCTTTTCGCCTGGCCGCTGCTCATCGGCACGGTGCTGTCGGTGGTGATGATGCAGATCGCGCTCGCCCAACGCGACTACTCGATCGAATTCGTCCAGCAGGTCGGCTCGTCAACGACACCGACCCTCTACAACATCGCCGCGATGTGGAGTGCCCTTGAGGGTTCGATCCTGCTCTGGGTGCTCGTGCTCGCGGCGTTCACGGCGGCGGTGGCCCTTCGGTTCCGGGCGCGACGCGACGACCCCTTGGTGGCCTGGGCGCTCGTGGTGATGTACGTGGTCACGACCTTCTTCGCGCTGATCTCCTTCGGCCCGGCCTCACCGTTTCGGGAGGGACCCGGCGTGCCCATCGGTTTCGACGGCCCCGGACCGAACCCACTGCTGCAGAACCACATCCTCGTGCTGTTCCACCCGCCGATCCTCTACCTCGGTTACGTCGGGTTCACCGTGCCCTTCGCGTTCGCGATAGCGGCCCTCGTGACCGGTCGGGTCGGGGAGGGATGGCTCGTCGAGACCCGCCGCTGGGCGCTCTTCTCCTGGGGGTTCCTCACGATCGGAATCCTCCTCGGCGGCTGGTGGAGCTACGAGGTGCTCGGATGGAGCGGGGTATGGGCATGGGATCCGGTCGAGAACGCGAGTTTGCTGCCCTGGCTGACCGGCACGGCCTACATCCATTCGGTCCTCGTTCAGCAGCGGCGCGGGATGCTGCGCGTCTGGAACCTGTCGCTCCTCGTCGCCACGTTCTCCCTCACCATCCTCGGCACCTTCCTCACTCGATCGGGGATCATCAACAGCGTCCACGCCTTCGCTGCCGGTGAGGTCGACGGCTACCTCCTCGGGTTCTTCGCCCTCGTCGTCGCCGTGTCGATCGGGCTCATCGGCTGGCGAGGTGACCGTCTTCGGGCCCCCGGCACGATCGATTCCCCGATCTCACGGGAGGGCGCCTTCCTCGCCAACAACGTCGTCTTCGCGCTCTTCGCCTTCATCGTGTTGCTCGGCACCGTCTTCCCGCTGATCATCGAGGTGGTCCAGGGTCGCCAGACCGTCGTCGGGGCGCCCTACTTCGACCGGTTGTCGATGCCGATCGGGCTCACCCTGCTCTTCTTGATGGCGGTGGCCCCGGTGCTGCCCTGGCGTACCGCGTCGACCGAACTGCTGTCATCGAGGCTGCTGTGGCCCGCGCGCATCGGAGTGGCGACCCTGGTCGTCGCCGTGTTGACCGGGGCGGACGGGTGGGCGCCCCTGCTCGCCTTCGGTCTCGGCGGGTTCGCCGCCGGAGCCGCGCTCCGCCAGATCGCGCTCGCCACGCGCCGTCACGGCTGGCGCGGACTCGTCGGTCGAGCGAACGGCGGAATGATCGTGCATCTCGGCGTCATCCTCCTCGCGGTCGCGCTGGCCGCCTCGAACTCACACACTCACTCAGCGACCATCGAACTCGAACGGGGACGCGAGGTCGCCTGGGGTGGGCACACCTTCGAACTCGTCGAGGTGGTCAACGAACGCGACGCGCGGACCGACACGGCGAGGGCCAATGTGCTGCTCGACAGAACGAAGGTCTACGGACCCGCCGTGACCACCTACCTCCAGATGGGGATGACCATCGGCACCCCGAGTGTGCGAACCGGTCTCGCCAAGGACGTCTATCTGACGATCGACGGCACGAACCCGCCGTCCCCGGAGGCGTCGACGGTCGTGCTGAGGGTGTTCGTGAAGCCGATGATCCTGTGGCTCTGGATCGGAGGAGCCCTCATGGCGATCGGAACTGTGATGAGCGCGATTCCCTCTCGACTCCACCGACGACCGACCGATCCCACCTCGGTGGTGGTGGGAGCGACCGAGCGGTGACCGCCCGACCGGCCCGTCTGGCCGCTCTCGCAACCGCCGTCGTGGTGCTCGGACTCCTGGTGGTGCTCGTGCGCGCGGCCCCCGACAGCGGGCCGACGGCGTCGACGACCCTTCTCGACCAGCCCGCCCCGGCTGCCGTCGGGACCGCTCAGGACGGCTCCACCTTCGAACTCGCCCGACGCCGCGGCTCGTGGGTGGTGCTCAACTTCTTCACCTCCACCTGCATCCCCTGCCAACGGGAGCACCCCGAACTCGTCGCCTTCGCCGCGGATCAGGAGCGACTCGGATCGCTCGGTGCCGAGTTGCACACGATCGTCCAGCACGACGACCGTGATGCCGTCGAGCGGTTCTTCGCCGAGAACGGGGGTGACTGGCCGATCGTGTTCGACGACGCCTTCAACTTCCAGAACTCCTTCGGGGTGGCCCAGGTGCCCGAGACGTGGATCATCGATCCGGCGGGGATTGTGCGGGCGCGAGCGATCGGCGAGGTCACCGCCGAATTTCTCTCCACCACCATCCAGCGCCTGAGGCAGGGAGCATGAGCCGACGTCTCTCGTGGCTGCTCGTGCTCTTTGTGGGCGTCGGCGCCCTCGCGGTCGGCGCCACTCGCGATCGGGGTCCGCTTGACCCGGGCGACCGGATCGACGCCATCAGCCGACGAATCGCCTGCCCGGTCTGCGACGGTGAGAGCGTCTACGAGTCGCGGAACCCGGCCTCGGAGGCGATCCGCTCCGCCATCCGAGAAGGTGTGCGAGGGGGAGCGCTTGACGACGACGCCGTGATCGCCGGGGTCGCCGAGGCCTACGGCGCCCAGGTGCTCCTCGTGCCGAGAGCCACCGGACTCGACGCGCTGGCTTGGGCGCTGCCGGTCACCGCCGCCGTGGTCGCGATCGCCGCCCTCGGCGCGGCCTTCCGACGCTGGAGGGTGGAGTCGGCGACGATCGGCGAGGCGACCGAGGAGGACCGCCGCATCGTCGAACGGCTCCGCGCCGCCAACGACGGCGCCACGGAGGAGTCGTGACCACCGACGACCACGCCCTCCGCGACGAACTCGAATTCCTGCTCGCCTCGATCGACGACCTCGAACGCGAACGCGAGGCTGGAGACGTCGACGAGGAGGACCACCGCCGACTGCTCGACGGCTACACCGCCCGCGCCGCCCGCATCGCCCGCCTCCTCGAGGACCCCGCACCTCCGGAGCAGCCGGCGTCACGAGGGCATCGACGGAAACCGGTCGTCGCGGTCGCCGTAGTTGTCGCGGCCGCGCTCTCCTCGTGGTTCGTCGCTTCCTCCTCCGGTCAGCGACTCCCCGGGGAGCAGATCACCGGACTTGATCCGCGCGATGAGGTGACCCGACTGCTGGTCGCCGCCCGGCAGACCGGAATGGGTGATCTCGAGGCGGCCGTCGACGCCTACGACCGGGTGCTCGCCATCGAGCCGGGGCAACCCGAGGCGCTCGCCTACCGGGGTTGGACCCGGGCGTTGCTGGCCCGTGGCGCCGACGAGGTCGACAGCGCTGAGCAACTGCTGCGCTCCGGGGTCGACGATCTCGTCGCCGCCATCGAGTCGGACCCCACCTACCCGGACCCGTACTGTTTCCTCGGGATCATCCAGTTCCGGTTCGTTGGAGACGCGACCACCGCCCGACCGCTCATCGACGGCTGCCTCGCCGCCGATCCGCCCGGGGAGGTACGAGGATTGGTGGAGGGGCTCGCCGCCGAATTGGCGGAACTCTCCGACTGACTCCGTCAGTTCTTGCCGGGTGGGGGCCAGCACTTGGCCTTCGACAGCCGGCCGCTCTTGGATCGTTTGAGCACCCAGACCGAGGCCTTTCGCCAGTCGGGGGTGGAGAGCACCTCGAGGCCGCGACGCTCGAGGGCGACGATCGTCGCTGGGATGATGTCGCCGTGGCTACAGAGCACGCTGCGATCCGGAACCTCGCCGAGCAGGTCGAGCACCGGTTCGAAGGGCTCATCCTCGGTCAGCCGTGACTCGACGGTGACCGGAAGTCCGCAGAGCTCGGCCAGCGGTTCGAGGGTCTGCACACAGCGCAGGTAGGAGCTCGACAGCAGCAGTGGCGGGTCGTGGGGTCGCAATCGGGCCGCGAGCGCCGCCGCCTGGTCCCGCCCCTTGCCGCTCAGAGGGCGGTCGCGATCATCACCGTCCCAAACGCGTCGCTCCCCAGCCTTGGCGTGACGGACCAGATAGATCGCCACGGTTCAGGAGGCTCCGCCAGACGAGGGCCGCTCCGCGGTGAGGGCCGTATGTCGCTCGGTGATCGCTCGCACCAACACGATCCAGGCGCCCGCGCCGAGCACACCGAGCACCCCGGCACCCCAGATCGCCGACTGCTGGTCGACCACGAGTTCGGCCACCGAGTCGGTCCCAGCGCCGACCCCTCCCATTCCGCCGAACCCTTGGGCGGCGACGACGGCGAGTGGGGCGATGCCGTAGAGGACGAACCAGATGCCGACCACCGGCGGAACGCGACTCGACCTCCAATCGGGGCCGGGATCGGAGGCCTTCCACATTTGACGGAGGACCAGGAACGGAATCACATAGAGGATGAGCGGCGGCACGAACCATCCGGCCACCGCCCAAGCCGGACCCCAGAACGAGTCGCGCCCGAGATCTCGATGGTTCGACGTGATCCGGAACATCCACAGCACCGACAGCACACCGGCCGCGACCTGCGAGAGCGTCTGGAGCAGCTGAACGGTGAGCGCGCCGCCGTAGGCACTGATGAACTCGTCCTCGGTGGTGACGCCGTCGAGGTAGGCCCGGGCGTCGTCGACGGCCAGCGCGTTCATCACCGCGTAGGCGAGTCCGAACAGGGCAGTGAGAGCGACGAGCACGGTGGAGGCCGTTGCGATCCCGCCGATTCGCCGAGTCGGCACCGACCCGGGAGGCGGGAGCAAATCCGGAGGGGGAGGTGGTGGCGGGCGGTCGCCGGGCCGTTCGGGTCCGTCGGTCACGCGGCGAACCTAGTCGGGGTTCGACCGGATCCGAACCGTCGGCCTCAGCCCCAGCCGAGTTCGTGCAGGCGGTCGTCGTCGATACCCGCGGCGTGGGCCAGTTCGTGGATCACGGTGATGCGCACCTCGCGGATCAACTCGTCAAGGCCGTCGCACGCATCGCAGAGCGGCAGCCGGAAGATCGACACCACATCGGGGCCCTCCGAGCCGGACCGCTCGGTGTGGGGAACCCCCTCGTAGAGGCCGAGAAGATCGGGTTCGTCCTCGTCTCGGTCAACCACGCGGATGACGACGTTGTCGAGCACTGGCGCCAGTTCATCCGGGAGCGATGAGAGCGCCTCGTCGACGAGGCGCTCGAACCGGTAGCGGGGGAGCGGATCCAACCGGTCAGATCACCCGGAGCTCGGGGCTGAACACCTTCTTCGGCCGGAGGTCATCGGCCACGGCGCGCGCGATCTCGGCGAAGGCGAGGCTGGCCTCCGAATCGGGGTCGACGGCGGCGATCGGGCGCCCGTCGTCGCCACCCTCTCTGAGCGCGGGCAGCAGGGGGAGACGTCCGAGCAGCGGCACGTCGAGTTCGGCGGCGAGCTCGGCTCCACCACCGGATCCGAAGATCTCGTAGCGCTTGCCATCGTCACCGGTGAACCACGACATGTTCTCGATGACCCCGCGCACGGGGAGGTTGACCTTTTCAGCCATCGCCGCGGAGAGACGGGCCACCTTTTGGGCGGCGGGCTGCGGTGTGGTGACCACGAAGACCTCTCCTCGCGGAAGGTACTGGCTCAGGCTGAGGGCGATGTCTCCGGTGCCGGGCGGCATGTCGATGAGCAGGAAGTCGGGATCATCCCAGTAGACGTCGGTCAGGAACTGCTCGAGTGCCTTGTGAAGCATCGGGCCGCGCCACACGACGGCCTCGCCCTCGGGCACGAAGTAGCCGATCGAGATACACCGGACGCCCCACTGCTCCGGCGGAACGAGCATCTCATCGATGACGACCGGCTTACGGTCGGTGCCGAGCATCCGGGGGATGGAGTAGCCGTAGATGTCGGCGTCGACGACGCCGACGGAGTGGCCTTTGGCGGCGAGGGCGACCGCGAGGTTGGTGGTCACGCTCGATTTGCCGACGCCCCCCTTGCCCGACGAGATCAGCAGCGGCCGCGTCTTCGAGCCGGGTTGGGAGAACGGGATCGCGCGTCCCTCCGCGTGGCCGTGGGCGTGGCCCGAGCCGGCGGTGGCCCCCGGCGAGCCGTGGAGCATCTCTCGGAGGGCGGCTCGTTCCTCGTCGGTCATCACCGTGAACTCGAGATCCACCGACGACACGCCGTCGAGGGCGGTGACCGCGGTGGAGACACGATTCTGGATCTCGTTACGAAGCGGGCATCCGGCGATCGTCAGGGCGATCAGGATGTGCGCTACTCCGTCGCCCGAAACCTCCGCTCGGCGCAACATGCCGAGATCGACGATCGAACGGTGGAGTTCCGGATCCTCCACCGGGCGCAGGGCTTCGACGAGTTGATCGCTGGTGGGGGCCATGTCGACCATTCTGGCGAACACCCCCGGGGTTTGCACTACGACGGTAGGAGAAAACCCGCCTACACTCAGCCCATGTCCGCCTCCGCGTCGTTCACCGCGACGGTGTCGGCGATCACCGATGCCTTCGGCGATCCCACGAGGCGCCGGGTGTATCTGCTGGTGCGCGAAGCCGGTGACGTCGGGCTCACCACCGCCTCGGTCGCCGAACAGGTCGGCGTGCACCCCAACGTCGCCCGCCACCACCTCGAGAAGCTCTCGGCCGGCGGCTACCTCGAGGTCAGCACCGCCCGGGTCGACGGAGGAGGCGCTGGACGGCCGTCGAAGCGATACCGCGCCGTCGCCGACCGTCTCACCGAGTTCCCCGTGCGCAGCGACGACCTCGTGCTGTCGCTCCTCGGACGAGCCCTCGACCGCCTGCCCGCCGACGAGGCGGAGCGCCTCGCCGAGGAGGTCGGCACCGAGTACGGACGCGCCATGGCCGTCGGGTTGAACGGCGAAGCGCTCGAGCAGGGCCACCGATCGCTCCGCGCGGCCATCCAAGCGGTAGCCGATGCGCTCACCGCCCACGGGTTCGCCGCCCATGCCGAGAACCGCAACGACGGTCTCCGGATCATCAACACCCATTGCCCATTCGGCGATGTCGCCACCGACCATCCGGTCATCTGCGCGGTCGATCGAGGCATGGTCCGCGGAATGCTCGGCGCTCTGTACGACGCTGACAGCGTCGACGTCGTCACCGAGGCGAGCGTCGCCCGCGGCGACACCTTCTGCTCGACGTCGGTCTGAGTCGGTGGCTTCGCGCCCACCCTCGGACACAATGGTTGGCTGATGTCCGAGCCCACCTCCCGAAGTGTCGACCCGTTGCAGCGGGTGGCTGATCTGCTCGCGCCGGTCCTCGCCTCCATCGCCGGGGCACCGGCTGATCCCGTCGTGCGCCCCTCCGACCACGCCGACGCCCAGGTCAACGGTGCGCTGCCCCTCGCCAAGGCCCTTGGACGCAAGCCCCGAGACGTGGCTGAGGAGATCATCGCGAGCGGGGCCCTCGACGGGATCTGCTCGTCGGTCGAGGTGGCCGGACCCGGATTCGTGAACCTCGTGTTCTCCGACGCCTTCCTCTCCGGTCTTGCCGCGGACGCGGCTCGTCATGAGCGGCTCGGCCTCGCGACGACGGCTCCGCGAACCGTCGTCATCGACTACTCCGCGCCCAACGTCGCCAAGGAGATGCACGTCGGTCACCTTCGGTCGACCGTGATCGGTGACGCCCTCTCCCGGCTCCACACCTTCGCCGGGGACTCGGTGATCCGCGAGAACCACATCGGCGACTGGGGCCGTCCCTTCGGGATGCTGATCGAGCATCTCCTCGACCTCGGTGAGGATGTCGCCGCCGCTGGTCTCGGTCAGGGTGATCTCGACGGCTTCTACAAGCAGGCCAATGCGAAGTTCTCCGAATCCGAGGAGTTCCAAGACCGCTCACGTGAGCGGGTGGTCGCGCTCCAGGGCGGCGATCCGGACACCGCGGCGCTCTGGCGACGCCTGGTCACGATGTCCACCGAGTACTTCAACACCGTCTATTCCAAGCTCGGGGTGCTGCTCACCGATGACGACCTTGCCGGGGAGAGCAGGTACCAGCCCGGTATGCAGGCGACGATTGACCGACTCGGGGCCGCCGGACTCCTCGAGGAGAGCGACGGGGCGAGCGTCGTGTTCCCGCCCGGCTTCACGAACCGCGATAGCGAGCCGCTGCCGCTGATCATCCGCGCCCGCACCGGGGGCTTCAACTACGCGACGAGCGATCTCACCTGCGTCATCGATCGCGTCGAGCGACTCGGGGCTGACCTCATGCTCTACGTGGTGGGTGCCCCCCAGCAGCAGCACCTCGACATGGTGTTCGCCGTCGCGCGGATGGCCGGCTGGCTGCCGGAGGGCGTCGATGCCGTCCACGTCGCCTTCGGCAATGTCCTCGGCGAGGACCGCAAGATGCTGCGCAGTCGCTCAGGGGATTCGGTCAAGCTCGTCGACCTTCTCGATGAGGCCATCGAGCGCGCCGGCGCGCTCGTCGCTGAGAAGAACCCTGACCTTGACGATGACGAACGGGCTGCCGTCGCCCGCGCGGTCGGGATCGGTGCGGTGAAATACGCCGACCTCTCGACCGACCGAGTGCGCGACTACGTCTTCGAATGGGACCGCATGCTCTCCTTCGACGGCAACACGGCCCCCTACCTCCAGTACGCCCACGCGCGCATCCGGTCGATCTTCCGCCGGGCGGGCATCGACCCGAGTTCGGTCGACCCGTCGACTATCGCGCTGGTCGAACCGGCCGAGCGGGAGCTCGCCCTGCGGATTCTCGCGACACCGTCGGTGATCGCCGATGCCACGTCCTCGCAGTCACCCCACCGGCTGTGCACCCACCTGTTCGATCTGGCCCAGGCGTTCACCGCCTTCTACGAGCACTGCCCGGTGTTGAAGGTTGAGGAGCCCGTTCGTGGAGCACGGCTCGCCCTCTGCGACCTGACCGCACGAACACTGTCGACCGGCCTCGATCTCCTCGGCATCGAGGCACCGGAGCGGATGTGAGCGCCGTCCCGCGTCGACTGCTCCCCGAGTCGGCTGCCCTCGCCGACGACGGATGGCTCACCATTGGGGGTTGCCATGTTGGGGCACTCGTGGAGGAGTTTGGGACCCCGCTCTTCGTCTACGACGAGGATCACCTTCGGGCCCGCTGCCGAGAGGCGGTCGCCGCCTTCGGCCCGGGTCGGGTCATCTACGCCACGAAGGCCTTCCTCTGTCGGGCCATGGCTCGTCTTGCCCACGAGGAGGGCCTGCTGCTCGATGTCTCGACCGGCGGAGAGCTCCACGTCGCGCTGTCGGCCGGGGTGCCCGCCTCGGCCTGCGTGCTTCACGGGAACAACAAGAGTGATGAGGAGCTCCGGGTCGCGATCGAAGCGGGAGTCGGGCGGATCATCGTCGACTCCTTCGACGAGCTCGATCGCCTCGAAGTCGCTCACCGCGAGGGTCTCGGGCCGGTGCCCGACGTGCTGATCCGCGTCACCCCCGGGGTGCACGCGCACACCCACGAGTTCATCTCGACCGGGCAGGACGACTCGAAGTTCGGTTTCAACCTCGGCAACGGTGACGCGGCCCGCGCCGTGGCGCGCGCATCGGCCTCCGACGCCATGAACCTGGTGGGCACCCACTGCCACATCGGCTCGAACGTGTTCCGGGCCGACAGCTTCGCCCGAGCCGCCGAGGTGATGGCGGCCTTCGCGGCCGAGGTCGACCTTCCCCAATTGGTCCTCGGCGGAGGGCTCGGCGTCGCCTACACCGCGAACGAGGAGGCTCCCTCGATCTCCACCTGGGCATCCGTGCTCCTCGACGCCTGCCGGACGCTCGGAGTGCGGGCCGAGGTCTACGTCGAGCCCGGACGCGCCATCGTGGCCGACGCAGCGGTCACCGCCTACACCGTCGGCACCGTCAAGGACATCCCCGGGGTGCGCACCTATGTGGCCGTCGACGGCGGCATGAGCGACAACCCGAGGCCGGTGCTCTACGGCTCCGGATACGAGGCGCTGCTCGCTCGGGCACCCTTCGCCGAGCGACCCCGCCGGGTGCGTGTCGTCGGCAAGCATTGTGAGAGCGGGGACGTGCTGCTCAACGAGGCGGAAGTTCCCGCCGATCTCTCGGTCGGCGATGTGCTCGTCACGCCGGTGACCGGTGCCTACGGCCAGTCGATGGGATCCAACTACAACCGCATCCGCCGGCCGGCCGTGGTCTTCACCTCGGGTGGCTCGGCGCGGCTCGTGGTGCGTCGCGAGACCTTCGACGACCTTTTGGCCACCGACGTCGGCTGACGGTCAGCGCCGCCCGCGCGAGGCCAGATAGTCGCGGCTCGCCTGTCGGGACTCGGGATCGGCGAGGGCGGCGAGGAGCGTGTCGGCGTCGTTCGCGTTGCGTCCCGTGCCGGCGATCTCCTCCATCACCGCGTTCACCTGCGACTTTGTCGCCCGGATCGCGAACATCGGCTTCGCGGCCAGTTCAGCGGCCCAGGTCGCGACTTCCGAGTCGAACGCGTCATCGTCGACCACCCGGTTCACCATCCCGATCGCGGCAGCCTCCTCGGCTTCGAAGGGCCGACACGACAGGACGAGTTCCTTGGTCCTCGCTGGGCCGATCTCGCGCACCAGTCGCGGTATCCCACCCCAGGCGAGGGGGATGCCGAGGTCGACCTCGGGGATCGCGAACCGCGTCCCCGACGCCGCCACTCGGAGGTCGCAGGCCGCCACCAGCACCAGGCCACCGCCGACGCAGTGACCTCGGACGGCCGCGATCGTCAGCGCCCGCGTGTCGGTCAGCGCCTCCGCGGCCCGACGACCGAGGTCGGCAGTCGCCCGACGATCGCTCGTCGAGGTGTCGAGGCCTTGGAAGTCGTCGAGGTCGAAGCCGGCGGAGAAGTTCGGTCCGACGCCGGTGACCACGAGCACCTTCACCTCCTGCTGGGCGTCAATCCAGCCGCATGCCTCGATCAACTCGGCGAGGAGGGTCGCGGAGAGGGCGTTCAGGCGCTCAGGGCGATTGAGGAGGAGCCTTGCCACCGGCTCGCCGGCCTCATGCTCGATCCTCAGGGTGGACAGGGCCGGTGCGGGGTGCTCGGACATCTCACCATCTCACCACCGCTGGCGTCGTGGGAACGAGGCGCGGATGGCCGAACCCGAGGCGGTGGATAGCCTCGCCGGGGTGAGTGGACAGCAGCGAGAGATCCGTGTCGGCCTGCTCGGGTGCGGCAACGTGGGCGGAGCCCTCGTGCCGCTCGTCGCCGAGCGCGCCGACGAGATCGCCCGCCGCACCGGTGTGCGACTCTCGATCACCCGCGTAGCTGTTCGTAACACCGCGCGCGACCGGGGCATCGACTTCGGAGACGGGGTGCTTACCCACGACGCCATGTCGGTGGTGACCGATCCCGAGGTCGACGTCGTCGTCGAGGTGATCGGCGGCATCGAGCCGGCCCGCGAACTGATCTCCACCGCGCTGAGCGGAGGCAAGCCGGTGATCACCGGCAACAAGGAACTCCTCGCCAATGTCGGCGTCGAACTGTTCGGTCTCGCCGACGAGAACGGCGTCGATCTCCTGTTCGAGGCCGCGGTCGCCGGGGGGATCCCGCTCATCCGCCCGCTGCGCGAGAGTCTCCGGGGCGAGCCCGTCTCAAGGGTCATGGGGATCCTCAACGGCACCACGAACTTCATTCTCTCGAAGATGTCGAACGAGGGCGCCGACTACGCCGACGCGCTCAGCGAGGCCCAGCGGCTCGGCTACGCCGAGCGCGACCCGACGGCCGACGTCGAGGGCTTCGACGCGGGCGCGAAGGCGGCCATCATCGCCACGGTGGCCTTCGGCGCCAAGGTGGTCGCCGGCGACGTCTACCACGAGGGCATCAGCGGCATCACCGCCGGCGACATCGCCATCGCTGCCCGCCTCGGCTACGCCGTCAAGTTGCTCGGAATCGCTGAACAGGACCGGTCGACCGGCGCTATCGCGGTGCGGGTGCACCCGACGATGGTTCCCCTCGATCATCCGCTGGCTTCGGTGCGCGATTCCTACAACGCTGTGTTCGTCGAGGGTGACGCCGTCGGCTCGCTCATGTTCTTCGGACGCGGCGCGGGAGGCGCGCCCACCGCGAGCGCGGTGCTCGGTGATCTCGTCGACGCGGCGGTGAACCTCGTGAACGGAACCCACGGCTCGCTCGGCTCCTTCGAGCGGGCGAAGGCGCTTCCCATCGACGAGACGAGCTCGGAGTACCTCCTCGCCCTCGATGTGGCCGACCGCCCCGGCGTGCTCCACCAGGTCACCGGGGTGTTCGCCCGCCATGGGGTCAGCATCCGGGCCGCTGAGCAGGAGGGCCACGGCCCCGAAGCCCGGCTCGTGTTCATCACCCACGCTGCCCGGGAGGCCGATGTGCAGGCGACCGTCTCCGAGCTCCGCGACCTTGACGTCGTGGGACGCGTCGGTGGTCTGCTCCGCGTGATCGGGGAGTAGTGAGGTACGTCTCGACCCGGGGCGCCGCTCCCGAGCTCGGCTTCGGAGACGTGCTGCTCGCCGGTCTGGCTGACGATGGCGGTCTCTACGTGCCCGTCGACTGGCCGTCGATCGAGACGGGGTCGTCCGATTCCTATGCCGAGGTGGCCGCCTCGGTGCTCGCCCCCTACGTCGCCCCCGATCTGACCGAGGTCGAACTGCGCGAACTCTGCGGGGACTCCTATGCGGGCTTTCGGCATCCCGAGGTCGCACCGCTGGTGGAGATCGGTGAGGATCAGTGGCTCCTCGAGCTGTTCCACGGTCCGACGCTTGCCTTCAAGGACATGGCCCTCCAACTGGTGGGCCGCATGTTCGACCGGCTGCTCGAGCGTCGTGACGAGCGCATCACCATCGTGGGCGCCACAAGCGGTGACACCGGCTCAGCTGCCATCGAGGGGGTGCGCGGCTGCGAGCGGGTGCAGATTGTGATCCTGTACCCGGAAGGTCGGACCAGCGAGGTCCAGCGTCGGCAGATGACCACGGTCGACGCGCCGAATGTGCACACCGTCGCCGTCGATGGCACCTTTGACGACTGCCAGGACCTCGTGAAGGCGATGTTCGCGGATCGCCGTTTTAGAGAGTCACAGCGGCTGTCGGCCGTGAACTCCATCAACTGGGCGAGGATCATTGCCCAGACCGCTTACCACGCGAGCGCGGCGAGCCGCATGGGTCGGCCGATCGACATCTGCGTGCCGACCGGGAACTTCGGCAATGTGCTCGCTGGTTGGATCGCCCGGCACACCGGCTCGGAGATCGATCGACTCCTCGTGGCGACCAACTCCAACGACATCCTCACCCGCTTCATCCGCTCGCGCGACATGTCGACCTCGGGGGTCGTGCCGACGCTCAGCCCGAGCATGGACATCCAAGTCTCATCGAACTTCGAGCGACTCCTGTTCGAGATGAACGACCGGGACGGTGGCCGCACGGCAGCCGATCTCGCCCGCTTCCGCGCCGACGGTCGCCTCGAGACCTCCCCCGCGTCCTTCGATCGGTGGATTCGTCCAGTCTTCGACTCGAGCAGCGTCGATGACAGCGAGACGCTCGCTGAGATCGCCCGGGTCCATCGGGAATCCGGGATGCTCATCGATCCGCACACCGCCACCGGCACCGTGGTCGCCCGCCGACTCGCCGGGAGCCGGCCCGTCGTGACGCTCGCGACGGCGCATCCGGCGAAATTCCCCGATGCCGTGCGGCAAGCCACCGGGGTGCACCCCGAGCTTCCGGAGGCCCTCTCCGACCTCTTCGACCGCCCAGAGCGGGTGACGCGGGTCGCGAACGATCTCGGAGCCATTCAGGCGCTGATCGCCGATCGCTGCCCGATCTGACGGGTGATTGTCTCCTCGGCGGGTCGGTGATACGGTTTGGGCGTCGGGATGTCTCCCGGCGAACCCGCCCCGAGTTCCATCAGGTTTCGGCAGTCGCCGTTTCCTCGGATCGGGCAACTCCTCCCTGGTGAGTTCCTCACGTCGGTGGTCCGCGATCGCGACCCGCCGGCTGTCCACCGCCGGGTGGCGAGTATCCAGACGTTCCGATCAGGGAACAAGGAAGGTGACCCGTGACCGCACAGGCACTCGAACAATCCGCTCTCGAGACCAAAGACAAGGAGCAGCTCCTGGCGATCGCCAAGGCGCTCGGTCTGAAGGCCTCGGCCCGACTCAAGAAGTCGGAGATCATCGAGCAGATCCTCGACACGACATCCGACTCGTCGAGCGCTCCGTCGCCTGCCCCGGCCCCCGCGCCCGCGCCCGAGGCAGTCTCGGACGGTGATCCTGAACCGCCCGCAGCTTGGGAGGTCGAACTCGCTGATGACGGTGACCCCGCGGCGGCTGGGCTCCGCGCTCGGGAGGTCGACGGTGATCGGACATCGGGTGACCAGCGTGGTCCGCGGCCGTCAGGACAGGGTCGCGACCAGTCACGCGGCCAGCAGAACCGGGACGGTCAGCAACATCGCGACGGCCAGAACCGCGACGGGCAGCAGAATCGGGAGGGCCAGCGCGATGACAGCGAGAGCCGCAACAAGCGCCGCCGCCGTCGCCGCAAGGGCGGCACCGGCCAGCGCGGGTTCGAGGGCCCCCAGGGCGAGGACCGCGAGGTTTTCGAGGACGATGACGAACAGCAGCCCACCAGCAACGAGCCCGTCAAGGTCGATGGCTACGTCGACATGCGCGATGAGGGCTACGGGTTCATCCGAGTCAACAACTATCTGGCCTCCAAACAGGACGCCTACGTCCCTGTGCGGCTCTCTCGCCAGTTCGGTCTCCGCAAGGGTGACCACGTCATCGGGCTCATGCGTCCCGCCGGACGGAACGAGAAGAATCCCGCGCTCCTCGAGATCCACACCATCAACGACCGCAAGCCCGAGGAGGCGAAGAAGCGGCCGAAGTTCGAGGACATGACCGCGCTCTTCCCCGACGCGAAACTCCGCATGGAGGATCCCGACGATCCCACCAACATGACCTCGCGGATCATCGATCTGATCTGTCCCATCGGCAAGGGGCAGCGCGGTCTTATCGTCTCGCCCCCCAAGGCCGGCAAGACCACGATCATGAAGACGATCGCGACCTCGATTGAGCGGAACAGCCCCGAGGTCCGACTCATCGTCCTCCTGATCGACGAGCGGCCCGAGGAGGTCACCGACATGCAGCGGCACGTCCGCGGCGAGGTGATCGCATCGACCTTCGACAAGCCGAGCGACCAGCACACCCAGGTGGCGGAGATGGCCATCGAGAAGGCGAAGCGGATGGTCGAATACGGCGAGGACGTCGTGGTCATCCTCGACGGCATCACCCGCCTCAGCCGCGCGTACAACCTCGCCGCCCCAGCGAGCGGCCGGATCCTCTCCGGCGGTATTGATGCCGGTGCGCTCTACCCGCCCAAGCGCTTCTTCGGCGCCGCGCGCAACATCGAGGAGGGCGGCTCGCTCACCATCCTCGCGACCGCCCTGGTCGAGACGAACTCGCGAATGGACGAAGCCGTCTTCGAGGAGTTCAAGGGCACCGGCAACATGGAGTTGCGTCTCGACCGCCGTATGGCCGAGCGTCGGATCTACCCGGCGATCGACGTCGACGCCTCCAGCACCCGCCACGAGGAGTTGCTCTTCGACCGCAAACAGCTCCAGATGGTCTGGAAACTCCGGCGCGTGCTCTCAGGTCTCGCCGCCGACGGCAACGCGGCCCCCGGCCTCGAGCTGCTGGTCGACCGCCTGAAGACCTTCCGGTCCAACGACGAGTTCCTCGCCGAGGTGGCCAAGCAGCCGGGTATGTGACCCGGAGCATCCACCCCAGCGCCCCGATACCATTTCGCCGTCCGTACGGCAGGAGTTGACATGAAGGCTGACACGCACCCCAACTACGACACGATCTCGGTCCGCTGCACCTGCGGCAACACCTTCGAGACCCGTTCGACCCTCCGTGGCGAGATCTCGCTCGAACTCTGCAACGAGTGCCACCCGTTCTTCACCGGCAAGCAGAAGCTCGTCGACTCGGGTGGTCGCGTCGAGCGCTTCAACAAGCGCTACGGCCGCCGCGACAAGAAGTGACCGCGGAGCGGTGAGCGCCACCGCCCCCGACCGTCGCCAGCAGCTCCTCAGACTGTCGCTGCGGGCAGTCGTGGCTGACCTCACCGGAGATCACGGCGAACTCGTCGCATCCGACGTGCCCGGCGGAGCCTGGCTCGTGCGCGGCGACACCCTGTGGTGTCGGCTCGACGAGCGTCCCCATCGAGCGATCGGATCCGTGATCGCCCTCGCGCTGCGCGAAGGGGCCGAACGGCTTGAGATCCTGGTAGGCGCTGAAGATGCGGCTCCGATCGTCGCCCGCCGAGCCCGGCAGTGGAACCTCACGATCTCGGTTCGCCACCTTGATGAGCGGACGCCGGTGGCCGTCGAACCCGCCGCCCATCTCAGCGCTCCGACCGTGCCCGAAGCGCACCTTGCGTTCACCGAGGCGATCACGGTGGCCGGTGCCGAACCCGTGGTGACCCACGGCGCGTTGACCGCTCAGTTCCGGGGCCTTGAGGTCGCGAGGGTGATCGACGGCGACGACGGGGCGCGACTCGAGGTCGGGGTCGGAGCCAACGACCGAGAGGCGTTCCGGGAGCTCCACATCGGCGAGGTGCCCGAGGCCGCGCTCGCCCGCGTAGTGCGCGCCGTTGCCGAACACCGAGTCGATGGCGCTCGGCCCCATCCGTTCAACACGATGTCGCCCGAGGGGTATCTCGCCTCTGAGCTTCGCGCCAACCCGGCAGCGGCCGGGGTCGGCAACCTCGCTCTTACCGGATCCGCCGTCGCGCCCATCGGGGCGGTCGACGCGGGACCGGTGATGCTCATCGGCGGCGGGCGACTCTTCGCGTGCACCACCGGTGTCGATCTCGGGGCGATGCCCGACGCTCTCGACACCCTCGACGCGATGATCTCCTCAGGCGAGATCTCCGACCCGGCGCTCACCGTGGTCGTCCCGAGCCGCAATCATATTCCAGTGCTCGATCGCCTCGCGGCTGCCGCTGTCGCCCCCGTTCAGATCCTGGAGTTCCGATGAGTTCCCCCAGTCACTCTGAGGCGGTGATCGCTCGTCTCGCGGTGCTCGCCGACGAGTACCGCGAACTTGAGGCGAGGCTCGCGGATCCGGCGACCGCCTCGGACCCCGCGCGCCTGGTCGAGGTGGCGCGCCGCTATCGGGCACTTGAGCCGGTGGTGGCCGCCCTCGCCGAGCACGACCGATTGATCGGTGATCTCGCCGCTGCGGAGTCACTCATCGAGTCAGCCGACGACGTCGAACGCGGCCAACTCGCCGACGAGATCGACATCGCACGCGACCGACTCGGAGCGCTCACCCGAGAGATGCGCGCCTTGCTTATTCCACCCGACCCCGATGCCGGACGAGCCGTGATCATGGAGATCCGGGGCGCCGAAGGCGGCGAGGAGGCCAACCTGTTCGCCGGTGACCTTCTCGCGATGTACCGCGCCTACGCCCAACGTCGCGGATGGGGCGTGGAGGTGCTCGATCACGACGGGAGCGATCTCGGAGGGGTCAACCAGGTCACCCTCGTGTTTCGCGGTGACGATGCCTGGCGTCGCCTGAAGCATGAGGGAGGCCCTCATCGGGTGCAACGGGTGCCCGTCACCGAGAGCCAGGGTCGCGTGCACACGTCATCGGCCACCGTGGCCGTGCTCCCCGAGGCCGACGAGGTTGACGTGCGTATCGACGACGCTGATCTGGATATCGACGTCTACCGGTCGTCGGGGGCGGGCGGCCAGCACGTCAACACGACCGACTCGGCAGTGCGCATCACCCATCGACCGACTGGGATCGTCGTCACGATGCAGGATCAACGAAGCCAACTCCAGAACCGCGCGCGCGCTCTGCAGGTGCTTCGGTCGCGGGTGTACGAACTCGAGCGCTCCCGGGTGGACGGTGAGCGCTCGGCCGACCGCCGGTCCCAGGTGGGTGGCGGAGGCCGAAGCGAGAAGATCCGCACCTACAACTTCAAGGAGGGCCGGGTCACCGACCACCGCATCGGTCTGACGGTCCATCGCCTTCCGGAAGTGCTCGCGGGCGATCTCGATCCGGTCGTTGACGCGCTGATCGCCGATGAGGGGGAACGGCTCCTCGCTGAGGGCGGGGCCTGAGTGGTGGCTGGCGATCTGCCGACGGTCGCCTCGTTGCGCGCCTCCACCGAGGAGGTGCTCGGTGACGCCGCCGAGGCCCGTTGGATCTGCGAGGTCGCTTTCGCTCACCGTCCGCTCACGGAGATCCTGCATGAGACGGTGACCGAGCGCATGGTGGCTCACCTCGACGCGATGGTCGCCCGGCGACGCTTCGGCGAGCCGCTTCAGTACGTGCTCGGCGAGTGGTCGTTCCGGCGCCTCGACCTCGCCGTCGATCGACGGGTGCTCATCCCGAGACCCGAGACGGAATGGGTGGCCGGCCGAGCTATCGACTTGGCGCTCGAGATCGACGGTGATCGCCTCGTGGTCGATCTCGGGACGGGATCCGGGGCGATCGGCCTCGCGATCGCCGACGAGCTTCCCCTCGACGGGACCGCGGTGTGGCTGACCGATGTCGATCCCGAGGCGCTCGAGGTCGCGAGGGCGAATCTGGCCGGTATCGGTCGGGCCGCCCGCAACGTGACCATCGCGGAGGGCCGCTGGTTCGACGCCCTACCCGAGAGTCTCCGCGCCGACGTCATCGTCTCGAATCCGCCCTACGTCGCCGTGGGTGACGCGCAACTTGACGCCGAGGTCCTCGAATGGGAGCCCTCGCGGGCGCTCTTCGCTGGACCGGACGGGCTCGACGACCTGCGGGAGATCATCTCGGGAGCGTCCTCCCACCTTCGGCGCGGAGGGTGGCTGGTGTGCGAGATCGGGTCGGATCAAGGCGTCGCTGTCGCCGAAATCGCCCGCTCAGTCGGCCTTGTGGAGGTCTCGGTGGAGGCCGACCCTGCCGGGCACGATCGGATTCTCGTTGCCCGCTGCGCTCAGTAGAGGCGCTCCGAGCCGTCTCCCGCTGAGCCCGCGCCGCCGGAGGCCACGGCGAGATCCTCCGGCATCGTCGACTTGATGGAGAGCAGGTCGTTGGAGACGGTGATCATCCGGAATCCCTGCTCGCGGCGTCGGGCGGCGAGGGTGGCGGTCGCGTGAATCCCTGGGACGACACCGTGGCGCCGACAGGCGTCGACCACGGCGGCGAGGGCGTTGTCGAAGGTCTCGTTTCCGTCGGAGCCGGTCGGGCCGAGCCCCATCGTGATGCCGAGGTCGGCCGGGCCGACGTAGACGGCATCGATGCCCGGCGTTGAGAGAATCTCGTCGAGGTTCCCGATCGCCTCGACCGTCTCGATCATCGGGATCACGGCGACGTTCTCGGTCGCCCAGGACCGGTAGTCGGGATTGCGGAGGAGCGACCCGTTCGGACCCCAACTGCGTGACCCCGCTGGGGCGTAGCGGACGGCGTCCACCACCGCGGCAGCTGCCTCGGCATCGTTGACCATCGGCACGACGACACCATGGAAGCCAGCATCGAGTGTCCGGCCGATGATGCCGGGCTCGTTCCAGGGCACGCGGGCGATCGGGTGGCCACCGGCGAGGTCGATCGCCTGCGCCATGCCCATCGCCGCCGCGTGGTCGATCAGCCCGTGCTGGGTGTCGACGCAGACGAACGCGAAGCCCATCGTCGCCACCGCCTCCGCGCTGTGGGTATTGGCGAGCGTCAGCCAGGCGCCGAGGGTCTCCTCTCCGGCCGCCCAGCGCTGCCGAAGGCTCGTCGCCGGGGTTCTTCCGTGGTCGGTCATATCGCTCCGTTTCTCTGCGCGCGGATCATGGGTCGGCCGTCATCGCGTGACGGTGGTCGCCGGGCGCCCCTCGAGGACGGCAAGCGCGTTGTCGATGGCGTGCTCGTAGAGGCGCCGCCGGCCCGCCGCGGTGGATGAGGCGACATGGGGCGTGACCAGCACATCCTCGCGACCGAGGAGTGGATGGCCAGCAGGCAGCGGTTCGGGTTCGGTGACATCGAGGGCAGCTCCCGCGAGTTGGCCTGAGTCGAGCGCCGCGAGCAAGGCCTCTTGGTCGACCAGGCTCCCTCGGGCGCAGTTCACCAGATAGGCGCCGCGGCGCATCGACGCGAGTCGGCCGGCGTCGACGAGATGGCGGGTGGCCTCACCACCGGGGGCGTGGAGCGATACGACATCGGAGTCGGAGAACACCTCGTCGAGTCCGACCAGTCGAACACCGTCGACCATCTCGGCGTCGATGAACGGGTCGTGGGCGACGACCTCCATACCGAGGGCGGACGCGGCCGCCGCCACCCGGCGGGCGATGCGCCCGAGTCCGACGAGACCGAGTCGCCGCCCGTCCAGTTCGAGAGCGATCCCGACCGACGGGGCTTTCTCGCCTCGATCCGCCATCGCCGTCGTTGTCCGGAGATGCTTCGTCACGGCCATCAGGAGGGCAACGGTGTGCTCGGCGGTGGACACCGATGGGGCCTCCGGCGCGTTACACACGATGACTCCGCGTTCGGTGGCGGCTGCCACGTCGACGTTGTCGTAGCCGATACCGGTACGAGACACGACCCGCACTGAGGGTGCCGTGTCGAGCAACTCGCCGTTCCAGTGGACCCTCGCCCCGGCGATGACCGCGACCGCCGTTTCGAGTCCCGAGTCGGGCCCGACCACCTCGAGGCGTCCGTCGACGAGATCGCGATAGGCGTCGGGGAGTGGGGTGTCGAAATAGACCACCGGCAGCGCGCTCACGCCCGAACCATAACCGTCGGCGGCCCGACGGATCGGGGGCTGGGAGGGGCACCCGGTCTCGGCCTCCGGTAGCGTCGGGTCACCCCCGGAGATGCCGGGGATGGCGACGGTGGATGACTGATGAGTGACGATCGACTCGAGAGCCTCAGGGCGAGTATCGACAACATCGACGCCGCCGTGGTGCACATGCTCGCTGAACGGTTCAAGATCACCAAGGCCGTCGGCGAGCACAAGGCGGCAGTCGGCCTCCCTCCAGCCGACGAGCAGCGGGAACGTGAGCAGGTGGCGCGGCTGCGCTCCCTTGCCGAGGAGGCCGGACTTGACCCGGCCTTCACCGAGAAGTTCCTGCGTTTCGTGGTGGCTGAGGTCATTCAGCACCACCGCCGGATCGCGGAGGCTGATCCGTCCGGCGCGCCCGCCGAAACGCCGTGACCCGTCGACGTGTCGATGTAGCCGTCATCGGTGGTGGTCCGGCGGGTTCCGCGGCGGCGATGACCGCGGCCCGGGGTGGCGCCTCGGTTGTTCTCCTCGAACAGGGTGAGCACGGTCGCGACAAGATCTGCGGTGACGGACTCACCCCTCGCGCGGTCGCCGCGATGGACGCCCTCGGTGTCCCCCTCGACGGCGCGCATCGGATCTCCGGGCTGCGGATGATGGCCGGCCGTCAGGTCCGCGAACTGCCCTGGCCGGCGTCTGGGCGGTTTCCCGGTCACGGCGCTGTCTGGCCGCGCCGGCGACTCGACGCGGCACTGATCGATGCGGCGGCTGAGGCCGGCGCTGATATCCGATTCTCCTCCACCGCCCAACCCATGCTCGATGGCGACCGCGTCACGGGCGTGACGGTCGAGTCGTCGTCGGGGACTGAGCAGATCGATGCCGGCATGGTGGTCGTGGCCGCCGGCGCGCCGGGGGCCGTCGCCCGACTGGTCGGAGCCACTCGTGACCCCGACGAACCCTTCGGTCTCGCGATCAGGACCTACGCCGAGACGCCGCGACACGCCGAAGACATGCTCGAGGCCTGCCTCACCCTCCGCGGCAGCGATGGTCGAGCGGTGCCGGGGTACGGATGGATGTTCCCCTGCGGCGATGGCACCGTGAACATCGGTGTCGGCGCCCTCTCGACGATGAAGGGGTTCAAGAAACTCAACCTCAACACCCTTCTCGAGTCGTACCGAGGCGTGGTTGGCGACGCCTGGTCGCTCGGTCCGAATCTCGAGCGCCCGCGGGCCTGGCGGCTCCCGATGAGCACGGTCCGCCGACACGGCCCCGGATGGGTGGCCATCGGGGACGCGGCTGGCCTCGTCAACCCGATGAACGGTGAGGGGATCGACTACGGACTCGAGTCGGGAATGCTCGCTGCTGAGCGGTTCCTCGCTGACCCGGCGACCGCCCCGGAGGTCTACGACCGTCTGATCGGTGAGCGCTTCGACGCGTTCTTGCGCACCGGACGCCGGTTCGCCTTCGTCATCGGTCATCCGGCGCTCCTGCGGCCCGGTCTCCGCCTCGCCGTCGGCACGCAGGCGATCGCTGGGATCACGCTCCAGGTGATGGGCAACCTCGTCGATGCCGACACACCGGGCGCCTCGGGCCGCGTGCTCCGAGCCGCCGACCGGCTGCTCGGGATCGCCGATCCGCTGCTGCGGCGCACCCGCGCGCGGGCCTGAGCGTCGCTATCGTCGCGCCGTGGACGTCGCCCTCGGAATCGACATCGGCGGAACCGGGATGAAAGCGGCGCCAGTCGATGTCGCCACCGGCCGCCTCCTCGGCGAGCGCTTCCGAATTCCGACACCGCATCCCTCAACCCCTGAGGCGATGGCGACCGTGGTGCGCGATCTCGATCGTCACTTCACCTACATCACCGGCGGCGGTGGGCCCGTCGGTGTCGCCTTTCCAGCGGTGGTGCGAGGGGGAGTGGTGCACAGCGCGGCCAACATCGATGCCTCGTGGATGGGGGCCGATGCGGCTTCCACGTTCTCCGAGGCGGTTGGTCGTTCGGTCGTGGTCGTCAACGACGCGGACGCTGCCGGGATCGCTGAGATGTCGTTCGGGGCGGGGCGCGGCCGATCGGGGCTCGTGATCACGCTGACCCTCGGAACCGGGATCGGCTCGGGCATGTTCATGGACGGGACGCTCCTGCCGAACACCGAATTCGGCCATCTCGAGTTCCGTGGTGAGTCAGTAGAGCGATACGCCGCCGCCTCGGCGATGGAGCGAGAGGATCTCGCTTGGGAGGACTGGGCCGATCGCGTCGGCGAGTTCCTCGAGATGGTCGACCGACTGTTCTCGCCGGACATGGTGATCCTCGGTGGCGGGGTGAGCCGCGAACCGGAACGCTGGTTCCACCGCATCGACACCCGCTTCGAGACCGTGATTGCCTCGATGGCGAACCATGCCGGTGTCGTCGGCGCGGCGATGGCCGCGGTCTGATCAACCGGCGTTGCCGCCGATGCCATCGTCGGTCCGACCCTGGGTGGCCGCGCGGTACCCGACGACCGCGAGGGTGAGCACGGTGAGGGGCACCACGAAGTAGCCCATCGCGACGGCGTAGGTCGAGTGAAGGTCGTGGTCACCCGAGTCGAGCCCGAGCCACACGAGATAGGCCACGTAGTAACTGAGGAACACGGCGCCCTGCCAGCGCCGCAGCACGAAGCCGTCGGCGAAGATTGGGAGACAGGCGATGGCTACCGCGAGCATGAACGGCAGGTCGAATCCGAGCGCCCCATCCGAGACCGCGATCGGGGACACCACTCCGGTGATGCCGAGCACGGCGAGGATGTTGAAGAGGTTCGAGCCGATCGCGTTACCGACCGCCATATCGCGCTGGCCTCGGGCGGCCGCGACCACCGAGGTGGCGATCTCGGGAAGTGAGGTGCCGACCGCCACGACCGTCAACCCGATGACGAGCTCACTGATGTCGAAGGCCCGGGCGATGTCGGTGGCCGCGGTCACCAGAGATCGCGCGCCGGCGACGAGAAGACCGAGTCCGCCCACCACGTAGACCAGATCGCGCCACCAGGAGGAGCCGCGGATCTTCTCTCGACCGAGGGCCGAGGAGTACTCGCTGGCCAACTGGGCCGCGTCGGGCAACCCGTCTGCGTCGTCGTCGGCATCCGGATCACCGATCGCGGAGCGGACCGTCCACACGAGGTAGACGGTGAGCACTCCGATGAACAGCGCTCCGTCGACTCGGCCAATGCGGCCGTCGAGTCCGAGGATCAGCACGAGGGCTGAGAGGACGATCATGATGGGGACATCGACCCGCACGATCCGCTGGGCCACCGCGAGCCCGCCGCCGACGACCGCGGAGAGTCCAAGGACGAGCAGGACATTCGCGATGTTGCTGCCGACGACGTTGCCGAGCGCGATCTCGCTCTCGCCGCCGGCGGCCGCGCCGATGCTCACGGCGAGTTCGGGTGCGCTGGTCCCGAAGGCGACCACGGTCAGTCCGATCACCACCGGTGACAGTCCGCTGCGGGCTGCGAGACGCGATGATCCTCGGACGAGGGATTCCGCGCCGACCACGAGCGCCACCACCCCCACGGCAAACCAGACGGCGACGAGGGGACTCATGGACTTACAGCATCGCAGTGCGCGGGGCCGCTCGAAACCCCACGGACCTGACACCATGTCGACATGGTGGGGAGCAACGACGGTCCGACGATCCCGAATTCGCTCGGTTCGGTCCTCGTGCTTGGTGAGGCCCTCTGCGATCTGGTCATCGAGGCCGACGGCTCGGTCACCTCGGCCCTCGGCGGTGCTCCTTACAACACCGCCCGCGCCCTCGGTCGCCTTGGCGTGCCGACCGAGTTCGCCTCGCCGATTTCCACCGATCGCTTCGGGGACCTCCTCGCCGCCTCGCTGACCGACGCTGGCGTCGACATCGCTCGGGCAACCCGGACTGAGGCGCCGACCACCCTGGCCGCAGCGACCCTCGCCGATGACGGTTCCGCCTCCTATCGCTTCTATGTCGAGGGCACCTCGATCCTCGACGTTGTCCCGGTCGAGGCGGGTGACGGCCCGGTGGCGGTGATGACCGGTGGTCTCGCCCTTGCCTTACCCGAGATCGCGCGATCGATCGAATGGGTTCTCGACAGCGGCCTCCCGCTCGTCCTCGACGTGAACTGCCGTCCGGCACTCATCGATGATCGTTCCGCCTTCCTCGACCGGGTTCGGCGGTTCGCAGCCGGTTCCGATCTCGTGAAGGTCTCCGATGAGGACGCGAGATGGCTAGCCGGTGCGACGATCCCCACCGCTGATGCCGTTGAGCAGATCGTCGATGAACTGTTGGCGCTCGGCACGCGAGCGGTCGTCGTCACCGCGGGCGCCGATCCGGTTCTCGTCGCGACCGCCTCGGGGCGCGCGCGGGTGGAGATTCCGGCCGTGGAGGTGGTCGACACCATCGGCGCCGGTGACGCCTTCGACGCGGGAGTGATCGCGTATTGGATCCGCGCCGGCGCTGATCACGAGGCGCTTGGCCAACTCGACCTGTTGACACGGGCGGTCGGTGCCGGAGTCGCGGTCTCCGCGGTGGTCTGCGGACGCCGGGGGGCCGATCCTCCGCAGCTCGGACAGCTCCCAGCCGAGCTGTGGCCCTGACCGGCCTGGGTGCTCGTTAGCGTGTCGCCGTGGACGGTCTGAACCTCGACGAGATGCTCGACGACCTGCGACGGTTGGTCGAGACCGAGTCGCCCTCGGATGATCCCGGCGCGCTCCGGCGGTCGGCTGACGTGCTGTCGGAGGTGATCACCTCCCGTCTCGGCCCCGGGGTCGAGCTGATCGATGGACCCGCCGGTCCCCATGTCCGATGGCGGGGCTCGAACGATCCGAGCGTGCTGGTGCTCGGCCACCATGACACGGTGTTCCCGATGGGCACGCTCGATCGGCGTCCCTTCGAGGTGGTCGACGGTCGAGCGACCGGACCCGGGGTGTTCGACATGAAAGCCGGCATCGTTCAAGCGATCTGGGGGGTCGCGGCGAGCGGACGCGCCGAGTCGACTGAACTGCTGTTCTCCTGCGACGAGGAGGTCGGCTCGATCACCTCGCGGGCGCTCATCGAGGAGCGGGCCGTCGCTTGCGGGTCGGTGCTCGTGCTTGAGCCGAGCGCCGACGGAGGCGCGTTGAAGGTCGGTCGCAAGGGGACCGGAACCTTCCAGGTGGTGATCCACGGCCGGGCCTCCCACGCTGGCCTCGAGCCCGAGAAGGGAGTCAACTCACTCGTCGAGGCGGCTCATCAAGTGCTCGCGATCGCCGCGATCGGCGACGCGGGACGCGGCACCACGGTGACTCCGACCGTGGCGCGCGCCGGCACCGCCGACAATGTCGTCCCCGCAGAGACCACGATCCGCGTCGATGTTCGGGTCACCGGTCCTGAGGAAGCCGCCCGAGTCGAGGCGGCGATGGCCTCGCTGACTCCGATCAACCCCGACGCCTCGATCGAGGTGTCTGGATCGGTCGGGCGACCGCCGATGCCCGAGGGTTCCGCGGGAGGTCTCCTCGACCTCGCTCGGGCGCACGACCCTGAGATCGGCGCTGTGGTCGTTGGAGGTGGGAGTGACGGCAACTTCACCGCCGCGCTCGGAGTGCCTACCCTCGATGGCATGGGAGCGGTCGGTGGCGGCGCCCACGCCGACCACGAGCATGTGCTCGTGTCGACGATGCCCGATCGAGCGCGCCTCGTGGCCGCGGTGGTCGCGGGCTGCTGCGCCTGAGTCAGTCCGCGCCGGGATCCAACTCGAGCTTCCCACCCGAGCCAAGGGTGCCGACACGGCGGTACACGTCGAGCTTCGAACGGGAGTCGGCGATGTCGAGGTTGCGCATCGTCAACTGCCCGATTCGATCGAGGGGACCGAAGGCAGCGTCGTCCACCCGCTCCATCGAGAGCCGCTCAGGCTCGTAGGTCAGATCCGGCCCGGACGTATCGACGATCGAGTAGTCGTCGCCCCGGCGAAGCCGGAGCGTCACCTCGCCGGTGACCGCCGAGCCGACCCAGTGGAGGAGGGCCTCGCGCAGCATGAGGCTCTGCGGATCGAACCAGCGGCCCTCGTAGAGCAACCGTCCGAGCCGTCGACCCATCGAGTGGTAGTTCTCGAGGGTGGCCTCGTTGTGGATCGCGGTGAGGAGACGCTCGTAGGCGATGTGGAGCAGCGCGAGGGCGGGGGCCTCATAGATGCCCCGCGACTTGGCCTCGATGATCCGGTTCTCGATCTGATCGCTCATGCCGAGACCGTGGCGCCCGCCGATCGCGTTGGCCTCCATCACGAGAGCTACCTGGTCGTCGAAGGTCGCCCCGTTGATCGCCACCGGCCACCCCTCCTCGAAGCGGATGGTGACGTCCTCGGTGACGATCTCGACCTCCGGATCCCAGAACCGGACTCCCATGATCGGCTGCACGATCTCCATCCCGGTGGAGAGCTCCTCCAGCGACTTGGCCTCGTGGGTGGCACCCCAGATGTTGGCGTCGGTGGAGTAGGCCTTCTCGGCGGAGTCGCGATACGGCAGCGACCGGCTGGTGAGGAACTCGCTCATCCCGGCGCGCCCTCCGAGCTGATCGACGAACTCCGGATCGAGCCACGGCTTGTAGATGCGAAGGCGCGGGTTGACCATCAGCCCGTAGCGGTAGAAGCGCTCGATGTCGTTGCCCTTATAGGTGGAGCCATCGCCCCAGATATCGACTCCGTCGGCCTGCATGGCCCTCACGAGCAGCGTTCCGGTGACCGCGCGTCCGAGCGGGGTGGTGTTGAAGTAGGTGCGACCGGCGGTGGTGATGTGGAAGGCACCGCACTGGAGGGCCATGAGCCCCTCACGCACCAGCTCCGGACGGCAGTCGACGAGGCGAGCCTCCTCGGCGCCGTAGACGCGGGCCCGGTCGGGCACGCCAGCGAGGTCGGGTTCGTCGCACTGGCCGAGATCGGCCGTGTAGGTGAACGGCACCGCCCCGCGCTCCCGCATCCAAGCGACCGCGGCGGAGGTGTCGAGCCCGCCGGAGAAGGCGAGACCGACGTTCTCGCCGACGGGGAGCGACATGAGCACGTTCGACATGGGGGAGGAACCTACCCGGAGGCGCCGGTGCGCCCACGGCCGCCGAGCGCGGCGACGGTCAGTCCCGCTGCGGCGGCGCCGAGCGCGATCTCGAGCAGACCGATGCCCCGGACCCCCAGAAGATCTCCGAGGCCGACCGCGACGATGCCGAGCGCGGCCAGCAGACCGAACGGGAGGAGATGCGGAGGTTCGATCAGGATGAGAAGGAGCATCGCGACCACCGGCACGAAGGGAACGATCGCCACCAACGGATGCCCCGGCGTGGTCGCGAGCAGCCACCAGGTGGCCTGGCCGATCTGCACCGAGGCGGCCCAGAGCGCGCCGAGCGCTGCGCCGATCAGCGCCCAACCGAGGAGGAGGGCGAGGCGCCAACGGGGATTCCGGTCCACACGTCGACTCTACGGGCCACCGGCCTCGGCGGCCCGGGAGGTGGGCGCCGATACCCTGCGAGGGATGTCCGGCACTCCAGCGGCTGGCCCTCCCTTCGAGAGGCTCTCGGTGTTCTACCCGATGTGGAACGAAGAGGAGTACATCGATCGGGCGATCGCTTTCGGGCGTCGCGCCTGTGAGCGCCTCCTCGCCGCCGGTGACATCGCCGACTACGAGCTGATCATTGTCGACGACTGCTCGACCGACTCGACGGGTCGCCGAGCCGATGAGCTCGCCGCGGCCGACCCGCGGGTTCGGGTGGTGCACCACGAGCGCAACCGCAAGCTCGGCGGATCGATCCGCACCGGGCTCGCCACCGCTACCGGCGACGTCGTTCTCTACACCGACGCCGATCTGCCCTTCGACATGACCGAGTTGCCGCGGTTAGTGCGACTGCTCCGCGAGTACGACGCCGACATCATCAGCGCCTATCGATTCGACCGCACCGGTGAGGGTGCTCTGCGCGCCATATACACCCTCGTGTACAACGCGCTCATCAAGTCGCTGTTCGGCGTGCGCATCCGCGACATCAACTTCGCCTGCAAGCTCGTGCGCCGTCGCGTCCTCGACCACGTCGAGCTGCGTTCAGAGGGATCGTTCATCGACGCGGAGCTGATTATCAAGGCGACGCGGAGCGGATTCGAAGTCGTGCAGGCGGGAGTCGACTACTTCCCGCGCACGAGAGGCGAGTCGACGCTGTCGTCGCCGGGGGTCATCGTGACCATCTTGCGCGAGATGTGGGCGCTGCGCCGTGATCTCGCCGGTGTGCGCCCGGTCTCGCGCGACTGACCGGCCTGCCGGCGACCCACCGGCGAGCCGTTGGTAGCCTCGAGTGGAGGTCAGGCCGTGAACAGCACCCCTCCCCGAGATTCCCCCCACGTCCCCGACTGGCACCGCTGGGCGCCGATCGCGCTCGCGTTGGCTGTGCTGGTCGCGGTGATCGCCTTGTCGCGCTCCGGCGGAGCTGACACCGCGTCGGTTGAGGCGACCTCCACCACGGCCATCGTCGCTGACACGGTCATTGCCGCCCCGACCACCACCGTCGCCAAGGTGCCGATCGCGCGCACCCTCGTGAGAGGGCTCGCCGGCGAGGACGTGCGGATGGTGCAGAGCCGGCTCGCCGAGTTGGGGTTCGATCCGGGGCCGGTCGATGGGGTCATGGGAACCATGACCGCTCAGGCGATCTGGGCGTACGAGAAGCTGGTGCTCGGCGTCCCGCGCGCCGAGGCGACCGGTTCGGTGACCCCTGAGATGTGGGACCGCATGCAGGAGCCATCGGGGATCGCGCCCCGGCGCCCGACCGGCGGTGTGTCCGACCACACCGAGATCTACCTTCCGGAGCAGGTGCTCGCCGTCTTCCAAGCTGACGTTCCGGTGCTGATCACCCACATCTCCTCCGGCGAGCTCGACGAGTTCGGAGAACCCGCGCTCTATTGCGAGACCGTCACCTACGACACTGACTCCAGCGGCAACCTCCTCGAGGAGCCGGTCACCCGCGACATTTGTGCTTACTCGAAGACCCCGGGTGGGGTGTTCACCTATCGACGGGTGATCGAGGGCACGCGAAATGGGCCGCTCGGCGACATGTGGAACCCCGTGTACTTCAACTACGGCATCGCCGTGCATGGAGCGCTCAATGTCCCGCTCGAACCCGCCTCGCACGGCTGCGTTCGCATCCCGATGCACATCTCCGAGTACTTCCAGGGGTTGATCGACCTCGGCGACAAGGTCCTGGTGTGGAACGGCGAACAAGAACCCGAGGACGTCTCGGATCTCGACAGCCTCCCATCGTTCGACGGGAGTGTCGCCCCGCCATCGACCACGACCTCGTCGACCCTTCCTGGTCAGATCGGCGCTCCGATTGAGCACGTGATCACGCGGGGTGACAATCCCTCGCGCATCGCTGAGATGTACGGCATCACCCTCGCGCTGCTCAATGAGGCGAACGCGGAAAACGCCGCTTACCGCACGTTCCCGATCGGTGGTGTGCTGATCATCCCGGCGGGAGCCTTCTTACCCTCCACGACGACCACCGCGCCGACCACGACCTCGACGACGGTGCCGACAGCGACGACTGAGCCGACGTCGACTACGGAACCGGCGTCGACCACCACGCCGCCGGTGACCTCGACGACCGAGGCCTGACGGCTGGGGTCGTCACGGCTCGAACCTCAGACGCAGGCGTCGAGCCCGCCGAGCACTCCGGTGCGGAACGCGGCGATCTTGTCGAACGCCGTTCCCGAGCGGTCGGTGGTGGTCGACGGATCAGAGAGCCGGATGATCATCTCGAGCGCCTCGTCGAGATCGCCCGGCGAGGTACCGACGGTGCTGGTGCGCGCCGGATCGCGGTCGAGGCCGAGGGTGATGTCGCTCACCCACGCGCCGATGAGGCAGTCGGAGAGCAGCGCTCGGTCCTCGCCAACCGCAGGCGATCCGACCCGAGTGAGCGCCTCCTCCACCCAGCCGAGGGCGAGCAGGTAGCCAAGGATGAAGTCGCCCACCTCGTCGTAGGTCGGGATCACGGCGGCCTCGTCGAAGGCGACCGACCCGGGGCAGAGCGTCACGATGTCGTTGACCGGGGTCGCCCTCGGGCAGTCGATGCTCACCGACCCGGGTGAGGGCGACGACGTCAACCCGATCGGCTCGCCGATCACCAGCGACCAGTACTCCTCGAGGTCCTCGCCGAGGAACTCCCATGAGGGACGGCACTCTGGATCGGGGTCGAAGGCGCAGTCGTAGGGGGCGTTACCTCCGCGCAGGTAGTCGTCGTAGCTGAGGAAGCGGTTCGGCATCAGGTCGAGGGGGGCGTCGATCAGCGTGAGGCAGGTGTCGAGGCCCTCCTCGAATCCGACCTGGAATGCGCCGATCCGATCGAAGCCGGAACCGTGCCCGTTCGGATCGAACTGGTCGACGCCAGCGGGGTCGCGCACGTTGAGGATGGCGATGAGCGAGGTCCGCACGTCTGACTCGTCGAGTTGGAGGACGCTGGAGTCCCCGGAGACCGCTCGGCCGAGCCAAGCTCCGGCAACGCAATCGGCCTGCTGCTCGAGGAGGATCGTTGGCACCGTGCCGTCGAGGAGGTCCATGCGGTCCTGGAGGGCGTGGGCGTATTCGTGGGCGAGAACCACGGCCGCCGCGGCGTCGCCATGCTCGCGGCCGAGGTACTCGAGCAGACCGTCGGGGCCGTCGTCGAGGACGATGACGTCATCGATCGGGCAGTAGAACGCGACATACAGGGTGAGGTCTTGATAACTGGTGAAGCGCCCGTCGCCGCAGCCAGGAATCTCGTCGGCTCCCGGGCCGGCAGCGATCCGCCCCCCTCGGAGGCCATCCCATCGAATGCCGTCGGGCGAGACAAAATCGGCTGAGAGCCACTGCTCGACATCGATCGCCGCCGCTGCGAGCAGGCGGTCGTAGGAGCGTGGCTCGCGCTCGCCTTGCAACTCGAAGGTCGCTGCCATATCGACGTCGATCATGGAGCGGTTCATGGCGGGTTCAGGGGTGTCCACCGGCACGTCCTCGACCGCCGTTTCTTCCTTGTCGGACTCGCCGTCGTCGGACTCGCCGGTGCCGGTCTCCGTGCCGTTGTCGGCGGGTGCGGCATTGTCGGGCAGCGCCGGCTCGAGGTCATCGGAGATGGACGGTGCCGGTGGGGTCGTGGTGGCCTCGCGGATGACGGCGAGCGGGGCAGGAGCGCAGGCTGTTCCCGCGATGATGAGCGCGAGCAGGACCGAGCGGCGCATCGGGCTCAGGGCACCAGCAGCCGCATCTCGGTGATCTCGTCGGTTTGGGCGGCGGCCATGGAGGCGGCCATCGCCCTCACCTCGGGGGAGAGGGCGCGCTCAGCGGCGAATTCGGCCATCTCGATACCTCCGAGATGGTGCTCAACCATGAGCTCGACGAACACCTCGTTGGCGTCGGCCCCCGTCGCGTTCGCGAGGCGGTCGATGTCGTCGTCGGTGGCCATACCCGGCATGTCGTCCACATCGGACGACATGCCCATCCAGTTCATCGCCACGCCGGACATATTCGCCTCGAACTCACCGAGATCGCGGAGCATCTGGATCATTCGGCCGATCTCGATGCCCTGGCCGAAGATGATGCTCCGGGCGACCGTGCGAAGACCGGGGTGGGTTCCCTCGGTGGCGAGGAAGATGAAACTCATCGCGACGGCCTGCTCGTGATGACCGCGCATGTCCTGCAGGAAGCCGGTGTCGACCTCGTTGTGCTCAACGCCGACCGACTCCTGGCCCACCATGAAGCCGACCATTCCGAACACGAGACTGCAGGTGATGATCAGGGCCACCACGTTGACCGGTCTCCGCCACCACGGCGGGCCGGGATCGCGCGGCGGTTCGACCTCCGACGGCGCAGGGGCGGGCTCGGGGCGGCGAGAGGTGTCGGGTGCCTCTTGAAGATCGATCAGTCGGCTGAGGGGGATGCCGGGCTCACGTGACACAACCTCATTGTGGCAGTCACCGAAGGTCGGTGCTCAGCGCGGCCGACCGGGACCGTTCCGCGCGCACGGTCTCGATCGCGATGCCGACGAGTGCCGCCCACACCAGGGCGAAACCGATGAGACGGAGAGCGGGCATGCTCTCGCCGTAGGCGACCCATCCGAGGAGCAGGTTGATGATCGGCACCAGCCAGCCGATCGGACCGAAGAGTGTGAAGGGCACCCGTTTGGCTGCATGGGCGAACAGGAGCAGGGGAGCAGCGGTGACGACACCGGTGCCGAGCAGCCCGAGCCACGGCCAGACGCCCGCACCCGCCGAGTCGACCACCCCACCATCGCGTACCAGGCTGATGACCACCACCACCGAGGCCAGCGGCATGAGAAGAAGAACCTCGGAGCCGAGGCTGTCGACGGGACCGAGCGGCACGCGACGTTTGGTGAGCCCGTACCAGGCCCAACTGCCGCCGAGGAACACGGCTACCCAGGGCACCGCACCGTAGGAGATCGAGGTGATGAGGATCGACGCGATGGCGAGCACCGCGGCCGCGCGTTTCATCGGCGTGAGGCGCTCGCCGAGCACGAGCACCCCGATCGCCATCGTGATGAGCGGGGCGAGGAAGTAGCCGAGGGCGGTCTCGAGAACCCGATCGCTCACCACGGCGAAGACGTAGGTCGACCAGTTCACCGCCAGCAGCGCGCTGGCGAGGGCGAGCCGACGCCGGGTCTGAGGGTGAGCAAGTGCGCCGGCGACGTTGCCCCACGTGCCCCGGGCAACCAGTAGGACGACGAGGACGAGGGTGGCGGACGCGATGCGCCAGCCGACGAGATCGAACGGGGCGAAGTCAGCGAGCAGCTTCCAATAGGCGGTGAAGCCACCCCACATGCTGTAGGCGAGCACCGCCGATCTGATGCCCGACGACAGCTGCCCCCGTGGGTCGTCGCTCTCGACCGGGTTGCTCACGGCGCCGAGGCTACGACCGGAGGTGTCCAGCGGTCGGTATGGTCCTCGCGATGGCTCGTCGTTCTCTCGAACAGGTGCGGATGCCCGATGTCGGCCTCGCCGAGTTGATGGGCGCTGACCCCGACCGGGCGGAGCGTCTCGTGATGCGGGTCGCCGACCTGAGGGTCGACCTCTCCCGCCAACCGGTGACCGATGAGACGCTCGGCGATCTGGTGGAGGTGGCCGACGCGTGCGGTGTAGCGGCCTTCCGCGACGCGCTACTTGCTGGTGATCGAGTCAATCGGACTGAGGACCGAGCCGTCGCCCATCCGGCACTGCGAGCTCCACTCGGGGTGGCGATGACCGTCGACGGGCGCGATGTCGGTCCCGAGGTCCATCGGGTGCTCGATCAGATGTCGGCGCTCGCTGATCGGGTACGAGCCGACGGCCGCATCACCGACGTGGTCAACATCGGTATCGGAGGATCCGACCTCGGCCCGGCGATGGCGACCAGAGCGCTCGCTCCCTTCGCCCAACCGGAACTCCGCTCGCATTTCGTGTCGAACGTCGACGGGGCGGAGATCGCCGCGGTGCTCGGCCGGTGCCGTCCCGAATCGACCCTCTTCGTCGTCGTCTCGAAGACGTTCACCACCGTTGAGACCCTCGCCAACGCGCGAACCGCGCGGGACTGGCTGGTCGATGCGCTTGGCGAGGAAGCGGTGGCCGATCACTTCGTCGCCGTGTCAACAGCCCTCGACCGTGCCGCCGACTTCGGCATACCCGCCGACCGTGTGCTCGGCTTCTGGGACTGGGTGGGCGGTCGTTACTCGGTGTGGTCGGCGGTCGGTTTCGCTCTGATGGTCGCGATCGGGCCCGATTCATTCCGGGAGTTCCTCGCCGGGGGGCGCGCGGTGGATGAGCACGTAATGAGTGCTCCCGCTCGCGAGAACGTGCCGCTGCTGATGGCGCTCATCGGCGTCATGCATCGCAACCTGCTCGGTCGGTCGACGAAGGCGGTGTTGCCGTACTCGGCGCTTCTCGACCGATTCCCGGCGTACCTCCAGCAACTCGACATGGAGTCCAACGGGAAGTCGATCCGAATCGATGGGTCGCCGGTGGAGGGGCCGACCGGTCCGGTGGTGTGGGGGGAGCCGGGCACCAACGGCCAGCACGCCTTCTTCCAACTGCTGCATCAGGGCACCGATGTCGTCCCGGTGGATGTAATCGGGTTCGCTCGACCCGAGCATGAACTCCTCGAGCAACACGATCTGCTGATGGCCAACCTCTTCGCTCAGGTCGAGGCGCTCGCTCTCGGTCGTCCGGATGCCGCTGAGCCCCATCGGCGGTTCGCGGGCGGTCGACCGAGCACCGTGATCCTCGCCGAGCGACTCACCCCGTCGGTGCTCGGTCAGTTGATCGCGCTGTATGAATGGCTGGTCATCTTCCAGGGTGCGCTGTGGGGTGTGCCCTCGTTCGATCAGTGGGGGGTCGAGCTCGGCAAGGAGCTCGCTGGTTCACTCGGGGACGCGATCCGTGACGGGTCGCTCCCGGTCGCCGACCCGTCGACGGCGGCGGGACTCGCCTGGTATCGCGCTCATCGACGCTGAGCATCGACTGCGCGCAACACCAACATCGATCTCGACGGGATCTTGAGCGTGTCTGAGGCGGCGAGGAACGCACCGGCCTCTTCATCCACGGTCGGGTCCGCGCTGTCGAGGGTGACCGTCCATCGTCGCCCCCAGCCCTCCGATGGGAGGGTCCACGACAGGTCCGTGTCGCTCGCCGACAGGATGACGAGGAACGAGTCGTCGACGATCCGCTCGCCGTGGCGGTCGGGGGCTCGCAGGGTCTGGCCGTTCAGGAACACCGCGACGGACTGTGCGAAACCCTGCTCCCAGTCGATATCGCTCATCTCGTGCCCGTCGGGACGGAACCATGCCATGTCGTCGACCCCGCGGATCCGCTGACCCTTGAACCAGCGACGACGCCTGAACACTGGGTGCGTCGCGCGCAGAGCGATGAGCCGACGGCACCAGTCGAGGAACTCGGTGTCGGTGTGCTCCCAGTCGAACCAGGACGTCGGGTTGTCTTGGCAGTAGGCGTTGTTGTTGCCGCCCTGGCTACGGCCGAGCTCGTCGCCGCCGAGGATCATCGGCACCCCCTGCGACAGCAGAAGCGTCGCCATGAGGTTCCGCCGTTGACGGGCCCGGAGTTCGGTGATCGCTGGATCGTCGGTTGGTCCCTCGTGTCCGTGGTTCCACGAACGGTTGTGGTTCTCGCCGTCGCGTGACTCCTCGCCGTTCGCCTCGTTGTGCTTGCGGTCGTAGGCGACGAGGTCGGCCAACGTGAACCCGTCGTGACAGGTGACGAAGTTGATCGAGGCCGACGGGCGCCGCGTGTCGGCCATGTACAGATCGGATGAGCCGGTGAATCGCTGCCCAAACTCGGCGAGACGGGCGTGCTCCCCGCGCCAGAAATCGCGCATGGTGTCGCGGTAGTCGGCGTTCCACTCCGACCACTTCGGCGGGAAGCCACCGACCTGGTAGCCACCCTCGCCAACATCCCACGGCTCGGCGATCAGCTTCACCCTCGACAGCACCGGGTCCTGATGGACGATGTCGAGGAAGGTGGAGAGTCGGTCCACCTCGTAGAGCTCGCGCGCGAGAGCCGAGGCGAGGTCGAACCGGAACCCGTCGACGTGCATCTCGGTCACCCAGTGCCGGAGGCTGTCCATCACCAGCTGCAGCACATGCGGGTGGCGCATGTTGAGGGTGTTTCCGCAGCCGGTGAAGTCGAGGTAGTGCCGCGGATCATCGTCGACGAGTCGGTAATACGCCTCGTTGTCGATGCCCCGGAACGAGAACGTCGGACCGAGGTGGCTCCCCTCGGCGGTGTGGTTGTACACGACGTCGAGGATGACCTCGATTCCCGCGGCGTGGAGGGCGCGCACCATCGAGCGGAACGCGTTCATCGGACTCTCACCCTCCTCGACGTACCCGCTGTGCGGGCTGAAGTAGGCGAGGGTGTTGTAGCCCCAGTAGTTCTTCAGTCCCCGCTCGGCGAGGTGGTGATCGCGCGCGAACTGATGGACGGGCATGAGCTCGACGGCGGTGATACCGAGCGACACGAGGTGGTCGATCACGGCCGGATGGGCGATGCCGCCGTAGGTGCCCCGCAGTCGCTCGGGAACCTCGGGGTGGAGCAGGGTCATCCCTCGAACGTGGGTCTCGTAGATGACGCTCCGATGCATCGGCACCTGTGGTGGCCGGTCGTCTCCCCAGTCGAAGTCTCCTCCGGTCACCACTCCGAGGGGCACGTGCGGCGCGCTGTCGTGGGTGTTGAGTCGATCGGGATCGTCGGGATTGTGGGCGTAGCAGGCGGGCGACCAGTCGACCGTTCCGTCGACCGAGCGCGCGTAGGGGTCGAGGAGGAGTTTCGACGGATTGCACCTTCGGCCGCGAGCGGGCTCCCACGGCCCGTGGACCCGGTAGCCGTAGCGCTGGCCGGGTCCGATGTCGGGGAGATGGGCGTGCCAGATGTGGCCGTCCACCTCGGTGAGTTCGATCCGCGTCTCGTGGCGCTCGTCGCCATCGAGGAGGCAGAGTTCGACTCCCTCGGCGACGCTGGAGAACAGGGCGAAATTCGTGCCGTCACCGACGTGGGTGGCGCCGAGCGGGTGCGGTTCACCGGTCCACACGCGGCGGACCCCGTGGACCGGAGTCGCCGCGTCGTTGAGCCCGGTCATCGCGCAAGTCTGCCCTCCCGTTCCGGCCTCGGGACGAATCTGCTCTGACGGGTCGGTCTCGCTGTCTGGGGGGTCACGCGATCGGCCAGAATGGTCCGGTTGTCGCTGAGGTTGATGAGGCGGCGTGCGTGAGCAGGGAGGAACGAATGGGAATCGAGCGGGTCGGTGTGATCGGTTGCGGCCTCATGGGGTCGGGTATCGCGGAGGTCTGCGCGCGAGCGGGGCTCGACGTCACGGTCCGCGAGGTGAGTGCTGAGGCGGCGGAGGCCGGACGTCAGCGGCTGGTCACCTCGCTCGATCGGGGTCTCGCAGCCGGCAAGCTCACGGAGTCCGCCCGCGATGAGGCGCTCGGGCGGCTCTCGTTCACCACCGCGATCGACGACCTCGCCGATCGCCAAATGGTGATTGAGGCGGTGGTGGAGGATGAGTCGATGAAGGTCGACATCTTCAAGGAGCTCGATCGGGTTCTCGTCGACGACTCGGCGATCCTCGCGAGCAACACCTCGTCGATCCCGATCATGAAGCTCGGCACGGTGACCGCCCGGCCCGAGCAGGTCATCGGCGTGCACTTCTTCAACCCGGTCCCGGTGCTCCGGCTCGTGGAGATCGTCACCAGCCTGATGACCGGGCCCGACACCATCTCCCGGGCTGAGGAGTTCGCCACGGAGACCCTCGACAAGCGAGTGATCCGCTCACAGGACCGCGCCGGCTTCGTGGTTAATGCGCTACTCATCCCGTATCTGCTGTCGGCCATCCGGATGATGGAGTCAGGTTTCGCCTCGCGCGACGACATCGACGCCGGCATGGTCGAGGGATGCAGCCACCCGATGGGCCCGCTGCGTCTCACCGACCTGATTGGCCTCGACACCACCCTCGCGGTTGCCGAGAGCCTCTACGAGGAGTTCAAGGAGCCGCTCTACGCTCCGCCGCCGGTTCTGTCCCGCATGGTCGACGCCGGTCTCCTCGGGCGCAAGGCGGGCCGGGGCTTCTACGAGTACCGACGCTGATGGCCGATCGGGTCGAGCGCCTCACCAACCTGCTCGCGCTGCTGCTCGAGACGCGCGAGCCAGTCACCCTGGACGTCATCGCGTCCGAGCTCGGCGGGCAGTACCCCGACGGCCACGACGCGCGACGGGCCGCCTTCGAGCGCGACAAGACGGTGCTGCGCGAGATCGGCGTCGAGATCTCCACTGAGACGCTCACCGGAGATCGGGCCGGACAGATGGGGTATTGGGTGATCCGGCGCGAGATGGAGATCCCCGATCTCGGGCTCGATGATGAGGAGCTGCGTGCGCTGCAGCTCGCTCTTGCCGCCACCCGTCCGGGCTCCGAGAGCGGCCGCGACGCTCTCTGGAAACTCGGCGCGGGTGTTGACGATGGCCCGGTCTTCGTGGCGATGAGCGTGCCCACCAGCGAGGCGCTGCCGGTTCTCCGTGGCGCGCTGACCGAACGCCGGGCGGTCGGGTTTTCCTACGGGGGCGTCGACCGCGTCGTCGAACCCTGGGGCCTGCTCCTGCGCGACGGGTTCTGGTATCTCGTTGGCCACGACAGGTCGCGGGCTGAACGTCGCACCTTCCGGGTGGATCGCATCGTCGAGGGTCGAATCGAGGTGCTCGAGGAGTCCATCGAGGTGCCCGAGGGGTTCGATGTGCGCACCGCTCTCCCCGAGGATCCGATGATGCTCGGCGCAGACCAGCACAGCGTGCGCTCCGCCCGGATCGTCATCGACCGGTTCCGGGCGTCAACCGCGGCGCGCGAGCTCGGTCCGGATCGGGTGCTCGCCCATCATGACGACGGCTCGGTGGAGGTCTCGGTGCCGTTCGCGAGCCTCGACGCGCTGGTGTCCTGGGTGCTCGGATTCCTTGATCACGCGGTCGTGCTCGAACCCGACGATGTCCGCGACGAGGTGATCCGGCGACTCCGGGCGGTGGCGTCATGAGCGGCGCTCGCTCACCCAAGTCGGCCGAGTCTCGTCTGAGTCGCCTGCTGGTGATCCTCCCCTGGCTGATGGAGCGGGGGGCCGCCTCGGTCGCCGAGACCGCGGCCCGCTTCGATGTCTCCGAGAACGACCTGGTGCGCGATCTCGAATTGGTCGCGATGTGCGGGCTGCCGCCCTATGTCGACGAGCTCATCGACCTCTTCATCGATGACGGGACGATCATCGTCGGCGTCCCCCGTCTTTTCCTCCGTCCTCTGCGGCTCACCGAGGAGCAAGCGTTCGAGCTCCTCGCCGCTGGTCGGGCGGCGATGCAGCTCCCGGGGGCTGATCCGGAGGGCGCCCTCAACCGAGGCCTGCGGAAGCTGGCGATCGGGCTCGGTGAGGACGACACCGGCGTGCTCGTGATCAGTCCGAACCCTGCTGAGGTGACCCAGCTCGTTGACGCCGCTCGCGAAGGCCGGGAGGTCGCGGTGGTCTACCGGTCGCGCACGCGGGAGGAGGCGACCGAGCGGGTGCTCACCCCGTTCAGAACATTCCAGGACTTCGGACGTTGGTATGTGACGGCCCATGACTCGCTGAGCGACGAAGTGCGCGACTTCCGCGTCGATCGAATCGAGTCGCTCGAGATCGGCGGCCCATCCGCCCGGCGTCCACCCGATGATCTGGGGGCACCGGGCACCTGGTTCGTCGATGCCGACATCGAGCGTGTTGATCTTCGTATCGGACCGGCCGGTCGTTGGGTGGTCGAGCGGTATCCGGTCGATTCGGTGACCGAACCCGACACCGAGGGATGGGTCTCGGCCCGCATGGCGGTCACCGGGGAGAGTTGGTTGGCCAGGCTGCTGTTGCGTCTCGGCGACCAGGTCGAGGTGATCGGGCCCGACTCGATGCGTGGAATCGGTCGCGACGCCGCGCTTCGAGTGCTTGAGCGTTACGACGTCGGCTGATCGCCGGCGACCTGAAGCGCCCCGAGGCCGCCTGCCTGACTGAGCAGGATCGGGACGAGCGCCGCTGTGGCTCGGGCGTCGGCGAGGGCGTCATGAGCGTTGATGAGGGGGATGTCGTGGTCGCGGCAGAGGTCACCGAGGCGGTGTGACCGCCGTCGGCCCGGATCGAGGCTGCGAGAGATCTCCAGGGTGCACGCGGTTGGAGCCTTCGACGCCGGCAGTCCCTCACGCTCTCGGGCTGACTCGAGAAAGGCCCAGTCGAAGTTGAGGTTGTGGGCGATCGCCACGCGTCCTTCGAGGCGGCGGTCGAGCTCGGCGACCGCTTCGCGGAGCCGGATGCCTCGCTGGAGGCGTCGGCGTGTGATGCCGTGGATCTCGCGGGCTCCGACCCGTGTCCACGGTCGGGGGAGTCGGACGAGGGTCGACCATTCGCCCGTCTGCTCAGCGGTGACGCTGCCGGCGACCTCGGTCAAGGTGATGTCGACCGCGGCCACTTGGAGGATGCGGTCAACCCGGGCGTCGAGCCCCGATGTCTCGAGATCGAGGACCGTGCACACCAGGGGGTCCCCGGCGGAGGGCATCGACATCGACCGCATCGGTATCAACCTAGGTCGGGGGTGTTCTCCGACCCGATTCGCCGACGGCCGGCTGGGGGGACGGGGACGCCGGCGTCGGGGGGAATCAGGAGTTACGGGCGCGGATGCCGATGGGGGCAGCCACGGTGTAGCCGAGGAGGTGGCGATCCTCTTCGTTCTCGCCACCCCAGTAGCCGTACTCGTGGTTGTCGCGAGCGAACTCACGGCAGGGGATCCTCACGGGGCAAGCGCTGCAGAGGAGGTTCGCGCGAGCCTCGCGCCGGGCACGAGCCTGTGGGCGTTCGGCTTTCTTGGCGAAGAAAAGTTCGAGTCGACCCTTACACATCGCGTATTCGCGCCAGTCGACGCCGCGGGGGAGGTCATTGTTGGAGCGGATTTCAAGGGTCTCAACTGCCGACATATGCCATTTAACACTAAACGATCGGAAGCTATTCCCCAACCCCTCGGATTTCGGCGTGCGTTTTGGGGCGGGCGTCGCTTAGAGAAGCTCGGCGGCCAGGCTGGCCACGCCGCTTCGCTCGCAAGCCTGCAGCGTCACATGACCGAAGCACGGCTGCCCGGCGAAGGCGCTGGTGAGGACCGAGAGCGCGTTGTTCGACTCGCCGAGATACGGCGCGTCGATCTGGCTGGTATCCCCGGTGAACACGACCTTCGTGCCCTCACCCACCCGGGTCAGGATCGTGCGTAGCGTCGCCGGCTCGAGGTTCTGCGCCTCGTCGATCACCACCATCTGACGCTGGAGCGACCGGCCGCGCAGGAAGGTGACCGACTCGAGCGAGAGTTTCCCGCGCTCGGTGAACTCCTCCACCATCCGACGCGCGTCACTGCTGCTCCGTCGGTCGGTCAGCGCGACGACAGCGTCGTGGATCGCCGACATCCAGGGGTCGAGCTTCTCATCGAGTCCGCCGGGAAGGAATCCGACATCGGCCCGTCCGACTGGGACCAACGGCCGGTAGACGGCGACGCGCTCGTAACGCTGGTCCTCCACGACCTGCTCGAGTGCGGCGGCGATCGCCAGGATCGTCTTGCCCGTGCCGGCCCGGCCGTCGAGGGCGACCACGGTCACCTCCGGGTCGAGCAACAACTCGAGCGCGAACCGCTGCTCTTTCGACCTCGGGTGCAACCCCCAGGGCTCAGGGGGTGTCGGGGCCAGCAAGTGCAGTTCATCGGAGCGACGCCGGGCGAGCGCCGACTGGGATCCGGCGCGTAACACCACGAACTCGTTTTCACGGAGGCGCGGCTGGCCGGACTGGCCGGTCGGGGTCGGATCGATGAGACCGTCGGCGAGTTCCGTGATCTCCGCCACGTCCACCGAGCCGTCGGAGTACAGGTCGTTGACGGTCGTGTGATCGACGTCGACGACTCGCCAACCCATCGCCTGGACCTCGCGGGCTGCTCGCGTCGGCCGATGCTCGCGGGCATCGACACCGAGATGAGCCGCCTTGATTCGCAGCGCGGCGTCGTTGGAGACCATGACGGTCGGACCGATGTTCCGTTGACCGAGGGCGGCCCCGATGATTCGGTTGTCGGGCTTCTCGGGGTCGAGCCCGTGCTCCACCAGGAGGTGGCGTTGGATGCCGTTGACCTCGATCTGCAGGGAGCCGTCGCCGAGGGGAACCGCGGAGGCGAGGGAGCCGCCGTGGCGCAGCCGCATCTCCTCGATGGTTCGGAGCGCGGCGCGGGCCGAGCGACCGACGTCGTCGGGGCGGGTCTTCAGACCGTCGAGTTCCTCGATGACGGTCAGCGGGATCACGACGTCGACCGGGCCGAGGCTCCCGAGGCAGGTGGGATCCGCCACGAGCACCGAGGTGTCGAGCACCACCCGTTGGGCCGCGGGGATTCGGTCGGCGCCACCCCTGAGGTCGTCGAGATCGCGTTCGTGGTCGCTGAGGGGTAGGTCCCGGCGTCCCAGGTCGGTCATCGGAATCCTCCGTTCGCGGCGGTGGCAGCGGTCGGTCGACGGCGAGTGGCGGCGGTCACGGTTGGACGGAGTTGGGTGCGGCGTCGGACGACAACGGCTGCTGTTGTAGTCGCGTGCGGGGTCGCGGTGGTGGATGCCGAGTGGCGCTCGGACGGGTTTGTCGAGGTGGGGGTGTTGTGCCATAAGGGCGAGGACCGAGTTCACTTGCAGATGCAACGAGATTGATAGTTGCACGCATGTCATTTGGAGTCGTTGTATGGAGATGTCATCGCAACGAGGCGTTGTCATCGGTGAGCACGGACGAAGCGTCCGGGTTGGCCGGGGCCGGGTCGCGGAGTGATGATCGGGTCGCAATCCGGCGTCCCGTCGATTACAGGAAAAGGATCTTCATGACCAAGTCAGAACTCATCGACGCAGTCGCTAGCGCGGCGAACGTCTCGAAGGCCGACGCCGAGCGCACGATCGGCGCCTTCTTCGACACCGTCGTCGCAAACGCCAAGAAGGGTGACAAGGTCGCGTGGCCGGGCTTCGGTTCGTTCAGCACCTCGCAGCGCCCTGCTCGTACCGGCCGCAACCCGCGCACCGGCGCACCCGTCCAGATCGCCGCCTCGACGGCGATGAAGTTCAGCGCCTCCTCGACGCTGAAGGCAAACCTCAACGGAAAGTGACCCACTGATGGCTGCAAAGAAGGCTGCTCCCAAGAAGGCCGCCAAGAAGGCGCCGGCCAAGAAGAAGGCCGCTGCTAAGAAGGCTGCTCCGAAGAAGGCTGCCAAGAAGGCGCCGGCCCGCAAGGCTGCTCCGAAGAAGGCTGCCAAGAAGGCGCCGGCCCGCAAGGCTGCTCCGAAGAAGGCTGCCAAGAAGGCTCCTGCACGTCGCAGGTGATCGACGAGATCCCACGGGATCGCGAGCGGGGCCTCCGGGCCCCGCTCGAGTCGTTTTCGGCCCAGGTTGAGGGCGGTCACGGCCCGAGTTGTGTGGGACCGAGAGGTGTGACGTCTAGAGGTCGGACATCAGATGGAATACTTCGGCCCCGTCGATGCCGAGCGGCGCGCCAAGTTCGCTCGCGCGGCGACGTATCCGCGTCCGGAACGCCTCGAGTCCCTCGCCGTCGACTGCGTGCATCGTTGACTCGAACTGGCTGAGGTGCGCCTCGAGAGCGGCGAGTTTCGTTCCGAGGTGCCCGGCGACGTCCTCCACGTGGTTCGGTTCGTCAGCCTCCCAGAGCAGCAGGTGCTCGGGACGGTGCGGCCGCAGTCCATGTTCGGGGAAGAAATGCGGATCGCGGGCGGCGACGATCCCCTCGCAGGCGAGACGACCGGCCTCCCGATGGTCGGGGTGCAGGCGGTACCGCTTCCAGGGGTCGTGACCGAGCACCACGTCGGGTCGAAGCTCCCGGATCACCCGTGCTACCGCGGAGCGGGCCTCCCGATCCGCGGTCAGTTCACCGTCGATCCGGTCGAGGAACACCACCTCGGTGGCCTGACCCCCGTTGAGCAGACGATTCGCCTCCCGCTGCTCCTCGCGACGGCGTAGAACAAGTTCGGCGGTGTCCGCCGATGCGTCCCACGTGCCCTTGGAACCGTCGGTGCAGACGAGGTGCATGACCCGACAGCCAGCCGCTGCCCATCGGGCAAGCGTTCCCCCGGCGCCGAACTCGACATCGTCTGGGTGGGCGCCGATCGCGAGGGCCCGCTCGGGGGTTGGCAGGTCCCGAGACCAATGGCTCGGATCAGCCGGGATGAGCGGAGGTTGACCCGGATCATTCGTCGACCGCGGCGTTGATCGGTCATCCGATGACACGGATGCCCTCCCTCGCGAGCAGCGCGGTCACCACGGGGTGGTCGAGATCCGCCCCGGTGTCGACATCGAGTCCGAGTTGCGGATGATGCACCACCCGCAGGACGGTACTCGTCGCGCGCGCTTCCACTCCGAGGCGCTCCACATGGCGCGTGAATGAGTCATGTCCGTACGCCGGGGTCGGTCGACAGTCCGGCTCGAGGACCATCACGTTGGTGCCATCACCCCGACGATCGGGCACCAGCACGTTCCCCGAAGAGGTGAGCACCTCGCCGAGCGCGAACGGTTCAGCAAGATCGGCGTGAACTATCGCGACACGACCGACGAGACCGAGCAATGCTTCGGAGATCGCCGAGTTGAGATCGCCTCCGGTCACCCGACGCACCTCTACGCCGAGATCGGTGGCCCAGGTCTCGATGCTGTCGTCCTCGCAGACGACATGAACTCGATGGCCGGCTAGCGCCTCGATCGTCCGGCGGGCGAGCAACTCGGCAAGCCTCCGCCGGCCGTCGGCGTCGAGGCGACGGGAGAGCCGCTGCTTCGCGTCAGCGAAGTCGCGCACCGGCACGAGCACATCAACGGGCGTCACCCGGCCAAGGCTATGAGCACCCGAAACGGCCGGTGCGGTCGGCGGTCGACCGGGCTTGACTGTCGGGGTGGTAGTCACCGGAGTGGTCGGAGGGCGGTGGCGCGCTGAGGTGACGCCCCGCGGAACGATCCGACCGCTCGATGGCTCGAGGGGACTTCGCTGGTTCATCGCGGCCGAGGATCGGTGGCACGACCCCGAAGCCGATCCGACCGTCCGGCAGGAACTCCTTGACGGCACCCCGGTCACCCTCACGCGCCTGCGGGTACCCGGTGGAGACATCGTGCAGACCGTTCGGAGCGTTCCCGATGGGGGAGGCCTGACCGTGGTGTCGTTCGACAACGAGTCGCGGTCGGCGGTGGCCGTCGTCCTCGACCGGCGAGATCTGGTGTGCGCTCGGATGCCCGCGGTCGGCCTGCCTGAGGGCATCACCGTCGAGGGGGATCCGGCGGTCTTCCCCCTCGCTCATGGTTCCCGTTTGGAGGTGGCGCTCGCCCATGGGCGCGATGCGGTGTCGGTCGACCTCACCGCCCTTCCCGATCGCGATCGTGTCGCGGCGGGTTGGCGAGCCCAGATCGCCCGACTCGGTCGGGTCGAGCTTCCGCCCGGCCGAGAGGGACATGGTCTGACCCGAGCGGCTTCCTATGCGAGGTGCGCGCTGCTCCTCGATGGGCCGGTGAATCCTGACGACGACCCAGCGGAGTTCCTCGTTGGGCTCGCTCAAATCGTGCGTCTCGGCGAGTCGGCCGACCCTTGGCTTGGGGAGGTCGTCGATGCCGTCGCCGCGCTGCTCCGTCGCAACGATGGGGGAGACGAACTCGATTGGTCGGCGGCGATGGGGCTCACCGCGGCCCGCACAGTGCTGGAGCTCGCTGGCGAGGACCGCGCCGTGGCCGACCTTCGTCGGGCGGTCGGCGGGCGTCTGATCGGACCACCACCGAGCTTCGAGGAGGTTGAGGACTCCGCACTCGTGGTCGCCCTGCTCGAGGACCGTCTGGCGCGACGTGGCGACGACTCGGTCGAGTTACTGCCGCATGGCTTCCCTGCGGCGTGGCTCGGTCATCCACTCGAGGTGCATGACCTCGTTGTCGGTTCTGGTGGCCCGCTGTCGTTCGCTGTGCGTTGGCATGGGGAGCGCCCCGCTGTGCTCTGGGAGCACCACGGCCTGCCGTTGACATCGGGCGCCGACCTTGATTGGTCGAGCTCTGCGGAGAGCGGGGAAGCGCTCTGGGCCGCTCCTCTCGTTGACCTAGGGTGACCGCGTGTCTCTCGAGGCGAACCCGCTCCGCCTGACTGAGTGGACCTCCTGCGGGGGATGCGCCGCCAAGTGGGGGGCGTCGCTGCTCGCCGATCTCGTGTCGGAGTTCCCCGCCACCGACGATGCCTCACTCGTCGTCGGCCTCGCTCCGTTCGATGACGCCGCCGTCTACCGAGTCGGCGATGGGCTCGCGCTCGTCTCGACGACCGATTTCTTCCCGCCACTGGTCGACGATCCTTCTGACTTCGGTGCGATCGCCGCTGCCAACGCCTGCAGCGACATCTTCGCGATGGGCGCTCGGGTGGCCATCGCCGTGAACGTCGCCGCGTTCCCCGAGCACTTCCCGCGAGAGGCGATCGCTGAGATCTTCGCGGCGGGTGCGGCCGTGGTCGCCGAGGCCGGTGGCACCGTCGCAGGCGGTCACACGATCAGAAACCCCGAGCCGATCTACGGGCTGGCCGTCCAAGGCATCGTCGACCCGGACGTCGCCCTCCGCAAGTCGGGTGCGCGCGCCGGCGACGTCGCCGTGCTCTCGAAGCCGATCGGCACCGGGCTCAGCCTCGCCGCCGGTTCGGACTCTGATCGTGCCGCGGCGATCGCTGGGATGCGAGCGATCAACCGCTCGGCCGCCGAACGGCTGATGGGCGCCCGTGAGGAAGTCGGCGGGGCGACCGATGTGACCGGTTACGGCCTGGCTGGTCACGGATGGGAGATGGCCGACCGGAGCGGTCTTCGTCTCGTGATCGACACCGGGGGCCTCCGGGCCTATCCGGGTGCGCTCGAAGCCGCCGACCGGGGGGTGCGCACCGGCGGGGATCCGCGCAACCGTGAGTACGTGACCGACTCGCTCGACTCGACGGCCGATGCCGGCCCGGAGGCGCTCTGTTTCGATCCGCAGACCTCTGGAGGATTGCTCGCCGCCGTCACCTCCGAGTTCGCCGACGCTCTTGTCGCCGAGGGATGGTGGCGGGTGGGCACGTTCGAGGACGGTGCACCGGGCGTCGTCCTGCGCTGATGGCCCGTCGCGACGCCGGAGTCGATCTCGAGCGGGGGTTCTGGGAGGACGGCCGGGTGGTCGTCGGCATCGATGAAGTGGGGAAGGGGTCCTGGGCCGGACCGCTGATGGTTGGTGCGGTAGTCATCCCCACCGGGGAGCACCTGCCGGGGGTCCGTGACTCGAAGGCGATGACCGAGCGCGCTCGGGAATCGATCTTCGACGAACTTGCCGACTGGTGCCCTCACTGGTCGGTCGGAAGTGTGTCGGCGGCCGAATGCGATCTCCTCGGGATGTCCGCGGCGCAGCGCCTCGCCTGTCGTCGCGCCTTGGATGGCCTCGGCATCGAGGTGGATGTCGCGATCTCGGACGGGCGTTGGGACTTCGTGTCTCCGCTCGTTCCCGAGGTGGTCATGCGCGTCGGAGCCGATGCCGACTCGCTCAGTGTCGCTGCGGCCAGCGTCCTCGCGAAGGTGACTCGCGACCGCGAGATGCGGGCGCTCTCCGACCATCACCCCGGATACTCATTCCAGTCCAATAAGGGCTACCCGTGTCATCTGCATCGGGCAGGGCTCGGTTGGTTTGGACCGTCGGTTGAGCACCGCCGGTCGTGGGCCTTCATGGATTCGGCAGTGCCGTGGACCGGTTCACCTCGCCTAGTGGCCGAGGCCCGCCTGTTCTGAGGTCGCCCCAGCGAGGCGTCGGGCGACGAGCGCGACCATGAAGACGATGACGTTCGCGAGAGCCATCGAGCCACCAGCGGCCGCGCGATGGTGGTAGCTGACCAGCAGTCCGATGACGGATGCAGCGCAACCGAGCAGCACCGCGAGCGCCATGATGCTCACCACCCGCCGTGCGAGCAGCGAGGCGGTGGCCGGTGGGGCGATCAAGAAGGCGAAGACGAGGAGGCTCCCGACTGTTTCGAATGATGCGACGATCGCGAGCGCCACGAGAGCGAGAAGCAGAAGGTGGGTCGCTCGCGGATGCAGGCCGCCGAGCCGGGCTTGGAGCGGGTCGAAGGTGCTGACGAGGAACGCCCGATGGCCGAGGGCGACCGTGACGAGCACGACGGCCGTCACGACCCCGAGTCGGGTGAGATCGGCGCCGTCTACCGCGTTGATCGAGCCGAACAGGAATCGCGTGAGGTCGCCGGTCGCCGCTCCAGCCGACATGATCACGACGGCGAGGGCGAGGAAACCGACGAAGAGGACTCCGATCGACACGTCGTCGGGGAGGGGCGAGTTCTGCCTGATGAGCGCTACGCCGCCCACCATGGCGAGGGCGGCGATGATGGCCCCGATCGAGGTGTCGATCCCGATGACCCAGGCGATGGCGATCCCGGGCAGCACCCCGTGGGCGAGCGCATCCCCGAGGAAGGCGAGGCCGCGGAGAACGACCCAAGTTCCGATCACCGAGGTGCAGGCGACAGCGAGAACGGTGGCGAGCAGCGCCTCGCGCATGAACACGTTGTCGGCGAATGGCTCGATCCACCAGGCGATGGGATCGGTCAGCCAGGTCATCGCAGAATCCCTGCGCGTTTCGCCATGATGATCACGCTAGGCCCAGAGAGAGCTCGGTGTGGTGGGTTCAGCCGAGCGCCTCGGAGATCGCGGTGACGTTGCGACGCATCATCGAGAGATAGTCATCGTTGCCGTCACGGAGGCTGCCGGTGTCGAGAGCGACCACCGTCAGGCCGGGAATCGCGTCGGCGAGGGCTTCGGCGTCGCGGGCCGAGGTCTGCTCCTCGGAGAACACCGTCGGGATGTCGAGCTCTTCGATGACCGCGGCGAGGTCGGCGAGGTCAGCGGGGTTGGTCTCGGCGAGAGTGCTGAGCGAGGGGATGACGGTGCCGACGACCTCGAAGTCGTAGCGGGACGCGAAGTAACCGAATGCATCGTGGTTGGTGACGAGGTAGCGGGCGTCATCTCGAATCACCGCCAGGGTGGCGCGGATCTCGCCGTCGAGGGCCTCGAGTTCGTCGATGTAATCCTGGCCGCAGGCCCGCACGGACGTGTCCGCGCCAGCGGCGATCGCGGCCTCGATGATGGCGGGCACCGCATCGGCGACGGTGAGGGGGTCGAGCCAGATGTGCGGGTCTCCGCCCGAGTGGTCGTGGTCGTCGTCATGGTCCTCCGACTCGTGCTCGTCGTGGTCGTCGGACTCGTGGTCGTCGTGGTCCTCCGACTTGTGCTCGTCGTGGTCGTCGGACTCGTGGTCGTCGTGATGATCATCATCCATCTCGCGGATCGCGACCGCCTCGGTCATCTCGATCACCGGAGTTCCGCCATTCGCGACGGTTGCGAGGAGATCAGTGAGACCCTCCTCGAGCGCCAATCCGTTGGCGATGACGAGGTCCGCAGATTCGAGGACGGCCCGGTCGGCGAGGGAGGTCTCGAACGTGTGGGGGTCGGCACCGGGGGGAATCACCGCGGCGACCTCGAGTCCACAGAGCGCCGCAGAGGTCACGTCTGCCCAGATGGTGGTGGTCCCAACCACCGCGAGCTCCGGGGGCGCGCTTGATTCCTCGGGGCTGCCCGCCGGGTCCGCGTCACCGGGAGTTGACGTGTCGCCGGAGCAGGCCGCGAGCGCGAGTGTCAAAGCCGCGGCGATGGCGATGCCCCGGGGGCGACCCCGTGAAAGAACGGGAATGGCACGATTAGGAACGGAAATCATTCGAGTGAGAATCACTCTCATTACGATACGCTTCCGACGTGGCATCCGCAACCCTTCACTCGGAATCGACCTACGCGGTTCACGCGGGGTTCGCGGCGACGGGCGTCTGTGTGCACCATGGCGCGACCGTCGCCCTCGCCCCCACCGATCTCGAGGTGGGCCCCGGCACGGTCGTCGCCCTGGTCGGCTCCAACGGCAGCGGGAAGACCACGCTTCTTCATCTCGTCGCGGGACTCCTCGAGCCAACCGCCGGGTCGATCGATGTCATTGGGCGGGTGGCGCTCGTTGCGCAGCATCAGGCTCACCACCCGTGGATGCCGCTCTCGGTTGACGAGGTGCTGCGCATGGGGCGCTATCGGGGGCTCGTCCACCGCCTCGGGAGGGCCGACCGAGATGAGATCGACCGCGCCGCCGAGCGGTTGGAGGTTGCGCACCTCCGACGCCGCGCCTACGGCGCTCTCTCCGGCGGGGAACGCCAACGGGTGCTGGTCGCCAAGGCCGTCGCGTCCGGAGCCGACCTCTTGCTGCTCGATGAGCCGATCACCGGCCTCGATCTTCCGAGCCAAGGGCGCATCCTCGAGGTGATCGACGAGCACGCTCGTAGCGGCGGCACCGTCGTCTTCTCGACGCACCATCTCGGCGAGGCCTCGCGGGCCGATCGGGTGGTGCTCATGGCGGGTTGCGTGCTCGCCGACGGTCGTCCCGAGGAGGTCCTCGTACCCGAACTACTCGCTGAGGCGTTTGGGGGTCGCATGGTGCTCGGCGATGGCACAGCGGTTGTCGTCGACGAGCACCATCACGATCACGAGACCCCGTTCGTGGCCGCTGATCTGGCCGCGCACCTCGATCATCACGGGCACCACCACGAGCACCCACACCATGACGGCCCGACCGGAGGACGCGAATGAGCCGCGACACCGAGATCCACCGATTGATCCGAGTTCGCCTCGCCGAAGCCGGGCAGATCTACACCGGTAATCGTCGCGAACTGGTCGACGCTCTCATCGAGATCGGTCGCCCGGTCACCCTGCCCGAGTTGCTCGATCAGTCACCACGGCTCGCCCAGAGCTCCGCCTATCGCAACCTCGCGGTGCTCGCCGAGATTGGCATCGTGCGACGGCTGACGATCGGTGACGACCACATCCGCTTCGAGATTCACGAGGACCTCGCCGGTCATCACCATCACCTGGTGTGCGATGGATGCGGCACCGTGGTCGACGTCACCTTGCCCGAGGACGTGGAGCGCGGAATGGACTCAGGTTTCGATGCCGCGGCGACCGAGGCCGGATTCTCGGTGACTGGGCACAGCGTGGACATTCACGGCCTCTGCGCCGAGTGCGCGGCCTGAAGCAGTCAGACAACGGAGCGCTCGAGGAGCGCGACAACCGCGTCAGCGGATGGGTTGACCAACGCGACACCGTCGATCACGACGGTCGGCACGGTCTCGCTACCGCGGGCATGGGAGCGCACCACCGCGGCCGCCTCCGGGTCCTCCCAGATGTTGTGATCGACCGTCGCGATGCTGCGCTTGTCGAGTCCCCGGCGCAGCATCGAGCAGAACGGACAGCCCGGTCGCCAGTAGTAGTGGACCTCAGGCGTCATCGCCGGGCGCCTCGGATGCGGCGAACATGGCAGCGAGCCGGTCGAGGGTGGCCTCGATGGCGCGAAGATTCCCTTTCGGGTATCCGGCGCTCTCGATGAACTTGGGTGAACGGGCGGTCGACCAGTCGAAGGTCTCGGTCACCTCGCATCCGCCCTCCACGGGCGCGATCTCGTAACGCCAACGGTGCTTGCCGAAGTGCGCCCAGGCGATCAGGCGGTCCTGCTCGAACTCGACCACCCGACTCGACATTCGATAGGGGAGCGGCCCCATTCGCATCGACATCCCGAACCGCGAGCCCATCTCGAGGCGGGTCGAGCCGGCGCGGCTCGACTGCACCATGCCCGAACCGTCGAACAGGGCGTGCTTGGACGGATCCTGCAGGAGGGCGAACACTTCGCTCGCGGGCGCGGCGATGAAGCGCGTGGCGGAAACCCGACGGTCCGACATGGCTCCGAACGTATCGGCGGGTACGGGAGTCTGTCGCTCTGAGCGGGAACGAGCCGAGGGAGGGTCAGCCGGACTTCACACCGGCGAAACGCTCGACATCGGCCGGATGCCCGGCGACGACGATGTGGTCGTTCGGTCCGAGCACGGTCTCGGCCTCGGCGTAGGTGAACTTGCCGCCGTCGGGCCTGATGCAGACCACGGTGACCCGGTAGTCGGCGCGAATGCCAGCGGATCCGAGCACCTGACCGGCGAAGCGCTCTGGAACGGTCATCTGAGAGACGACGAACTCATCCTCTTCTTTGAGGAGGCCGTTGGGGACATCGGTGTTCAACGGCACGTACTCCTCGAGCTTGCCGGTGACGAGGTGCGCGACGCGCCGGCCCATCTCGGCCTCTGGAAAGGTCACGTGATGAATGTTCAGCTTCGAGAGGATCTTGCCGTGCTCCTCGGTGATCGCCTTGGCCCACACGTTCGGAACGTTCAACTCAACGAGAAGAGCCGCCGTGAGCAGGCTTGCCTCGATGTTGTTCCCGATGCAGACGACCACGGTTTTGGCCTGGTCGACGCCCAGGGCCCTCAGCGTCCGCTCATTCGTGGTGTCGCCGGTCGCCGTTGAGGCGAACTCGTCTTTGTGGAGTTCGACCAGGTCGGCGTCGCGGTCGATCGCAAACACCGAGTGGCCGAGGCGGGAGAGCTCCTTCCCCAGGGCGAGGCCGAACCGACCGAGGCCGATCACGACGATCTCGCCACGATGCTCGAAGCGGGAACCGTCGAGGATGCTCTTCACGTTGTGGATGATTCGCTCAGCCAATGATCGGTCGCTCCTCCGGGAATCGGTATGGCAGATCTACGTTACGCAGTGCAAGGGCGGTCACGAACGTGACCGGCCCGATTCGCCCGGCCAGCATGACGATCACGAGCAGCACCTGGCAGGCCGGTGGGAGGTCGCCGGTGATGCCGGTGGACAGTCCAACCGTGCCGAACGCTGAAGCCGCCTCGAACAGCGCCGGGGTGAGTGATATCTCCGCAGCCGCCATGAGGATCAGCGCAGTGCTGATCACGAGGCCGACGGAGAGCAAGGCGACGGTGATGGCCTGGCGGATCAACCCTCGCGGAAGGCGCCGGCCGAAGGCGTTGACGTCGCGTTGTCCCCGGGCTTCCGCCCAGATCACGAAACCGAGCACGGCGAAGGTGGTCACTTTGATGCCACCGCTCGTTGACGCTGGTCCCGCCCCGACGAACATCAGGGTGCTCATGAACACCTGGGTCGGTTCGCCGAGCGCGCCGATGTCGATCGTCGAGAAGCCGGCCGTTCGCGCAGTACCGCCCTCGAACCAGGCGGTGAGCATCTTCTCGCCGGCTGCCATGGGGCCGAGGGTGTCGGGGTTGCCCCACTCGGCGATCGCGATGACGAGTGGGCCGAGCACGAGCAGCACACTGGTTGTCGCCACGACGAGCTTCGTATGCAGCATCCATCGGTTCATGTTGAGATGGCCACGGCGAAAGCCGAGATCCTTGTCACCGCGCACTTTTCGCGCGATGTCGATGATGACCGGGAAGCCGAGACCGCCGACGATGAATCCGGTGCTCATGGCGAGCAGCACGATCCAGTCGGCGGCGTAGGGAATCAGGCTGTCGGAGTTCAGTGAGATGCCGGCGTTGTTGAACGCGGACACCGCGTGGAACACCGCGCTGTAGGCGGCGCGTCCGGGGGCCTCGCCGTAGGCGATGGTGAACCGCGCGAAGAGCACAACCGCGAGTGCGCTCTCGACCGAGAGCGTGATCTGGGCGACGCGCTTCATGATCGACTTCAGGTCCCGATCGTCGATCGATCCGAGTTCGGCGGTGGTCAGCATCCGTTGGCGCAGGCTCATCCGGTGCGAGGCGATGATCGCGAGGATCGATCCGAGCGCCATGATCCCGAAGCCACCGATCTGGATGAGCGCCAGAACCACGAGTTCGCCGGTGAGTGAGAGGGCTGAGATGTCGAAGGTGGCGAGCCCGGTGACCGTGGATGCCGAGGTCGACATGAAGAGCGCGGCGAGCAGGCCGGGATGGTCACCATCGGCCGCGATCGGCAGGCGCAACAACACCGTGCCGACGACGATGAGGGTGCTAAATGCCGCCAGAACGAGTCGGGCCGGATTGCGGGTGGCCAGCACGAGTCGAGGCCGTGACACAGCGCGACGCTACCCCCGTGGTTCCCGCGGGCGTGTAGATGCCGAATCCGAGGTGGCGAGTCGATACGGGGGTGCCCGTCGGCAGGCCGCTAGTTTGTGCGCCCATGGGTCAGTTGGTCGGTGTCGTCGAGCGAGCAAGCGCCTCGCCCGGGGTGGTGCGCTTCGAGACGAACCGCGCCCTATCTGGGCAGGGTCACGAGCGGTACGCCTCGGTGGCTGACGCGTGGGGCGCCCGCCCAACCGATGAACTCGCTCGACGGCTCTTCGCTACCGGACGCGTGCACGCGGTGCACGTCTACGCGAACATCGTAACCGTCGAGCTCGAGCGGGGGTCGACCTCCGAGGGCCTGTCCGACATCGTGCGCGACCTGTATCAGTACTGGTTGCCCGGTGTGGAGCCTCCGACCTTCGAGGATCTCGTCCCCGACACCCCGACCGCCGCTGTCGCCGAGGGCGACTCGAGCGATCCGTGGGCCGCCGCCGCTGCCCTCGTCCCGCCGCACCTTCTCGAGCGGTCGAAAGCGGCGCGGGCGCGTTTGACGGGCTGAGCATCCCGACGACGCCGTTCGGGCACAGTCACGCAGGGTTCCATTCCCAGCCGTAATTTCTGAGAAATGGTCTGCGACGAGGGTCTCACGCTGCACGAAGCGGCAGCCGAACTCGGCGTGCACTACATGACTGCGTATCGGTATGTGCGTCTTGGTCAACTCGACGCGGTGAAGCGCTCCGGAACCTGGCGGGTGTCGCGCACGGAACTCGACCGGTTTCGAGCGGAGCCGTCCGACCAGCCTGCCGACCGCGCTTCCCATGGCCCTCGCGGGCGGGCGGACTGGGGTCAGAGGATGCAGTCCCGTCTGGTCGCCGGCGACGCCGGAGGGGCGTGGACCGTTGTCGAATCGGCCCTGGCTGCGGGTTCCACTCCGGCTCGCGTCTACACCGAGGTCATCTCGCCGGCGCTCGTCAACATCGGCGAACGCTGGGCGGCCGGCGAGCTCGACATCTCGGTTGAACACCGCGCGACCGGCATCGTGCAACGGATCATCGGTCGCCTTGGTCCCCAATTCGTTCGCCGCGGCCGCTCGCGCGGATCCGTGGTGATTGGAGCGCCGCCCGGAGAGCGCCACGGCCTCGTCGTGTCGATGCTCTCCGACCTGGTGCGGGCCGCGGGTTGGGAGGTATCCGACATCGGCGCCGATTCTCCGGCATCGTCGTTCGTGTCGGCGGCTCGCGAGACGGCATCGGTGGCGGTTGTGGTCTCGGTGACCCATGCCGATTCCCTTGAGTCGTGTCGTGACACCTTGCTCGCAATCCGCGATGCTGAGCCCGACCTGCCGGTCATTGTCGGGGGGCGCGGCATCGCCTCTCGCGCTGTTGCCGCCTCAGTCGGAGCGGATCACCACTCAGCCGGGCTCGACGACCTCCTCGATCTGCTCGACGAGGTCGCTGCCAGCACGCGCAGCGCCTGAGGGCTTAGGCCCGCAGATCCCACTCGGCGCCGTCGGCGGTGTCACGCACCTCCACGCCGTGGGCATCGAGGCGGTCCCTGATGAGATCGGAGGTCTCGAAGCGTCGCTCGGTCCGGGCGGATGCCCGCAACTCGAGCAAGGTCTCGATCAGCGGCCCGACCACCGAGCGCGGATCGGCGAGGCCGCCGACCGCGGCGTCGCCGAGGCGGGTCACCATCGATCGCAGCACCTGCCGGGCGCGATCGGTCTCGTCGCTCTGCAGGGTGTCGGCGGACCAGGCCCAGATCGCCTGCTCGAGGGAGAGCATCACCGCGGTGGCTGAGGTGGCGTCCCCGGCGGCGAGGGCGGCGGTGAACGCCGCATCGGCGCGATCGGCCTCCTCGCCGAGCGACGTCGCCACCGCGTCCGAGGGAGAAGGGTCAGAGGGCGAGCGTTGCTCGGTGTTCGCGCTCCGCTCGGAGTCGATGGGCGTCGAGGCCGATGCTGAGATGCCCCCGATCGATACCGCGACCGCGTCGCGATCGGTGAGTACCTCGAGGTCCAAGACGCTTCCGCTCGGGTGGTGCCGTGACTGTCCATCCACGCGCAGCGTGACTCCGCCGTTACCGGTCACCTCTGCCGACCCAGCATCGATATCGATGATGAGTCCAGTGTGCTCGTCGATCCCGAGCACCCAGGCGCGATCGGGGAGCATGGCCTCCATCGCGATGAGGCGGCGCTCACCGAGGTAGCAGAAGCGAGTGTCGTGATGGCCGCCCTCGGCGTTGTCGTAGTGCGGGATGACCGTGGCATCGATGCCGATTGTGGAGAGCAGGTCGAGTCCCTCGGCCCAGAAGGGTTCGTGTCCGCACTTGTAGATCTCGTAGACGGGAACGGTGGCGACACCGATGGTCAGTGCGGCAGCCGAGGCGAACACGACCACCCCGCCGCGGTCGAGTTTTGAGCGCAGCACGCCCGGCACAGCAGAGTCGCGCCACTGCTCGACCGCGTAGGTCGGCGAGCCCGGACCGGCGAAGAGGTAGTCGCTGCGCCGCAGGGTCTCGAGGCCTCGCTCGACGGCGAGACCATCGGCGCCGATGATGCGGGTGAGACCGGCGACGGCGAGGTCGACGTCGATCGACTCGGCGAAATACGTGACGGCTCGTTCGGCAAGTTCGGGCGCGTTCTCCTGGAAGCCGTAGGGGGTGTCGAGCACCGCTGCGGTGACGTTGGCGCGCACTCGGCCAGGGGAGGGTTCAAGGCGGGCCGCGAGTCGACGGTGGGTCGAGACCATCGTCGGGGCGGTCTCGCCCGAGCCCATGAGCGTGAGGACGCGGGGGAGCGACATGGGACCAGTCTGGCGAGGAGGGCTGGGTCGTGACCAACAGGGCCCGGATCGACCCGCCTTAATCGGACCGAACACCTGTTCGATACGATCAGCGCATGAGTATCCCGAACGAGTCGCATTCGGCGCCCTCCGCTCTCGCCGTCCCGCCTCAAGACGCCGCTTCACCTCATGGCATCGAGCGGCTCGGTGCTGCCCGTCTCGCCACCGAGCGCACCCTCCCGCTCGATCCCGTCCTCGGCGCCCTGCTGGGCTCCGAGGGTCTCGTCAGGGGGCAGGCGGTGGCCTGTCGGGGGCCGGCAGCTCGCTCCCTGGCGATCGCCGCCTCGGCGAGTGCGGTGGTCCTCGGCTCGTGGATCGCCGTGCTTGGAGTCGACGACCTCGGTGTCGAGGCCGTCGCCGATGCCGGTCTTCCACTTGAACGACTCGTGCGGGTGCGTCCCGGCAGCGATGGGGTGCGGGCTTGGGCCGATCTCTGCCTCGCCGCTCTCGACGGGTTCGAGTTGCTCCTCACCTCGCCACCCGGCCGCGTGCCTACTCCGTTGGCCACAGCGATCCGCCGTCGACTCCGATCCCGGGCGGGCTGCCTGCTCGTCATCGGTGACCCGCGCGGTCTCGAGGTCGACGTCGAGCTCTCGTCAGCCACCCCGTCGTGGCAGGGCATCGGAACCGGCACGGGCCGCCTCGCCGATCGGAACATCGAGGTGCAGGCCTCGGGGCGGCGCGTGCACCGCGGGGGTGTCGCATCGGTCTCGCTCCCCGGATCTGATGGTCGTCTGCACGCTCCTGAGGTGGTCTCCTCCAGTCCGATCCGCGCGGCGGTCTGATCACGTGACGGTCGGCGTCCGCACCATCACCATCCGGTGGTCCGACTGGCCGGTGTCGGCGCTTGGGCACCCTCCGGGGCGTCCTGCCGCGGTGATCGTCGCCAACCGCCTGATCGCTGTCTCTCCGGGCGCAGCCGAGTTCGGGGTGGGTGTCGGCGAACGGCGGCGCTCCGCCCTGCGCGCCTGCCCCGACCTGCTCATCGTCGATCGCGATCCCGCGCTCGAGTTGGCCGCCTTCGAGTCGGTGCTCGAGATCCTCTCCGGGTACGCCCCCGGTGTCGAACTGGTCGAACCCGGACACATCCGTCTCCCCGCCCGCGGGCCGTCGCGTCTCTTCGGGGGTGAGCGAGCCTTGCTCGATCGCCTAGCTGTCGATCTGGCGGAGGTGCGACCCGCTGGATGGTCACCGCCTGGTGTCGGGGTTGCCGACGGCCGAGCGCTCTCCGCGCTCGCGACCCTCGTGTCGATCACCGCCGGTCATCCGGAGGTGGTTCCCTCCGATCGCTCACCGGATCTCGTCGCGGGTTTGCCGGTGTCCTGGCTGTCTGAGATCGGAGAGGTTCCCGTCGACTTCGTCTCGCTCCTCGATCGTCTCGGCGTCCGCCGCCTCGGCGAGCTGGCGGCACTCGCCCCCTCTGATGTCGTCTCAAGGTTCGGTCCGGTCGGTCTGCACGCTCACCGGTTGGCCAACGGCATCGATGAGCGCCCGGTCAACACCGCTGTCCACGAGTCGACCAGCGCGGTGGAGTTGGCTGTTGACGAACCCATCCACGATGCGTCGGCGGTGGTCTTCGCCGTCCGCGAGCGGGCCGAGCGGTTGATCTCCGAGGTCGCTGCATCGGGTCGGGTCTGTGTTGCGGTTCGCGTGACGATCGAGACCGAGCATTCCGAACGCAGCGAGCACTGCTGGTATCGAGAGGAGGGCTTGTCGGCGGCCGCGGTGATCGATCGCGTTCGATGGCAGGTCGACGCCTGGACTCGTCGACCGGGCGCGATCACCTCTGGGGTGGTGCTGGTTCGACTCGCTGCCGAGCAGGTGCGGCCCGACGAGGGTTCTCAAGAGGGGCTCTGGGGAGGGCGTTCCGAACGCGACGAGGCTGCCCTTCGCGCTGTCGCCCGGCTCACCTCCCTCGCCGAGGGCGGGGCGGTCGAGGTGCCGGTGTGGTCCGGTGGTCGCTCGCCGGCCGACCGTCACCGGTGGGTGCCGGCCGACACGGTCGACCTCCTCGACGTCACCCGAGTGTCGCGCGATGCCGCTCCCTGGCCTGGAGCCCTGCCGGCTCCGGCGCCGACGGTCGTCCACCGCGACCCACCCGAGGTCCACCTGCTCGATATCTCCGGTGAGCCGGTGCTCGTGACCGGCCGGGGTGAAATGAGTTCGGCTCCCCACGAGTTGGTCGACCGGACAGGATCGCGTCGGATCGTTGCGTGGGCGGGGCCGTGGCCGTTGCATGAGCGTTGGTGGTCGCCAGCGGTGAAGCGCTCGGCTCGGCTGCAGGTGGTGCTTGACGATGACAGCGCGCATCTGGTGGCGGTGCAGCGGCGACAGTGGTCGATCGAGGCCACCTATGAGTGATCCCGGTACGGTCGCCGGCATGACCGCTCCCGGGTCTGATCTGCTCCGTCACCACCTGGCCCGCGAGGTGCGCGACGAGGTGCTGGCTCGCGAGCCGATCGACGATGACGAACGACATTCGATCGAGCGGTTCGCCACCGAGGTCGACCGACTCGTCGCCGCCGGACTCGACCCGTTCGATATTGACGCCGACGCGGTGCATATCACGGGGTCGGCCATCGTGATCGGTGAGCGAGGGGTCGTGCTGCTCCGACATCGTCGTCTCGATATGTGGATCCAGCCGGGAGGGCATGTCGACCCCGGCGAGACACCTTGGGCAGCCGCACTCCGCGAAGCGGCAGAAGAGACCGGCCTGCCGGTCTCGTTTGTCACGGGGACCGGCCTGCCGGTCTCGTTTGTCACGGGGACCGGTGGGGCGGCCAGCGTCGACGATGTCGTTCCGCGACTGGTGCACGTCGATGTCCATCCCGGAGGTCGCGGGCATATCCATCTTGATCTTCGCTATCTGCTTGCTGCCCCCGACCTCGATCCGGCACCACCCGCGGGGGAGAGCCCCGACGTCGCGTGGTTCGACTGGCCCGCGGCCATCGAACGGGCCGATGACCCCCGGCTGACCTCTCTACTCCAACACCTCCGACCGCCTGGATAGAGCCGGTTGCCAGTATCGAACATATGTTCGATACTGGTGTGGTGGGATTCACCAATCCGGAGTGGACATGGAGCGAGCTCGAGGCCCGTCTCTCCGGTCGCGTCGGCCCCGATGGTCGAGCCGCCGGATCCCCGTCATGGAATGCCGGCGGTGACGCTCCGGCATGGAGTCGGCGACGGCAGCCCTTCAGTGCCCCCGACCATCGCCCGGTACCCGAGGGCGTGCCCTACGCCGAACTGCATTGCCGATCGAACTTCTCGTTCTTGGAGGGCGCCTCACATCCCGAAGCGCTGGTGGTCGAAGCAGCCCGGCTCGGACTCGAGGCCCTCGCCATCACCGACCGCGACGGCCTCTACGGGGTGGTTCGCTTCGCCGAGGCAGCGCGCGAGATGGGGATCGCCACCATGTTCGGCGCCGAGATCGCGCCAACTCAGGTGGCCCGGGCCTCTCGAGGGCTGCGCCCCGGCGGGCGTCTCGTCCTCCTCGCCGATGGCACCCCCGGTTACGCGCGACTCTCCCGCGCCCTCTCCCTCGGTCAACTCGCTGGTTCGAAGGGCGCGCCGGTCTTCGAACTGGAGGAGGTCGCCGAGACCGTCGCCGGGTCGTGTTGGGTACTGACCGGTGGGCGCAGCGGTCTGGTGCCCGGCGCCCTGATCGCCGACGGCCCGGCGGCGGCGCGCGTTGAACTGGAGCGACTCGTCGACGCTTTCGGACGCGATCGTGTCCTCGTCGAGATCTGGGACCACGGCGATCCGCTCGATCACCACCGCAACGACGCCCTCGTGGAGATCGCCCATCGGGTCGGTGTGGAGTGCGTCGCGGCGAACGACGTCGATCACGCCACTCCCGCCGACGCCGATCTCGCCGCGGTCGCCGCCGCCGTCGGGGCGCGCCGCAGTCTCGACTCGGCCGACCCTTGGCTTCCCGGCGGTATCGGCGCTCATCTGCGGTCGGGAGCTGAGCAGGCTCGGAGATTCGCGAGATATCCGGGTGTGGTCGAGCGCACGGTCGAGATCGCCCGAGCGGCCGCCTTCGATCTGTCCCTCGTCGCTCCGTCACTGCCGCCCTTCCCCTGTCCGGACGGACTCGACGAGATGGGATTCCTGCGTCGACTCACCGCCGAGGGTGGGCATCGCCGCTACGGCACCCGGCCGTCCGGCGGGGAGGATCTCTCTCTGCGCGCGCGGGCCTGGTCGACGATCGATCGCGAACTCGCGCTCATCGAGCAGCTCGGCTTCGCCGGTTACTTCCTCGTGGTCTGGGACATCGTCGACTTCTGTCGCCGCAACGACATCTACTGCCAGGGCCGCGGCAGTGCCGCCAACTCGGCGGTCTGCTACGCCCTCGGCATCACCGCGGCCGATGCGGTCTCTCTCGGGTTGCTCTTCGAGCGGTTCCTCTCCCCGCACCGCGATGGGCCTCCCGACATCGACGTCGACATCGAGTCCGGTCGCCGTGAGGAGGTCATCCAGTACGTCTACGAGCGCCACGGACGGCATCACGCCGCCCAGGTGGCCAACGTCATCACCTATCGGACCCGTTCGGCAGTGCGTGACGCGGCGAAAGCCCTCGGCGCCGAACCCGGTCAACAAGACGCCTGGTCGCGTGAGGTCGAGCGCGGCGGCGGACTCACCGCGACCGCCGAGGCCGGCACCTCCATCCCGGCCGAGGTGCTCGACCTCGCTGCGCGTCTTCGCGGAGCGCCGCGACATCTTGGTGTGCATTCGGGGGGCATGGTCATGTGTGACCGGCCGGTCATTGAGGTGTGCCCGGTCGAGTGGGCCCGAGCCGAGGGGAGGTCGGTGCTCCAGTGGGACAAGGACGATTGCGCGGCCGCCGGCCTCGTCAAGTTCGACCTACTCGGCCTTGGCATGCTCTCGGCCCTGCATCTCGCGGTCGACCTCATCGCCGAGCACCGCGGCTACGAGGTCGACCTTGCCACCATCCCTCAGGAGGACGAGGTCTACGCGATGCTCTGCCGGGCCGACACCGTCGGGGTGTTCCAGGTGGAGTCGCGGGCTCAGATGGCGACCCTGCCGAGGTTGAAGCCGCGACGGTTCTACGACCTGGTGGTCGAGGTGGCCTTGATCCGTCCGGGACCGATCCAGGGTGGCTCGGTGCACCCGTACATTCGGCGGCGCAACGGACTCGAGCCGGTCACCTACCTGCACCCCCTGCTTGAGAACTCCCTCGCGAAGACCCTCGGGGTGCCGCTCTTCCAAGAGCAACTCATGCAGATGGCAATCGACGTCGCCGGGTTCACCGCCGCCGAGTCCGACGAGTTGCGCCAGGCCATGGGATCGAAACGGTCGACGGCTCGTATGGAGCGACTCCGTGAGCGTCTCTACCGCGGGATGGCCGAGCGGGGGATCACCGGTGAGGTGGCCGACGAGATCTACATGAAGATGCGCGCCTTCGCGAACTACGGCTTCCCCGAGTCGCACTCGGTGTCGTTCGCCTATCTCGTCTACGCCTCCTCGTGGATCAAGCATCACGAGCCGGCGGCGTTCTGCGCCGCCCTCATCAACGCCCAGCCAATGGGGTTCTGGTCGCCGCACACCTTGGTGCGCGACGCTCGCCGCCACGGTGTCGAGGTGCGCACCCCCGACCTGCACGCCTCGCGCGCCGGGGCGACCCTCGAGGAGGGGGGATCCGTGGTGCGCCTCGGGCTGTCCTCGGTGCGAGGCCTCGGTTCGTCGCTCGCCGAGTCGGTCGTGGTCGAGCGGGAGCGCGGCGGCGGATTCGTGTCGATGGAGGACCTGGTGCGACGGGTCCCCGACCTCGACCTCGCCCATCTCGAGGCCATGGCGACCGCCGGGGTGTTCGGGGAATCGCTCGGCTTGGAGCGACGCGAGGCGATTTGGACCGCGGGGGCGGCCTCGCGGAGCCGACCGGGCACATTGCCCGGCATCGTGACCGGCGACCGATCGCCGCGTCTGCCGGGTATGACCCCGGTCGAGGAGTCCATCGCTGATCTGTGGGCGACCGGGGTGTCGCCGGATGGCCATCCGACGGTGTTCGTGCGGACCGAGCTCGAACGACTCGGGGTGGTCACCGCTGAGGGGTTGCGCACCCACGAATCCGACCGCACCGTGGTCGTCGCCGGTGTCGTCACCCACCGTCAACGGCCGATGACGGCCAAGGGAACGATGTTCATCAACCTCGAGGACGAGACGGGTCTCGTCAACGTCGTGGTCTCGGTTGGTTGCTGGAAGCGCTACCGGTTGGCGGCCCGCTCAGCGGCGGCTCTGGTGGTGCGGGGCCGCCTCGAGCGAGCCGAGGGCGTGGTCAACATCGTCGCCGAGCGCATCGACCCGTTGCCGGTGATGGCCGGGTCGAGGAGCCGTGACTTCCGATGAGCGGTGACGTGCCTCAGCCGGCGATGACGGGCACCTCGGCCATGGCCGCGGCGACCGCCTCGTCGCTCAGGTCGTAGTCGACCATCTCACCCGCGAGGAACTTCTCGTAGGCGGCGAGGTCGAGGTGTCCGTGACCGCACAGCGCGGTGAGGATGACCTTCTCCTCCCCGGACTCGCGGCAGGCCATCGCCTCGCGGACCGCGGCGGCGATCGCGTGGGTCGGCTCCGGAGCCGGCACGATGCCCTCGGTCTTGGCGAAGTTCACGGCGGCGGTGAAGCACTCGACCTGCGGGATGGCGATCGCCTCGGCGAGACCGAGCTCGTAAATGTGGCTCACGAGCGGCGACATGCCGTGGTAGCGGAGGCCACCGGCGTGGATCGGGTCGGGGATGAACGAGTGCCCGAGGGTGTGCATCTTCATGAGCGGGGTCATGCCGGCGGTGTCGCCGAAGTCGTAGCGGTACTCGCCCTTGGTGAGGCTCGGGCAGGCGGCCGGCTCGACGCAGCGGATGGTGGGGTTCATGCGCCCGGCCATCTTCTCGCGGAGGAACGGGAACGCGAGGCCGCCGAAGTTGGAGCCGCCTCCGGTGCAGCCGACGAGCACATCGGGGGTCTCGCCGACCTTGGCGAGCTGGAGGAGGGCCTCCTCACCGATGATCGTTTGGTGCATCAGCACGTGGTTGAGCACGCTGCCGAGGGCGTAGCGGGTGTTCGGGTCGGCGACGGCCATCGCGACGGCTTCGGAGATGGCGATGCCGAGGCTGCCGGGGTGGTCAGGGTTCTCAGCGAGGATCGCGCGGCCGTACTCGGTGACCTCCGATGGGCTCGGGTGCACCGTTGCGCCCCAGACCTCCATCATCGTGCGCCGGTAGGGCTTGGTGCGATAAGAGGCGGCGACCTGCCAGACCTCGCACTCCATCCCGTATTGGGCGGTGGCGAAGGCGAGCGAGGAGCCCCACTGTCCCGCGCCGGTCTCGGTAGTCAGCTTCGTGACCCCCTCGGCGTTGTTGTAGTAGGCCTGCGGTACCGCGGTGTTCGGCTTGTGCGAACCGGCCGGGCTGACGCCCTCGTACTTGTAGTAGATGCGGGCCGGGGTGTCGAGCAGGCGCTCGAGTCGATGGGCGCGGAACAGCGGGCTCGGCCTCCACAGTCGGTAGATGTCGAGCACGCCGCCGGGGATGTCGATGAAGCGCTCGGCCGAGACCTCCTGCTCGATGAGCGCCATCGGGAACAGGGGCGCGAAGTCATCCGGTCCGGCCGGCTGCAGGGTGCCCGGATGGAGCGGCGGGGGTGGCGGAGCCGGAAGGTCGGGGACGATGTTGTACCACTGGGTGGGCATCTCGTCTTCGGAGAGAAGGATCTTGTTCGGTACGGCGCTCATGCCCCGACACTACGAGACCGCCGGAGGGCTACATGCACGGGAACCTCCAGTGAGGTTCGGCCTAAACTCAGCGCCGATGGTTGACGAAGCAGACGACGGATCTGAGCTCGGAGGGGCATCGGACGGGTCAGCTCGTCCCGTTGGTGCGCGATCATCCAAGCAGCCGGCGGCGAAGAAGTCGAGTCCCAAGAAGGCGCCGTCGGAGAAGTCGAAGCGCGGCTCAACCGAGCAGTCGATCGGTGTGCTGTCTGTCGTGATGCCCTGTTACAACGAGTTGCACACGGTGGCGGAGTGCCTCGACGCGGTGCTCACCCGCCCTGAGGTCGGTGAAGTGCTGATCGTCGACGACGGGTCGACGGATGGCACCCGAGAGGTCCTCGCGACCTTCGACGATCCTCGTGTCAAGGTCATTCTCCAGCCGGTCAACCGGGGGAAGGGCGCCGCGCTACGCCGCGGATTTGAGGAGGCCACACGCCCCTTCGTGATCGTGCAGGACGCCGACCTTGAATACGACCCCAACGACTACCCGAGGGTGCTGGCGCCGTTGATAGACGGTCGCGCCGATGTCGTCTACGGCAGTCGGTTCGCCGGCGGTGACGCTCACCGGGTGCTCTTCTATTGGCACTCGCTCGGGAACAAGGTCTTGACTCTCGCCTCCAACCTGTTCACGGACCTGAATCTGACCGATATGGAGACCTGCTACAAGGCCTTCCGCCGAGAGGTGATCCAGTCCATCGCGATCGAGGAGGACCGCTTCGGGTTCGAGCCGGAGATCACCGCGAAGGTCGCAGCGGCGAACTGGCGCGTCTTCGAGGTCGGCATCTCCTACAACGGTCGCTCCTACGCCGACGGCAAGAAGATCGGTTGGCGCGATGGTGTCCGCGCCCTCTATTGCATCGTGCGTTACAGCCCGCTGGGAGAGAGGTGGATGCGTAGGTGACCAGTGAGCCGCCATCGGTTGACGAGAAGTTACTCGCCACGCTCCACAGTCTCGAGGGTGCCCCGGTCTACCTCGATTGGTTGTTGTCCCTCGTCGAACCTCACCTGACTGGGGAGATTGCGGAGATCGGCGCAGGCACAGGAACGATGACTGGCCGCCTCAGAGAATTCGGCCGGGTCACCGCGTTCGAGCCAGCGGAGTCGTCCTTCAATGTGCTGAGAGATCGTTACCGCGAGCACGACGGCATCGACGTCGTGCTCGGCGGTTACGAGGATGTCGGCGAGGGCAAGTTTGACTCGGCACTGCTGTCGAACGTCATTGAGCACATCGACGATGAGGCAGCGGCGTTGCGGACGATCTGGGCCGCATTGAAGCCGGGTGGTGTGGTGGTATTCATCAACCCGGCTCATGCTCTGCTCATGAGTGACTTCGACCGTCGCATCGGTCACCATCGTCGGTACCGAGCAAAGCAGTTCGCTCGACGTCTTGAGGACGCTGGCTTCGAGATGGTCTCGTCGTCCTACATCAACCCGATCGGAGCGATCGGGTGGTTCATCACGGCGAGATTGCTTCGGCTCGACCCGACGGCCAACCGGTTCCTCTCGCACTACGACAGATTCGTGATTCCTGTATCTCGGGCAGTCACGCCACTGACCGGACGCGCCTTCGGGCAGTCGGTGGTCGCGGTCGCTCGTCGACCTTGAGCGGCTTCAGGTGTCAGGGTGGCGACGGTTACCGTCATGGCGTGATCGCGCCGGTTGACTTCCCATCCGCCCGACCTGAGGGATACGAGTGGCTCGCCGATGAGGAGCCCTTCGATCCGGAGATCCACCTCGCGATCGGCGAGCCCGAGTTCGTGCACACGCTCGCCGACTTCGGTTACTCCGCCGCAGACTGTGACGGCCTCGCCACGGATCTCGCCGCCACGGGACCCTTCAGGATCCTCTCCGATCGCGGCGCCGAGGTGATGCTCGACTCGGCGCGACGACTGCGCGCCTTCACTCGTCGCGCGTCGACCCGGGTCGAGAACGCGGTCCGCGGGGGCTGCTATCGGTCGCGGTTCCTGCGCGACCTGTGCCTGAGCCCTGAGGTCACGGCTGCCATGTCGCGTCTCTATGGGGCTCCGGTCGCCCCACACGCCATGCCGGTGCATCTCGGGCATCTCAATTTCGAGCCGACTGTGCTCACCGAGGCGGTCGACAAGTGGCACCACGACACGATCCCGCTCGACTACGTGATGATGGTGAGCGACCCGGCGCGGCTCGCGGGTGGGCACTTCGAGTATTTCGTCGGCACAAAGGCCGAGGTCGCTGAGCTCGCATCACGCGGCCAACGTCCGCCTGCCGATCGGGTGGTGCGTTGCGAGTTCCCAGGGCCCGGTTGGGCAGTCGGGCTACACGGCAACATGGTGGTCCACCGCGGGGCGCCGCTCGACGAGCCCGGTGAGCGCATCACCATGGTGAACGCCTACGAATCCCTCGATGTGGCGCACGACCTCCAGTGCCGCACTCGCGACCTGATCGCAGTCGACGACCACGAGGTCCTCTTCGCTGAGTGGGCACGCCATGTCGCCTGGCGGGCGCGTCATCGGCTCGAGGCGGTGGAGCGTGAGGCGCCGTTCGGCCTCGACGCGGGGGGCGCGATCGAGATGCTTGAGCGAGCGGTCGAGGATGTTCGCGCGGCGATCGATGACATGCGCGCCGGCTACCGCGAGTCCGAGCACTACGAGCAGTGAGCTTCAGTCGCCGGGTGTATCGCGCAGCCCGTCGTTGAAGATCTTGAACATGTCGTAGACCTCTTTGCAGGCCTGGCACACCGGGAGTTGGCGCGGATCCCGGGAGGGCACCCACACGTGTCCGCACAGCGCCTCGAGTGGCGTGCCGTTGATCCGGGCCTCCAGCACCTTGGCGGCGGCGGTCTCACCGGGCTCGACCTTCACGATGTGAGCGACCTCGGGCTCACCGGTCTCGGTGATCTCCTCAGTCTCGGGGATCGTCTCCGCTGGAAGGGTCTCGAGGTCGGTCATCGTTGGCGTGACCCTAGGTGAATCCCACCAGCTTCTCGCTCCGCAGGACATGTTGGGTGATCTCGGGTTATGGTGAGCAACGTGTCAGGCCAGATGATCCTCATCATCGCTCCCGCGGCGATCGCCATTGCGATCGCGGCGGTGGCCGCACGCGTCCCCGCTGTTGTACCTGTACGGGTGCGGCGCAGGCGGGGACGGACCATCGTCCGGTGAGGACGAGCCACCCCGCCCGCTGCTCCGACAGCGGGCGCTGTCGGAGGCCGACCCTGAGGAACGAAGATGAACACATCCACTGCCACCGACGCCGAATCCGGCGACGCGGACTCCCCTGCGCCGTCTTCGACGCGGCCGACGACCGGGTACGCCCTCGCCGTTGAGGCCCGCGCTGATACGGACGCGTTCGGGCATTTGGTCGCCGCTGTGTCGGGCCTCGGCGCTGATATCCGTCGGGCGTCAAGCGACGGTGACACTCGGCGACTCCTGATCGCCTGCTCGGGCACCGACCATCAGATCGCTGTTCGGGCGACCTTGGCCGGCGTCGAGGGTGTCGAACTCGTCTCGTTGCACGACGCGACCTTCGCCCTGCACGAGTCGGGGAAGATCCGGGTCCAGCCCACCGCGCCGCTGGATGGTCCCGACGATCTCGCCATGGCCTACACACCGGGGGTTGGTCGGGTGTCGACCGCGATCGCGGAGGAGCCCTCCAGCGTGTGGCATCTGACGGGCCGTTCGAACGCGGTGGCCGTTCTCTCGAACGGGACGGCGGTGCTCGGCCTCGGCGATATCGGACCCGAGGCGGCGATGCCGGTGATGGAGGGCAAGGCGGTGCTGTTCAAGCAGTTCGCCGACGTCGATGCCTACCCGGTGTGCGTTCAGGCGCCGACCGTCGATGAGATGGTGGCGATCGGCGTGGCCCTCGCGCCGACCTTCGGCGGCATCAACCTCGAGGACATCAAAGCGCCGGAGTGCTTCGAGATCGAGCGTCGGCTCCAGGAGATGCTCGACATTCCTGTCTTTCACGACGATCAGCATGGAACGGCGATCGTCGTGCTCGCCGCGGTGATGAACGCCGCCAAGGTGATCGGCCGCGACCTCTCGGACCTGCGGGTGGTCGTGGTGGGCACGGGCGCGGCCGGGGTGGCGTGCTCACGGTTGCTCGACGAGTCGGGGGTGGCCGACATCATCGGTGTCGACTCCAAGGGTGTGCTCTCGGCCGACCGGGAGGGACTTGGTCCGACGAAGCAGTGGTTCGTCGATCACGGCAACCGCAGTGGAGTGACCGGAGGGGTCCGTGAGGCGCTGGCCGGCGCTCACGTGTTGCTCGGCCTGTCGGGGCCGGGCGTGATCGAGGCGGAGTGGCTCGGTGATATGGCTGAGGACGCGGTGGTGTTCGCGCTCGCTAACCCGGTGCCCGAGATCATGCCCGAGTTGGTTCCGAGCAATGTGGCGGTCATCGCGACCGGACGAAGCGATTATCCGAATCAGATCAACAACGTGCTCGCCTTCCCCGGCGTGTTCCGAGGTTTGCTCGACGTGCGCGCCACCAAGGCGACCGATGGGATCAAGGTCGCGGCGGCCACGGCGCTCGCCGCGATGGTGCCCGAGCCGACCGCCGACCGGATCATCCCGGGCGCCTTTGATGAGGGTGTCGCCGAGGTCGTCGCCTACGCCGTGGCTCGCGCGGCCGAGGCGGAGGGACTCGTGCGCGATCCGGCGTGAGCACGGCGCGACTCCGATGATCCTCATCGATCAGGCCCGCTGGTGGTATCGAGATCGCCGCTGGTGTCATCTGATCAGTGACAGTGACCTTGAGGAACTCCACGCCTTCGCCTCGGCGAACGGCATCCCTGAACGCGGCTTCCAAGGTGATCACTACGACATCCCCGAGGAGTATCGGGAGAAGCTGATCGCTGCCGGAGCCGCCGAGGTGCCGAGCGTGGAACTCGTGCGACGGTTGCGTGCGGCGGGACTCCGCCTCAGCCCGGCGGAACGGCGCCGACGTGCCGCGGCCAGCGATCATCGACCATCGGGGTGACGGTCTCAGGGCCGAGCACCAACCAGTCGAGCAGGGTGACCCCGGCGGCCGCGCAGGCCAACTCGAGTAGCTGGTTGGATCCGGGCGTCGCGAAGCCCGTCGGGTCGATGGTGGCGACCACGATCTGCTCGGTCGGATCGCGGCTGAGACCGAGGGCGCGCTGGGCCGACTCGGCGAGAGCGATCACCGTGTCGAGGTGCTCGCCGATGGCTTCGATCGCTCGGGTGTCGTCGGTGCCGTCGATCGCAACCATGCCGACCCCGCGCCGCCAGCGATCGAGAGTGAGCACGACCGTCTCAGCGCGGAGGGGTCGCGTGATCACGAGGGACAGCGCGGCGATGGCTTCGCCGCGAGAGTCGATGGGGTCGACTCCGGCGGTCGGGACATCGTCGGGATCGATGCCGGCGAGCATCCGCTCTACCGGTGACGGCTGATGGCGGTCGCGCGATCCGCCGGCGGTTGTGCTCATGGTGACTCCTCTCATCCGGCCCGCGGGCCACTGGAGGGGAGGTCGGCCCGGCCGAACCTAGGGAGGGGGTGCGACGGTACCCTCGGCCCGTCGTGTCGTCATCCGCTCCCACCGCTCCCACCGCCCCTCCGGCGGAGGCTCCAGCCGCTGGGGGAGTGCGAGGTCTACGCGACACTCGCTGGGACCATCTGCTCGACGTCCTCCGCGATCGGCGGCGAGGACTTTCGCTCGCCATCGCGACCGGCCTCGTGTGGACCGTCGGGAAGATCTCCGTCCCTCTCCTCACCCGCGAGGCGATCGACGGCGCGATCGACGTGGGCGGTTCGGCACTCGGCTGGGCGCTCGTCATCGTTGCCGCTGGGATCCTCACCGGGTCGCTGACGGCCGCTCGGCGCTATCTCGCCTTCCGCGAGAGCCGCATGGTCGAGATGATCCTTCGCGGGCGAATCCACGATCACGTGCTTGGCCTGCATCCCGGGTATCACGACACCGCGCAGACCGGACAACTGATGAGCCGGATGTCGAGCGATCTCAACCAGGTCCAGATGTTCGTCGTGATGCTGCCGCTCACGCTCTCGCACCTCGCACTGATCGCCGGCGTCTCGGTGGTGCTCCTGATCACCGACCCGCTGCTCGCCGTCGTCACCCTCGTCCCGCTCCCCTTCATCAACCTGACCGCGCGGCGCTTCTCGAACGCGATCCACCCGGCGGTGCTCGCCGTCCAATCCGAGCAGGCGCAGTTATCGACCGTGGTCGAGGAGTCCGTCGCCGGTGTCCGCGTCGTGAAGGGGTTTGGCGCTGAGCGGGTACGGATGGAGGCGCTCACCACCGAGGCCGACGACATCCGCGAGGTGTCGATGCGCGCGGCGCGCGTCAGGGCCCGCTTCTTGCCCGTCATGGAACTACTTCCCTCGCTCGGCCTGGTGGCCGTGCTCGGCCTCGGTGGGCTTCGCGTGCTTGACGGGAGCCTGACGATCGGCGAGCTCGTTGCGTTCAACTTCTTCGTCACCCTGCTGGTGTGGCCGCTGCGATCGATCGGCATGACGGTCGCGTTCGCTCAGCGCGCCGCCGCTGCGCTCGAGCGGGTGCACGAGGTGCTTGATGTGGCTCCCGCGATCGCCGATCCGCCCGCTCCGGTTGATGTCCCGGCCGGCGGGGGAGCGGTGAGCTTCCGATCGGTGACCTTCGGCTATTCGGACTCGCTGGTGCTCGACGGCTTCGATCTCGAAATCGCGGCTGGCGAGTCGGTCGCGGTGGTCGGGGCAACCGGGTCGGGAAAGTCGACGGTCGCGCGCCTGCTCCTCCGCTTCTACGACCCGACCTCGGGGTCGATCGCGATCGACGGTGTCGATCTTCGAGATCTGCGGGTGGATGATGTCCGTCGCGCGGTTGGGATCGTGTTCGAGGACACGTTGCTCTTCAACGACACCGTCGCCGCCAACATCGCCTTCGCGGTGCCCGGGCTCGACCCGAGCGCCGATCACGAGAGGATCCGTTCAGCCGCACGAGCCGCGGGTGCCGATGAGTTCATCGAGCGGCTCCCCGAGGGATATGGCACGGTGCTCGGTGAGCGCGGGTTCTCACTCTCGGGTGGTCAGCGTCAGCGAATAGCGATCGCTCGGGCGGTGCTGTCCGAACCTCGTGTGCTGGTGCTCGACGACGCGACGAGCGCGGTCGATCCGTCGAAAGAGCACGAGATCCGAGCGGCGATGGGGGCCGTGATGCGCGATCGGACGACGATCGTCATCGCGCATCGGCCCGGCACGGTCGCCATGGCGGACCGGGTGATCCTCATCGATGAGGGTCAGGTCGCCGCTTCGGGCACCCACGTCGAACTGCTTGAGTCGAATCCTCGGTATCGCGAGGTGCTCGCGGCTGACTCGGTGCGCTTGGCAGCGGGGGGTGAGAGCTGATGTGGGGCGGGGGAGCGGTCGCTCCGGAGGATCGCCTCGACGGCGCGGCGACCCGTCGCGTGATTCGCCGCGCGGCCCGGCTCGGTCGTCCGTTCCGACGGACGATGCTCGGCGCCGTCGGTTTCGTCGCGCTGGCCACGTCGGCGACGATCGCTGGGCCGTTGCTGGTGCGTCACGGCATCGACTCGGGGATCAGGGTCGGCGACCGAGCGCAACTCGGCGTGACGATCGTCGGTTACCTCGTTGCCGTCACGGTCGCTTTCGTCGGGTCGCGGGGTCAGTACCTCTTGGTAAATCGCGCCGGGGAGGGCTTTCTACGCGAGCTGCGCCTCCGGCTCTTCGCCCATATTCAACGTCAGTCGCTCGGTTTTTTCGATGAGAACAAGGCGGGTGTGCTCGTGGCGCGCATGACGGCCGACATCGAGTCGATGTCGGAGCTGGTTCAGTGGGGACTGCTCCAGTTCGTGTCCGCGGGGATCCTTCTCGTGGTCGCCTTGGTGGTGCTTCTCTCGCTGTCGTGGCAGCTCACCCTCGTGGCTCTCCTCGTGTTGCCGGTGATCGTCCTCGCGTCGATCAAGTTCCAACGGGATTCCAACGAGGCCTACCTCGGGGTGCGCGAACGGGTTGGCGAGAACCTCTCGTCGATCCAAGAGAACCTCGCTGGCGTCCGGGTGATCCAGGCGTCGGCTCGGGTTCCTGAGCAGCGGCGTCGTTTCGGCGAGTCGAATCGGGGGCTCTTCGATGCGCACCTGCACAGTGTTCGGGTGTCCACCTGGTACTTCGGTCTGGTCGAGCTCGCCGGGGTGGTCGCCACGGCGCTCGGGCTGGCGGCCGGGGGCTGGCTCGTCGCCAACGGGTCGGTATCCGTCGGCACGGTGGTGGCGGTCGTGTTGCTGCTCGCGAGCTTGTTCGAGCCGGTCCAGCAGCTCTCCCAGCTCTACAACACCGTGCAGTCCGCCGGCGCGTCGTTGCACAAGATGTTCGCGATCCTCGACACCGAACCCGACGTGGATGAGCGGAGCGGGGCGATCGACCTTCCAGCCAACGGCGACCTGCTCGTCGACGGGGTCACCTTCGCGTACCCGTCGACCTCGACGCCGGCGCTCCGTGACGCTTCGCTGGCGATCGCCGACGGTGAGCGGATCGCTTTGGTCGGTCCGACCGGAGCCGGCAAGTCGACGCTCGCCAAATTGATCGCGCGGCTCTACGACCCTGACGATGGAGCGATCTCGCTCGGAGGTCGTGACCTTCGCGACGCGACGATGCGCAGTTTGCGCGACCGCATCGTCGTGGTGCCCCAGGAGGGGTTCCTGTTCAACGGCACGATCGCCGACAACCTGCGTCTCGCCCGGCCAACCGCTGACGACGCCGAATTGCGTCGGGCCCTCGATCGCATCGGGGCCCTGCAGCACATCGAGTCGTTCCCTGAGGGGCTCGACACCGAGGTCCGCGAGCGCGGCTCCCGGCTATCGGCCGGTGAGCGGCAACTCGTCTCGCTGGCTCGGGCGGCGCTCGTCGATCCGTCGGTGCTCGTGCTCGACGAGGCGACGTCGAATCTCGACCCGGGCACGGAGGCGACGGTGGAGCGAGCGCTCGAGCGCCTGATGGAGGGCCGCACGGTGGTTGTGGTGGCCCACCGTCTGTCGACGGTGCAGCGGGCCGACCGAGTCGTCGTCTGCGACGGGGGGCGAATCGTCGAGGTGGGAACCTGGGACGAATTGGCGGAGCGTGAGGGCGGGCGGTTCGCCGCGCTCGTCGCGGCCTGGCGCTCCGATCAGCCGGTCGGCTGAGTAATCACGCCGGGTCGAGTACGAGCACGAACTCGATGAGCCCGTCGGGTTCCACTCGGATGCCGGTGATCGACGGGTCGGTGATGCCGAAGTCGGTGAACACGACCGGAACCGAGCCGAGCACACCGAGTCGGCCATCGGTGATGCGAGCTTCGACGGCGACCTCAACGGGCAGCGTCACTCCGCGGAGGGTGAGGTCACCGGTGACGGTGGCCGTTACCGAAGCACCCTCAGCGGCCTCGACGCCGAGCGCGGACGGCGCGGTGAGCGTGAACGTGGCGGTCGGGAACTCGTTGGCCGACATGATCCGACCGCGGAACTGGTTGTCGCGACGCCCGTCGTCGCTGGTGATCGAGGCCACGTCGACGGTGAAGGAGGCCTCGTCGAGCACATCGCCGTCGAGGCGGATGCTGCCGGTGACCTGATCGGTTCTACCGACGCCCTCGGTCGGCACGCCGAAGAGCACCTCAGCGACCCGGTAGCCGAGTTCGGAGCCGGGTCCGATCACCCAGACGCCCTCGAGGTCGGTCTCGTCCGTCGGGGAGGCCTCCTCGGTGTCGGCGACGGCGCTGGTCTCGGTGACGGTCTCGGTGGTCGTCTCGGTGACTGCCGTGGTCGCCGGTGCTGCATCGGCTGGCTCGTAAGTTGGCTCGTCGGCGGGGTCGGCGCTCACCGCGGTGGTGGTCGCGGCAAGCGCGGCGTCGAGGTCACCGCTGTCGAGCGCTTCGGGAGCGTCGTTGATGACCTCGGCGTAGAAGATGATCGCCCCGTAGCCGAGGGCGACGAGAGCGACCACCGAGGCGAGGGCGATGACGAGGCGGCGGCGTTTGGGGCTCGACGGCGTGTCCATTCACTCAGTCTGTCAGCGGCTTCCAGTGGTGTCCCCTCGAGCGCGGCTCAGGCAGAATGACGCCATGAGCGCTCCCTCCATCCCTTTCTCATCGGTACCCGAAATCGACGTCGCTCGAGGGGTGCCCCGGGCAGCAACCATCGTCGGTGTCGCCGTCGGCACCTCCGGCTCGGTGCCCCGATCGGTCGGCTTGGGGCGTCGTGAACTCGAACGTCTCGGTTTCTCCGGTCGGGTTGGCCAGACCCTCGTGGTGCCTCGGAGGGATGGTCCCGCGGCGGTCGCTGTCGGGGTCGGTGCCAAGCCTGATGCGGTAGCGCTGCGCGACGCGGCCGCGGCCTTCGTTCGCGCCTGTGGGAGGCATCGTCAACTCGCGCTCGACCTCTCGTCGGCTTGGTCGGGTTCGCGGGCTGACGCGCGAGCGGTGACCGAGGGCGCGCTGCTCGCTGCCTACCGCTATTCGGGCATCACGGCGAAGCCGGACACCTCGTCCCGGTTCGATCATCTGACCCTCGTCTCACCGGCGGGACGCGCCATTGAGACCGGGGTGCGTCAGGGCGCGGTGACCGCGCGCGCGGCGACGCTCGCCCGCGATCTCGCGAACACCCCGCCGGCTCATCTGAACGCCCGGGATATCGCCGATCTCGCCGTTGAGCTCGGTCAGCGCCACGGCTTCGGCGTGGAGGTGTTCGACAACGACGACCTCGAGGACATGGGCTGTGGGGGACTCCTCGGAGTGAATCGAGGCAGCACCGAGCCAGCCCGTCTCGTTCGCCTCACCTTCGAGCCGTCGAACCCGAAGGGTCACGTCGCGCTCGTCGGCAAGGGCGTGATGTACGACTCGGGCGGTATCAGCCTGAAGCCGAGCGACGCCTTCCACGTCGTGATGAAGATGGACATGTCGGGTGCCGCAGCGGTGCTCTCGACAATGACCGCGTTGCGCGATCTGCGATGCCGCACTCGGGTCACCGGGTATTTGGTCTGCACCGACAACATGCCGTCGGGTTCCGCCCTGAAGCTCGGTGATGTGCTGACGATGCGCAACGGCAAGACGGTGGAGATCCACAACACCGACGCCGAGGGTCGACTCATCCTCGCGGATGGGCTGTCGCTCGCGGTCGAGGACGGTCCGGACGCGATCTTCGATATCGCGACGCTCACCGGGGCGGCGATGGCCGCTCTCGGCCCTGAGGTCGCCGCGGTCCTCGGCAACGATCAGGCCACGGTGGATCGGGTGCGGGCCGCCTCGGCGTCCACCGATGAGCCGGTGTGGCAGATGCCTCTTGAGGCGGGCCGCTACCGCAAGTTGCTCGACTCGGTCGCGGCCGACATGCGCAATATCGGCGGCCCCTACGGCGGGTGCATCACGGCGGCCATTTTCCTCTCGGAATTCGTCGGTGATGTCCCCTGGGCGCACATCGACATCGCCGGTCCAATGAAGGTCGACGGTGACGAGTCGTGGCGTTCCAAGGGGGCGACGGGGTTTGGCACTCGGCTGCTGATCGACACGGTCACCAACTGGTGAGCGTCTCGCCGGCGGGGAGGCCGCCGAACGTCGTCTTCATCATGAGCGACGACCACGCGGCCCACGCGGTGTCGGCCTATGGCAGTCGGATCAACCGGACGCCGGGGATCGACCGGATCGCCGAGCGGGGGATGCGGCTCGACTCGGCGTTCTGCACCAACTCGATCTGCGCGCCGAGTCGCGCGGCGATCCTGACCGGCACCTACAACCATGTGAACGGGGTGACCACCCTCGACACACCGCTCGACAACTCGTTGGTGACCTTCCCCCGACTTCTCCGCGAGGCGGGTTATCAGACCGCGATGATCGGCAAGTGGCATCTCGGTCACGGGCCGAACGCCGATCCGGCCGGGTTCGACTTCTGGCGGGTGTTGCCCGGTCAGGGTCACTACTACGACCCGGTGATGTTGGCGGCTGACGGCGAGGTGGTGGAGCGCGGCGGGTACGTCACCGATCTCATCACCGACGACTGCATCGACTGGATCGATCGTCGTGATCCGGATCGGCCGTTCCTGCTGTTGTGTCATCACAAGGCGCCGCATCGTCGTTGGGAGCCGGCGCCGCGCCACGCCGCGCTCTTCGACGGTGTCGACATCCCCGAGCCGGAGACCATGTTCGAGGACCTCATCGACGGTCACGCGGATCGCGCTGCGGTGGTGCGGGCGATGCGGATGCGCCTCATGGATCTCGATCCGATCTACGACCTGAAGGCGCCGGTGCCCGATGGGCTCGACTCCGAGGCGGAGCTCCGGTGGCGGTACCAGCGCTACATCAAGGACTACCTGCGGGTGGTCGCCGCGGTCGATGAGGGGGTCGATCGGATCCTCGACCATCTCGAGGCGATTGGCGTCGCTGACGACACGATCGTGGTCTACACGAGTGACCAAGGGTTCTTCCTCGGCGACCACGGCTGGTTCGACAAGCGGCTCATGTACGAGGAGTCGCTTCGCATGCCGTTCCTCGTCAGCTATCCGCGGCGGGTCGAGCCGGGTTCGTCGTCGGATGCGATGGTGCTGAATGTCGATGTCGCCCCGACGATCCTCGAGTGGTGCGGGGTGGAGGTGCCCGAATGGATGCAGGGCCGTTCGGCGGTGCCGGTGCTCGAGGGCGAGCCGCCGGTCGACTGGAGGAGCTCGATGTACTACCGGTACTGGATGCATCGCGATGGAGCGCACAATGTGCCGGCCCATCTCGGTGTTCGGACGGCGACTGAGAAGCTCATCTGCTACTACAACGACCCCTGCGATCAGCCCGGCGCTAACGGTCCGGTCGATCCGATCGAGTGGGAGTTCTTCGATCTGGCGAGCGATCCGTTCGAGACGACGAATCTGATCGGCGATCCGTCGCGCGCCGCCGATGTGGAGCGGTTGCGCGGGGAGTTGGCCCGCCTGCAGGCCGAGGTCGGCGACCGCTGGCCCTGAGCTGGTGCGGCGAGCCCGGCATCAACTCCTGAGCGACACGGCCTCCCCGGCGCGGGCAGCTGCGGCCGGTGGCACGCCGGCCTCTACGAGGGTGCGCTCGAGATCGCGTCGCTCGCAGGAGGAGCTGAGACGAGCCCAAGCGGGATGATCGTCCTGCAGCGCTCCGGGAAGGCGTCGGAGTTGCCGGAATGGCACGTTCGGCAGCCGGCGGCGAACCTCGTAGCCGTCGGCGGAGGGTCGGATGAGTCCGAACATCACGCATCGCTGAAGGGCGCGGCCAAAGGGGGACTGCTCGCGGCGCCGAAAGCTCATGCCGAGAGATCGCGCGGTCGCGTCGAGGTCGATCTCGAATCCGTGGGGTGCGGTGTCGAACTCGTCGGCGAATCGTCGCATGATCCACGCGGCCGAGGGTCCGATGGTCGCCACCCAGTAGCGCTCGACGTACGTGCTGCGGGGGTCGTGTCCGCGGGCGTCGACGATCGCGTCGATCCACGCACGGATGGTGACCGTGCCATTCGGGGTGTCGGTTTCGGGGTCGGTCTTGTGCATCGTTCCTCCTTCGATGATCGGGTCGAGAGGGTGCGCATTGGCATTGGAGGGGGAAGCGAGGCCACACTCGTCGTGTGCCGAGTGGGTCGGAGATCGGGTTGGCGGCGGAGTGGATCGCCGCGGCGTCGAAGGTGACGGTGTTGACGGGGGCGGGTATCTCTACCGATTCGGGTATCCCGGACTTTCGCGGACCCCAGGGTCTCTGGACCCGTGACCCGGCGGCCGAGAAGGTCTCCGACCTGTCGCACTATCTCGGGGATCCCGAGGTGCGTCGAGCGGCTTGGCGGAGCCGTATGGCGAACCCGGCCTGGTCGGCGGAGCCGAACGCGGGGCATCGGGCGCTCGTCGACCTCGAGCAGTCGGGTCGCCTCCACGGACTGGTGACGCAGAACATCGACGAGTTGCACCAGCGAGCTGGCAACTCGTCGGACCGCGTGATCGAGGTGCACGGAACCGTGTGGTGGACGAGGTGTTGGTCGTGCGGGGATCGTCACCCGATGTCGTCGACGTTGGAGCGGGTGCGCGCTGGGGACGAGGATCCGGCCTGTCTCGAGTGTGGCGGCATTCTGAAGAGCGACACGATCAGCTTCGGTCAGTCGCTGGTCCCCGAGGTGATCGAACGGGCGCTCCGCGTGAGCGAGGAGTGCGAGGTGATGCTGGCGGTCGGCTCGACCTTGAGCGTGTTCCCGGCGGCGAACTGCGTGCCGCGGGCTCGTGCGGCGGGTGCTCGGGTGGTGATCGTCAACGGGCAGGAGACCGCTATGGATCGCTACGCCGATGCGGTGCTGGTGGGAGGTATCTCGGAGTTGCTGCCGGCACTCGTCGGGGCCGCGATCGGCCAGGGTGGGAATACCTGACCGACTAGGTAGGTTTTTGCCTTCATGGCGACCTTCAGAGACCTGCTTGCCTCCGCCAAGGCGGAGATCACCGAGGTGACCACCGACGTCGCTGCCCAGTACGCGGCCGACGGCCATGTCTGGCTTGATGTTCGCGAACCCGACGAGTACGCCGAGGGTGCTATCGAGGGCGCGATCCACATCCCCCGGGGACATCTGGAGGCGCAGATCGAAGCGCGCATCCCCGACAAGTCGACGCCGGTCGTCGTCTACTGCGCCGGTGGGGTGCGGTCGGCGTTCGCCGCGCGCACTCTTGGTGAGCTCGGTTACGCGACCGTCGAGTCGATGGACGGCGGGTTCGGCCGTTGGAAGGATGAGGGCCGTCCGTGGCGCCAGCCGGCCTCGCTTTCAGCTGAGCAGCAGAACCGGTACAAGCGCCACCTTCTGCTCCCCGAGGTGGGCGTGGAGGGCCAGAAGAAGTTGCTCGACGCCAAGGTGCTGTTGCTCGGCGCCGGAGGTCTCGGGTCACCGGCCGCGCTCTACCTCGCCGCCGCCGGCGTCGGCACGATCGGCATCGTCGACATGGATGATGTGGACGCGTCGAACCTGCAGCGCCAGATCCTCCACAACATCGATCGCATCGGTGACCGCAAGGTGGACTCGGCCAAGAAGACGTTGACCATGTTGAACCCCGATGTCGATGTCGTCACCTACGACACGCGGCTCTCGGCCGAGAACATCCTCGACATCATCTCCGGCTACGACGTCATCGTCGATGGAGCCGACAACTTCCCGTCGCGATATGTGCTCAACGACGCGAGCGTGAAGCTCGGCATCCCGGTGGTGCACGGTTCGATCTTCCGATTCGAGGGCATGGTGAGCGTGTTCCATCCGCTCGAGGGCCCGACCTATCGCGACATGGTGCCCGAGCCTCCGCCCGCCGAACTTGCTCCGAGTTGCGCTGAGGCGGGGGTGCTCGGCGTGCTGCCGGGCATCATCGGATCGATCCAAGCGCTCGAGACCATCAAGGTGATCCTCGGGCTCGGCGACGCGCTCATCGGACGGATCCTGTCGGTCGACACCACCGAGATGGAGTTCCGACTGTTCAACTTGCGCCCCGATCCGGCGAACCGCGTCACCTGGGAGAACCGCGACCTCATTCAGGTGCGCGACCTCGACGGGCTCTGCGCGCCCTGGCTCGACGATCACTGAGCCGGTCAGGCGGCGTCCGTCGGCACCACGTCGGCCCGCTCTCGCTCCTGGCCTGCGACGGCGACGAGAACGAGCGCGATGCCGGTGAGGTCGAGCCCACTCGGACGTTGACCGAGCGCCAGCCATCCGATCAGGGTGGCGGTCACTGGCAGGAGCGCGAGAAGCACCGAGAACCGCCGCACGCTGACGCGGCGCAGGACGTGCTGGTCGATGCCGTAACCGATCGCGTTCGAGAACACCCCGGTGGCGAGGCAGGCGAGCAGCAGCACGGGCGAGGTCCACACCGGGCCGCTCCATGGCGCACCGAACGGGGTGAGCGCGAGCGCTCCGATGGCGAGCCCGATGCCGAGGCCGTCGACCCCCGAGGTCACCCGGGCCACTCGTGAGCCGATCACGATGTAGGCGGCCCAACAAGCGCTGGCCGCCATGATGAAGACGACGCCAAGGGTCTCCTCGCCGATCTCGACGCCGCCGAGCAGCGCCACGCCGATGACGGCGGTGGCGAGCGCTCCCGCGTTGCGCCATGAGCGGGTCGTCGCTGCTGCCACAGCGATCGGGCCGATGAACTCGATGGCGACGCTCTTGCCGAGATCGATCCGCGCGATCGCGAGGTAGAAGAACAGGTTCATCGCCGCGGTCGCGATACCGAAGGCGGCGGCACCGATTAAGCGCTCGCGTCCCCACGACCTCGGTCGCGGTCGGGCGATGACCAGCAGGGCGATCGAGGCGCCGACCACTCGCAGCCAGCCGACTGCTTGGGGTGCCACCCGATCGAAGACGCTGACCGCGATGGACGCGCCGATGTACTGCGAGATCGCTGAGACGGCGAAGAGACCTTCGGGCGGGAGGGGGCGTCGGGAGCCGATCACCGCGAGAGTCTGCCCGTTGTCGGGTTCGGGCGAGTCGATACCCCTTGTCAGTCGAAGAGTTCGGGATCGGTCGAGCAGATCTCCTGCCAGAGCGGCTGGAAGGAGAACCAGCCGGCGAGATGATGACCGGTCTGCTCGAACGTGTACTGGGCGTACTCGTGGCGGATCTCGATCGGATCACCGGCGGCCATCGCGGCGAGTTGGGCCTGGCAGTTGCGCTCCATGGTGATGAACCAGAAAGCGGCCTCGTCGACGGTTTCTCCGACGGTGAAGAGGCCGTGGTTTTGGTGGATGGCGGCCTTGCCGGTCGGGAACTTGGCGGCGAACTCCTTGCCGGCGTCCACCTCGAACACGACGGCGCCACCCTGCTCGGAGATCACGGTGTGGTCGCCGTAGAACATGCACGAGTCCTGGGTGATCGGGGCAAGGGGGATGCCGAGCGAGGCGAACGCCTTGCCGTAGACCGAGTGGGAGTGAGCGGCGGCGATCACGTCGGGTCGCGCGGCGTGAATCGCGGAGTGCAAGACGAAGGCGGCGCGGTTCACCGGCGCGTCGCCGACGACGACCTCACCGTGATGGTTCACGAGGAGCAGGTCGCTGGATCGCATGAGTCGGAAGCTCTTGCCGAACGGGTTGACCCAGAAGTGGTCGGGTTGGATCGGGTCGCGGACCGTGATGTGCCCGGCGACTCCCTCGCCGAATCCGAGGCGGCCGAAGATGCGCAGCGCACCGGCGAGCTTCGCCTTCCGGTTGACGCGCTCGACCTCGGGATCGTCGGCCGGTTCGGGGTGGAACGAGATGATCGGCTGGTCGGTGAGTGCCATAGGACAACGGTAGTCGTTGCCTAACCGGTGGGTCATCGGCGGAGCGATCGAACCCGACTGCCCGTGAGTGTCACGATGGAGGGGTGAGCAGCGTGAATCGTCCTGTGGTGCCGACGTCGATCTCCCGTCCGGCTGCGTCCTATGCGCACGCGGTGCTGACCGAGGGTGCTGGCCGGATCCTGCACACCTCGGGTGTGGTGCCGATCGCCGCTGATGGCTCCGTCCCATCCGGCCTCGCTGATCAGGCAGCCGTTGTCTGGTCGAATATCGCAGCGATGCTCGCCGATGCCCAGATGTCGATGGCCGACATCGTCTCGGTGACGACCTATGTGGTGGTGGGGGAGGATCTCGCTCCGGTGATGGCGGCGCGGGACGCCGCGCTCGGCGGACACCTCGCGGCCTCCACCCTGGTGACGGTGCCGGCGCTGGCCCGTCCCGAATGGCGAATGGAGATCGCGGTCATCGCCGCCGGAGAGTGAGTTGCCTAGGGTCGACCTATGCGCTTGAGCCGACTGATCCGCCCGTTCGCTGCCGCGTCGCTGACGCTCGCTCTCTCAGGGTGTATCGCCATTGATTACGGGATCACGGTGGAGGAGGACGGCTCGGGTTCGGTCGAGGCGAGTCTCGGGCTGGATATCGGTGTGTTGTCGGCCTTCGCTGGCGACGAGATCGACCGCGAGGAGGCCTGCGCGGACTTCTCCGCTGAGTTTGACCAACCCGACGGGGTCACCTCTGAGGCTTTCGACGAGGGTGACATCTGCGGTCTGCGGGTTCGCGCGTCGTGGGAGGCGTCCGACGACGCGGAGAGCTCCCTCGCCGCGGTGCTCGACGACGACTCGATCAGCCTCGGCCGCACCGGCGACGGTGGGTGGCGTATGGAGTTCCCCTTCGGCGACGATCTCCTCGGCGAGGCGACCGGTGGCGACGAGGGGATGGACGAGTTCGCGAGGCTCCTGCTCGGTGACGCGACTTTCGTCGTCCGATTGACGCTTCCCGGCTCGCCGGTGGATCACAACGCTGATGAGGTGTCGGGCTCCACCTTCACCTGGGACGTCGACCTACTCGATCCGCCCGAGACGCTCTACGCCGAGACCGGTCCCGCCGAGGGAGCCTCTGCGGGCGGTGTGGTCGTGATCGTTGTGGCGGTGCTCGCGGTGTTCGGTCTCCTGGCGGTCTTCGTGGTGACCTCTCGGAGGGGCCGCTCGGCTTCCTGACCTCCTACGCTTGGCGCATGTCCGACGACGTGCGCCGAACCGATTCGGGTATCGAGGTCCGCCCGCTCTACACCGAGGCCGATCTCGAGGGTTGGGAGGCCACCGAGCGTCTCGGGCTTCCCGGTGAGCCGCCGTTCACGCGGGGCGTCTACCCGTCGATGTATCGGGGTCGTCTGTGGACGATGCGCCAGTACTCGGGGTTCGGTGATGCGGCCTCCACCAATCAGCGCTTCCGTTTCCTGCTTGAGGCCGGTCAGACCGGTCTGAGTTGTGCCTTCGACCTGCCCACCCAGATGGGTTACGACTCGGATCATCCTCGGGCCGAGGGCGAGGTGGGCAAGGTCGGTGTGGCGATCGACTCGATCGATGACATGCGCACCCTGCTCGCGGGTATCCCGCTCGACACGGTGACGACGTCGATGACGATCAACTCGACGGCGGCGATCCTGCTGTTGATGTACGAGATCGTCGCTGAGGAGCAGGGCGTGTCCTCGGATCGCATCTCGGGGACGATCCAGAACGACCTGCTCAAGGAGTACATCGCTCGGGGCACCTACGTGTATCCGCCCAAGCCGTCGATGCGGATCATCACCGACATCTTCGGTTACTGCTCGGAGCACATCCCGCGGTGGAACACGATCTCGATCTCGGGGTATCACATCCGTGAGGCCGGCTCGACGGCTGTCCAAGAGATCGCCTTCACGATCGCGAACGCGATCGCTTATGTGCAGGCGGCGATCGACGCGGGTCTCGACGTCGACGATTTCGCGCCGCGCCTGTCGTTCTTCTGGAACGGCCACAACCACTTTTTCGAGGAGGTGGCGAAGTTCCGGGCGAGTCGTCGGATCTGGCATCGGGTGATGACCGAGCGGTTCGGTGCGAAGGATCCCCGTTCGGCGATGTTGCGTTTCCACACTCAGACCGGTGGCTCGACGCTCACGGCTCAGCAGCCGGTCAACAATGTCGTGCGGGTGGCGTTGCAGGCGCTCGCGGCGGTGATGGGTGGCACGCAGTCGTTGCATACCAACGGGTTCGATGAGGCGTTGTCGTTGCCGACGGAGGACGCGGCGCGGCTCGCGCTGCGTACCCAGCAGATCATCGGATTTGAAGCGGGGGTGACCGACACACCCGATCCGTTGGCCGGTTCCTACGTCGTTGAGTCGATGACCGATGAGATCGAGCGGTTGGCCTGGGAGTACATCGACCGGATCGATGAGATGGGTGGCGCGGTCGAGGCGATCGAGGCGCACTTCCAGCAGGACGAGATCGAGCAGGCGGCGTATGAGTACACCAAGTCGATCGATGACGATGAGCGGGTGATCGTCGGCCTCAACCGGTTCACGGTCGACGGCGAGCCAGAACCTGATGTGTTCCCGATCGATCCGAGTCTTGAGACCGCTCAACGCGAGCGTCTCGCCGCGTTCAAGGCGGATCGAGATCTGGCGCTGGTGTCGGCGCGCCTCGCCGAGGTGTCCGAGACCGCACGGGGCACTGGCAACCTCCTGCCGCCGATGAAGGAGGCGTTGCGGGCTGGGGCGACGCTCGGTGAGGTGAGCGACGCTCTTCGCGAGGTGTTCGGCACCTATCAGCCCTGATCAGGCCTTCTGTTGGGGTCGGTGACCTAATTCACGACTAGCCGAATCGGGTTTGTCGGAATACACTCGTTTGCCGTGAGGTTGACCGCGCCATGAGCCAGACCTTCGCGACAAGCGGAACCCATCCGCTGTTCGCCTCGACCGCCCTGCCGGGGGTCAATGGCGGTGTGCTCGACCTGATTGGGAATACCCCCTGCGTCGACGTCTCGAATCTCTCGCCCAATCCCGACGTGCGCATCATCGCCAAGCTTGAGATGCAGAACCCGTTCGGGTCGGTAAAAGACCGCATCGCCAAGGCCATGATCGAGGCCGCCGAGGCCGATGGCTCGCTCAGTCCCGGCCAGACGATCATCGAGCCGTCCTCGGGTAACACCGGTATCGCCCTCGCCGCGATCGCGCGCCTCAAGGGCTATCCCATCAAGATCCTGCTGCCGGAGAGCGTCTCGATCGAGCGACGCCAGATGCTCGAGATCATGGGCGCCGAGATCATCCTCACCCCTGGAGCCGAGGGGTCCAACGGGGCGGTGCGGCGCGCCACCGAGATGGCGGCCGAGCATCCGGAGTGGCGGCTGATCTACCAGTACGGCAATGAGGCGAACCCGCGCGCTCACTACGAGGGCACCGGTCCCGAGATCTGGCGCGACGTGCCCGACATCACGCACTTCGTCGCCGGTCTCGGCACGAGCGGCACGCTCATGGGCACGGGGCGCTTCCTGAAGGAGCGCAACCCTGACGTGCAGATCGTGGCGGTGGAGCCTCCGCTCGGCGAGAACGTCGAGGGGCTCCGCAACATGGACGAGGGCTACATCCCTCCGGTGTTCGAGAAGTGGAACGGCTACGAGCTGCTCGACCGCAAGCGGGTCGTGCGGCCTCGCGAGTCGATCGAGTGGACCCGTCGCCTGGTGTCCGAGTGCGGCATCTTCGCCGGGATCTCGAGCGGCGCCGCGCTCGCCGGTGCCGCCAAGGTCGCCGCGGGCATCGACCGTGGGGTCATCGTCTTCATCGTCTGCGACGGCGGTTGGAAGTACCTCTCCACCGGCGCGTACACGGTCGACCTCGATGTCGCCGAAGCGAACGCCAGCTCGATCATCTATTTCTGACCGGACGCCCGGGGTGAACCCGAGGTAAACGCGAGATGACATCGAGGTAAACGAGGCGAGTTAGTGTCACCTTCCGCATGTCGGATCGCGGGCCTGTCCAGTTCGAATCGGCCGCTCGCCTCCTCCGGTTCGCGGTCGTCCTCGGACTGATCTACTTGTTCCTCGCCGGGGTGTCCTCGCTCGAGGGCGGCATCAAAGTGATGGGGGCCGACACCCAAGAGCGGCTGTTCTCGAACGTGTCGCATCCGATCGCCGGTCTCTTCATCGGCCTCCTCGGAACGGTGTTGGTGCAGTCCTCGTCGGCGAGCACCTCGGTCATCGTCGGCCTCGTGGCCTCCGGAGCGCTCGGCCTCGAGGCGGCGGTCCCGATGATCATGGGTGCCAACCTCGGCACCACTGTCACGAACACGCTCGTGTCGCTCGGGCATGTCCGTCAGTCGAACGAGTTCCGTCGGGCGCTGTCGGCAGCGACCGTCCACGACTTCTTCAACGTGATGGCCGTCATCGTGCTCCTGCCGTTCGAGTTGGCGACCGGCCTGATCTCGCGGCTCGCTACGGGGACGGCTGATCTTCTCGTCGGCTCAGGAGGAGCCGAGTGGGAAAGCCCGCTGAAGGCGCTGGTGAAGGCACCCGTCTCCGCGCTGAAGGACGGCCTCAAATCGGCCGGCTTCGACGGGAACGCGCTCGGTGTGTCGATGGTGGCGGTGGGGCTCGTGGTGGTGCTCGTCTCGTTGATCTCGATCACGAAGAACATGAAGCAGTTGATCGCGGCGCGGCTCGAGCGGTCGATGAATCGCGTGCTCGGTCGCGGCGGTGGCCTCGTGGCGATCGTCGTCGGGATCTTGGTCACCGTCGCCGTGCAGTCGTCCAGCATCACGACCTCGATCCTCATCCCGATGTCGGCGGCCGGGGTGATCACCTTGCGCAACGCCTATCCGGTGACGCTGGGTGCCAACGTCGGCACCACCATCACCGCTTTGCTCGCGGCGATGGCGGCGAGTGGCAGCGACGCGCTGTCGATCGCGCTGGTCCACACTTGGTTCAACGTGATCGGGATCCTCGTGTTGTTCGGCATCCCGTTCCTCCGGCCGCTCCCGATTCGAGCGGCCGAGCTCCTCGCCGAGATCGCCGTCCGGAGGCGCACCTTCGCCTTCGTGTGGGTGCTCGGCATGTTCATCATCGTTCCCCTGATCGGGGTGGCGATCTTCCGCTAGGAGGTGTCCCATGGTTCTGTCGTTCTTCAAGCGTGGTGAGTCGGGTCTCGAGCACGTCGCCCATCAGACGATCTCGATGCTCGGCGATGCGCGGCACTCGTTCGATCTGGCTTCCACCGCCGTGCTCGCGGGGGCGGATCCTGCTGCGGTCGGCGCCGATATCCGCGCGACCGACGAGCGCATCAACGCCGCCGAACAGCAGTTGCGTTCGGAGCTGGTGGTGCACGTCGCTGTCCAGGGCGGTGGCGACATCGGTCTGGTGCTCGGCTACACGCTGCTGCTCAAGAAGATCGAGCGGATCGGTGATCAGGCGAAGAACATCCTCGATCTGGCCGAGGAGGGCATCTCGCTGGCCGGTGCCGACGACGTCGAGATGTTCATCGGGCGGCGTCAGCAGATCTCTCAGATGTATGTGGAGGCCGCCGACATCCTCGCCTCTCAAGACGCGGACCGGGCGCGCTCATTCCTCGCCGCCTCTCGCGAGTTGAACGCGGAGTGCGAAGCCAAGGTGCACGAGTACATGCACTCGGATCGTCCCGGTCACTGGGCGGTGCCCCGCGCGATCCTGCACCGCTATTGGAAGCGGATCGTCGCCAATCTCGCGGGCATCGTGACGGCGGCGATCGAGCCGATCTCGTCGCTCGACTATCTCGAGGGTGGCGCCGCCGACATCGTCGACTGATCGGCTGGGGGTGGCCGCGCTCGGTAGCGTGCCGCCCGTGGACCGGCCGATCGGGATGTTCGACTCGGGGTTCGGTGGCCTGACCGCCGCGCGGGCGCTCATCGATCTGCTCCCCGCCGAGGATCTCGTCTACATCGGCGACACCGGACGGTACCCATACGGGTCGAAGCCCCTCGACGAGGTGCGTTCTTATGCCCTCGAGCTTGGTCATTCCTTGGTGGACGACTTCGGTGTGAAAGCGATCGTCGTCGCCTGCAACACGGCGACCGCGGCGGCGATCGACGATCTTCGATCTGAGTTGACGGTGCCGGTGATCGATGTGGTGCGCCCAGGGGCTTCGGCGCTCGTTCGGGCGTCGCGCTCGGGTCGCGTCGGCGTGATTGGCACGGTCGGGACCATCTCGTCGGGCGCGTATCCGGCCGCGGTCACCGAGGTAGCGGCGGCTCTCAATCGAGAGGTCGATCTGACGAGCGCCGCCTGCCCGGGTTTCGTCGAGTTTGTCGAGCGCGGTCAGACCACCGGCGATGAGGTGACCGTGCTTGCGGAGCGGCTGCTCGCCCCGGTTCGCGCAGCCGGGGTCGACACGCTGTTGCTCGGGTGCACGCACTATCCGTTCCTCGCGAGAACGATCGGTGACGTGATGGGCCCGGAGGTGGTGCTCGTCTCTTCCGCTGATGAGACCGCCTTCGCCGCGCGGACTCGGCTCGGTGATCTCGGTCTCCTCCGCGACGATCGCTCGCGCGGCACACGCCGTTTCCTGTCGAGCGGTGATGTCGAGACCTTCCGCGAGTTGGGTTCGATGCTGCTTGGACCCGAACTCGATTCGACGGCTCGTTGGCCGCTGTCGACCTGACCGCCGCGTCGACGCCTACCCTGAGGGCGCACCCGCGACCTAAGGAGAGTCATGCCACGCCCCGATGGACGTCAACCCGACGAACTGCGACCCGTGAGTTTCGAACGCGACTTCACCGAGATGGCTGATGGGTCATGTCTGGTGACGATCGGCCGGACCAAGGTGCTGTGCACCGCCTCGATCGACGAGGACGTCCCTCGATGGATGAAGGGCCGCGGCACCGGATGGGTGACGGCGGAGTACTCGATGCTGCCGGGTTCGTCGCCGGAGCGTGTCTCGCGCGAGGCGGCGAAAGGCAAGCAGTCGGGTCGCACGGTCGAGATCCAACGGCTCATCGGCCGGGCACTCCGCGCCGCCTGCGACATGACGTTGCTCGGTGAGCGTCAGGTGGTCGTTGACTGCGACGTCATCCAGGCCGATGGAGGTACGAGAACGGCGAGCATTTGCGGCGGTTACTTGGCGCTCCACGATGCGCTCGCCCGCCGGATGCAGCAGGGACTCATCGCCGAGCATCCGCTGCACTCCTCGTGCGCCGCGATCTCGGTTGGCATCGTCGACGGCACCCCCGTGTTGGACCTTCCCTATGTGGAGGACTCGCGCGCCGAGGTCGACATGAACGTGGTCATGCTGCGTCCCGCTGGAGTGGGCGGGCAGGCGCGTTTCGTCGAGGTGCAGGGCACTGCGGAGGGCATGGCCTTCACCCGCGATGAGCTCGACTCGCTGCTGCAACTCGCCGAGGGCGGTCTCACGACGATCGCCGACCTCCAAGATGAGATGACCTCCGTGCCCCCCTCGCCGCGTCGGACCTGAGCCCGCCGTGATCGAACTGGTCTGCGCCTCGGCGAATCCCGACAAGGTCGTCGAGATCGCCGCGTTGCTCGAGGGGGTCGCCGTGCTCCTGCCTCGACCTCCTGAGGTGCCCGATGTCGTCGAGGACGCCGACACTTTGGAGGGGAATGCGCGGCTGAAGGCGGCGGCGATCTGCGCCGCCTCGGGTCGGCCAGCGGTGGCCGACGACACCGGTCTTGAAGTCGACGCTCTCGGTGGGGCGCCTGGCGTCTACGCCGCTCGCTATGCCGGCGACGGCGTCACCTACGCCGATAACCGCGAGAAGTTGCTGGCTGAGCTCGCCGATGTTCCTGAGCGCGATCGCACGGCCCGCTTCCGGACGGTGGCGATGGTGGTGCGCCCCGACGGCTCTGAGACGGTGGTGGAGGGGGTCTGCGAAGGCCTCATCACGTTGACCGAGCGCGGCGCTCGAGGTTTTGGCTACGACGCCGTCTTCGCTCCCCGGGATAGCGATGGCCGGACGTTCGCTGAGATGTCCGACGCGGAGAAGAACGCGATCTCCCATCGGGGTCGCGCGTTCGTCGCGCTCGCCGCCGCGCTTGGCTGAGCAGCTGGCCCGTCGGGCTCCACCTCACGGCGGTCGACATCCGACGGGTACGGTTCGCTCTATGAGCGAAGCCTTCATCATCGACGCGGTCCGCACCCCGACGGGGCGGCGCAACGGACGTCTCTCCGAGGTTCATCCCGCCGATCTCGGTGCCCATGCCATCGGCAATCTCATCGAGCGATCCGGTGTGGATCCTGAGCGGGTCGACGATGTCGTGTTCGGCAACGTCAACTCGGTGTGGGAGCAGGCCGGATGTATCGCGCGCACGTCGTGGCTCGCGGCGGGGCTGCCGATGCACGTCCCGGGCGTGACGATCGATCGTCAGTGCGGATCCGCTCAGCAGGCGGTGCAGTTCGCCGCGCAAGCCGTGATGTCCGGGACGATGGACATCGTCGTCGCTGGCGGCGTCGAGAACATGTCGATGGTGCCGATCACCGCTGGCGCCCAGGCCGGCAAAGAGGACCCCGAGTTCGATCCGTTCACCGGCTCCTCGGGGTGGACCTCGCGGTTCGGCAACGGCGAGGTGAGCCAGTTCCTCGGCGCGGAGATGATGGCCGAGCATTGGGACATCTCCCGCGAGGACATGGAGCAGTGGGCGATCCAGTCCCATGAGCGCGCCCTTCGGGCTCAGGCCGAGGGCCGTTTCGAGCGTGAGATCGCTCCGCTCAACGGGCTCGATCGCGACGAGGGCCCGCGGGAGCCCGACGTGGACAAGATTCGTTCGCTGCCGACGCTTCGCGAGGGCGGGCGCATCACGGCTGCGGTGGCGAGCCAGATCTCCGACGGCTCGTCGGCAGTGCTGATCGCCAACGCCGATGCGGTGGAGCGCCACGGGCTCACCCCGAAGGCCCGGATTCATCACATGTCGGTGATGGCCGACGATCCGATCATGATGCTCTCGGCGCCGATCCCGGCCACCAAGCGGGCGCTCGAGCGCGCCGGTATGTCGATCGACGACATCGACCTCGTCGAGATCAACGAGGCCTTCGCTCCGGTGGTGCTCGCCTGGCTGAAGGAGACCGGGGCCGATCCCGACCGGGTCAATGTGAACGGCGGAGCGATCGCGCTCGGGCATCCGCTCGGCGCGACCGGCGCCCGTTTGATGACCACCCTGGTTCACGAACTCGAGCGCACCGGAGGCCGGTTCGGCCTCCAGACGATGTGCGAGGGCGGCGGCCAGGCGAACGTGACCATCATCGAGCGTCTCTGAGCACCTTGGCCCGTCGTCTCGCGGTTCTCGTCGCGGCCTCCCTGCTCGCCGCCTGCGGGGCGGCTCCGGAGGAGAGCGGTTCGGTTGACGTCGAACCGTTGACGGCCCCGGAGGCCGACAGCCCGATCGCGACGACGACGTCAGAGTCACCAACGACATCCACCACCTCGTCGACCGCTACGGCGACGACGTCGACGACGGCCCCACCAACGACCCCATCGACGAGCACGACGACGACCGTGCCGTTCGAGCATCCACCGCTCGAGCCGACGTCAGCCGAGACCGGGTTCGCGACGGTGGTGGCACCGATCCTTCTCGACCATTGCGCCTCGTGTCACAACCCAGGTGGGCCCGGTTCGACGCACTGGTATCTGTCGACGGCGCGCGATGTCGTGGAGGTGTCGCCGTTCATCGTTGAGCAGATCGCCTCAGGCGAGATGCCGCCCTGGCCGGCGAGCGACCTCGGCGTGCCCTACGCGAAGTCGCTTGGACTCACCGATGATGAGTTCGATGCGGTGATCAGCTGGCTCGAGGATGGCGCCGCCCTTGATGTCGAAGCGGACACGCCGATGTTCGCGGCGGAACTCGCGGCGCTCGAGGATCCGCTTGTCGTTCCTCCGGTCGAGCCGTATGGCGGTGAGAGCGGTCGCTTCGACGACTACCGCTGTCTCGTGTACC
>JAURCL010000029.1 GCA_030828465.1 Acidimicrobiales bacterium | reverse complement strand
CGAAGACCACGAGGTTGCCGGTTGACACCGGATTCGCGTCGGGTCCGGCTGAGCCGTCCCCGGCGAGCACATAACCGAGGGCGTTGTAGGCCGGGTTCCACGGGAGCGTCATGCGCTCGCCGGGCTGCACCGTGGCGTGGGCGACCGTGATCGGTGTGTGAGTGCCTCCCGGGCCTGAATGTTCGTCGATCTCACCGGCGATCAGTCGCACCAGCGACCCGGCGTCGGCGGTGGTGAGGAGGCTGACCAGGTCGGGTTCGAGGTTTTGGTAGCGGGGCTCGATCATCTTCGAGCGGGCTGGGAGGTTCACCCAGAGTTGGAGTCCGTGGAAGAGGCCTCCCTTCACGACGAGCGCCTCGGGCGGTGTCTCGATGTGGAGGATCCCGCTACCCGCCGTCATCCACTGGGTGGCGCCGTTGGCAATGGTGCCGCCCCCTCCGTGGGAGTCCTGATGGAGGAAGGTGCCGTCGATGATGTAGGTGACGGTCTCGAAACCACGATGCGGGTGCCAGTCGGTGCCACGCGGCTCGTAGGGGGCGTAGTTGACCTCACCCATCTGATCCATGTGGATGAACGGGTCCAGATCAGCGGTGGGGACTCCCCAGAAGGCGCGACGTACGGGGAAGCCCTCTCCCTCGTGACCTTGGGGGGCCGTGGTGATCGACTTGACGGAGCGCTCGGTCACCCCGAGGGCGCGGGGATCGACGACTCGGGGGAGGGTGAGGGTGTCGGCGGTGACTGCGGGCATGAGCGCTCCTGAGGATTGTTTGCGTGCGCAAGGACCAACCCGTTCGTGGTGCGTCCTATTCCTGAACGTACCGACCGACGGGCAGTGAGGGTCGATCGGCAAGACTGGCCGCATGCGCGTCCACCTCGTTGACGGCACCTACGAACTGTTCCGGCAGCACTTCGGGGCAACCGCCGGCGGCACCCGAACGCCCGGTGAGTTCGACGCGACGGTCGGGACACTCGCCTCAACGATCCAGTTGCTCGCGGACGGCGCCACCCACGTGGGTGTCGCCACCGACTCGGTGATCGAGAGTTTCCGCAACGACCTGTTCCCCGGATACAAAACCGGGGAGGGGATGCCGCCCGAACTGACCGCGCAGATCCCCGTGTTGGAGGAGGCGCTGCGGGACCTCGGCATCACCGTGTGGGCGATGGAGCGTTGGGAGGCTGATGACGCGCTCGCCTCCGCGGCCCTCGTTGCCGCTGCCGACCCGCGGGTCGAGCAGGTGCTGATCGTGACCCCCGACAAAGATCTTGGTCAGTGCGTCACCGGTGACCGGGTCGTGCAATACGACCGCCGTAAACGCGAGATCGTGAACGAGGCAGCGGTGCGCGAGAAGTTCGGCGTCGGCCCCGGGAGCATCGCGGACTATCTCGCCCTCGTCGGTGACACCGCGGACGGCATCCCTGGCCTGCCCGGGTGGGGAGCCAAGAGCACCTCGGCCGTGTTGTCGCGTTACGGACGGCTGGAGGAGATCCCCAACGAAGCGTCGCTCTGGGAGGTCGACGGTTTGCGCGGCGCGGCGAAACTGGCCGGCACACTCGCCGAACGACGCGAGGACGCCATGCTGTTCCGGACCTTGGCGACCGTCGCGCTCGACGTGCCCGTCGGAGTGGTCGATGACTGGAAATGGCTCGGCCCGACTGACCGTCTCGCTGCCACCTGTGAACGCTTGGGGGCGGGGGCTCTGGTGGGTCGCGCGCAACGCGCGTTGGGTTCCTGAACGCGAAGGTGCCCGGTCCGAAGACCGGGCACCGCGCTGGATTCGTGTTCGTGAAGATCAGGCGGCCGAGGCGACCACCGTGTAGGGGAAGTACCCCTCGACGCCGTCCGGCAGGTAGACGGTGAAGCCGACCTGGTTGGACTGGTAGCCGACGAACTCGGTGAGGGTGACCGCACCGGAGCACTCCTGCGGGCTGGCACCCGACCGCGGGTTGTAGCCGTCGCGGACCGCGCCCTGGTGCACCCAGATCCCACCCTCGGGGCAGATGATCTGAATGATCATCGTCGCTGACTGCTTCGTGGAGTCGAAGAAGTCCTTCGAGGCGGTGATCGACCAGCGGTCACCGCGGTCACCGACGCCGTCACGGTACGAGACGGCTTCGAAGCCAGTGGCGGCCTGGTCCGGCTCAACGGTCAGACGATGCTGGTCGTTCTTGGTGGCGGCGTCGCCACCGTCGTCAGCAGCGACGGGCTCAGCGAGGACCTGCTCCTCCTCGGTGACCTCGGGCTCCTCGACATCGTCGTAGGCATCCGTCATCTCGTCGTCCATCATCTCCTCGTCGTCCATCCCGTCATCAGCCGTCTCGGCCTCGACGGTCTCTTCCGCGGTGTAGTCGTCGGCCGGAGCCTCGGCGTACTCCTCGGTCGGCATCTCGGCCTGCGGCTCGGCCGGCTCCTCGGCCGGAGCCTCAGCGACGCCGACTGACGACTGCTGAGAAGTCGACTGGCTGGAGTTGGACTGCGCGGTAGCGACATCTTCGTCGCTGGCATCGGACGAGGCGCTCGCGTTGGCGACGGAACTCTCAGGGTCGCTCGACGAGTCGGCTGCCGGGGCGCTCTCAGTCTCGAGGATGACAGCGCTGTCGTCGTTCGAAACCGACTCGGCGTCGTCGCTGCCGCCGCAGGCGGTCATCGACATGGTCAAGGCCGCGAGACCGAGGACGGCGAGGCGGCTGGTGGTGCGGGTGGACTTGATCATGGGGTTCTCCCTTGTTCGGGTACCGCGTTGTTGCGACACGCCGTCCAAGAGCGCCCCAACGGGAACATCTCGCACTTTCCGGAGAAATTCTCCGAGCGGCGAGGAACGGATCGCGCGTGGAAGTCGCCGTTCAGCCCGAAAACGACGAACGGTCCGGCCGGAGCCGGACCGAACTGGTCGGGGTGAGAGGATTCGAACCTCCGACCTCCACGTCCCGAACGTGGCGCGCTAACCAAGCTGCGCTACACCCCGTAGCGGCCGCCGATGCTATCCGGTGGGAACCGAATCGCCCTCGGGCGCCGTGGCCGTCTCCGACTCGTCGACCCCCTCGGCATCGTCAACGACATCGGTGGTCTCGTCCACCGCAGGGTCATCGCTCGGAACCCCCTCGGTGAAGGTCCCGCCGGCCGCTACCGCGTTGGTGGCGCGACGCAGTCGGAGCGCGTCGAGCGGCTTCACCAGCCAGCCCTCAGCATCAGAACGCTGAGCGAGATACAGGTCAGCGACCCGGTCGAGCAGCATGATCACCCGAGCGTGGGGCAGCACCCCAGCGGACTCATCGAGCCGCAGGGCCTTCACGACCGCCATGCCCCCCATGGAGCCGATCTGCATGTCGACGATCACCAGATCGGGAGACCGCTCATCCACCAGACGCGACACCTGTCGACCCTCGCGGCAGACCGTGAACGAGGTCTCAGGCCCACCGAGTGCAGCCGTCACCTCATCGACGATCCAGTCAGCATCGGTGGCGAGGAGGATGTGCACGGCCGCGACACTACCGGCCGTCGGCGTTACCGTGTCAGTTCGATCCGGCTCGCCGGAGACACCCCCAACCGACCTCACCCCACCGGAGTTCACGTGCGCACGACCCTCAAGGCAGCCATCCTCGGTGTCCTCAGCGTCGCGATGGTCGCCCTCATCGCGACCCCGGCTGGCGCCCAAGACGGCCCGTCGTCGGAGGACGCCGTGGTTGCCCCGGTCGACGTGCTCCAAGTCGACGGCCTGATCGACCCGGTGGTCGTCTCCGAAATCTCCGACGCTGTCGCCGCTCTCGACACCAACGGCAGTCAGGCGCTCATCCTTCAGGTCAACAGTCGCGGTGTCGTCGTTGACAACGACACCTTCACCGACCTGCTTGAAACGATCTCCGCCGCCTCCCGGCCGGTGGCGGTATGGGTCGGCCCGTCCGGAGCGCGGCTGCTCGGAGCGTCCGTCCATCTGCTCGCCGTCGCCGACGTGTCGGGCATGGCCCCCGGTGCCGAGGTCGGGTACCTCGACACCTCAATCGCCAACCCGGTTGCCGACACCGACCCGGCGGCGGTTGACGCCCTCGAGGCACTCGTTGGTCGCTCGGTCGGGCTGACCGATGCCCGCACCCTCGGCGTGTTCCGTCAGCGGATCTCCGATGAGGGCATCGCGACGATCGCGAACATGCTCGATGCGCTCGACGGCTACGAAGGCGATGGGATCGTGCTCGAGACCACCGAGGAGGAGATCACCGACGACGGCACCGTCCAGCGCACCACCACCGCCGTGCCGCGGTTCTCAAAACCCGGCCTCATCGACCAGTTGTTCCACACGGTCGCCAGCCCGCCCGTCGCCTACCTGCTCCTGCTCGTCGGACTCGGACTGCTGCTCTTCGAGTTCTTCACGGCCGGTGTCGGTGTGGCTGCCGTGGTCGGCATCGCGAGCACCCTGCTCTCGGCCTACGGCCTCGACGTGCTGCCCGCCCGTGGCTGGGCGGTCGCGCTCCTCGTCTGCGCGACGATCGCCTTCGCCATCGACGTGCAAGTCGGACTGCCGCGGGTGTGGACCGGCATCGGCATCACCTCCACCATCGTCGGCAGTCTCTGGCTCTTCGAACCGCTCCCCGGCACCTCGCTACGGCCGTCGTGGCTGACGCTGATAGTCGGCATCGGCGGTGTCATGCTCGCCTACATCACCGGAATGCCCTCCATGACGCGCACCCGATTCGCCACCCCGACCGTCGGCCGTGACTGGATGCTCGGCTCCGAGGGAACGGTGGTGAGCTCGGTCGCCCCCGACGGCATCGTCCGAGTGGGCGACGCCGAATGGCGGGCCCGCACCAACCGGGCCACACCGGTCGAGGTCGGCGAGACGATCCGCGTGGTCGCCATCGACGGGGTCACCCTCGAGGTGGAGCCGCTCGAGGGTGCGGCTCGCGACTACCGGCGCTGACCGTCAGCCGTCGAGGCGCGGGCCGGCGATGCGCTGATCGCCGCGACGCCGAGTCATGGCGCGTCGATCCAACTCGGCGAGCAGTGGGAGGGCGAACTTGCGAGTGGTGCCCGTCGCCTCCCGGAACGTCGACACGGTGAAGCCCTCGGGTGCGGCGTTGAGCAGCGAGCGCGCCACACCGATCGCCGAGTCGATCGCATCGGGATGGAACGTCATCCCCTCGGAGCGCACCAGTGCCCCGGAGCGCACCAGGTCACCAACAACCTGCCGGTCGCCGTCGACCACATCGGGTGGGGTCATTCCCGCCGACTGGAATGTCGTGAGGAGTCGCTGCTCCTCTGGGTTCTCCGAGCCGGCGCGCCGCAGACGGTTCCCGACCATCTGAAGGTCGTCGCGTGACTCGGCGACCGCCCGCTCCACCTCGCTGAGTGTCGCGATGTCAACCCCTGCCGGATCAGCGGTGATCTGCTCCAGGTGGGCATGGATGCGCTGTCGCTCGTCGGGAGACACCAGCCAGTCGCCCACCCGGAACTCGTTCAACGCCGGCGGACCGGCATCGACACCGAGCCGAAGGAGCAGATCGTCGACGGCGATTGCCCCGCGCTCGCGTACCGGCCGAACGGGGTCGTCATCCGGTCGGGCCGACGCGGCCCGGGTGACCGGATCGACATCGAGCACCACGCCACCGGCGACGGTCTCGTCGCGTCCCGATTCGCGCAACACGAACCGGTCACCGGGAAGCACCGGGAGGGCGATGGGGGAGTGGATGCGAACCGCTCCGCTCGCCCCAGGCGACAATGCCTCCCCGCCGAGCACTCTGATCCGAACCGGCACCGCCCTCGAGCCGACATGCCAGGTAAACGCGCCCCGGCGCGAAAGGTCGTGATGCAAGTCGGAGAGCACCGTCAGCGAGGCATCCACCGTCGCCGTGTGCCACCAACGTCCCGGCGCGATCACCGCGTCACCGCGCTCGACATCGACACGATCGATACCCGAGAGCGCGATGGCTACTCGCCCCCCGGGTCGCACCGCGGCGAGGTCGCGACCATTCGACTGGAGCCCACGTACTCGCGCCGATCGACGCCTCGGCCCGACCTCCACGGAGTCGTCGACCGTCAGCGAGCCACCGGTGAGCGTGCCGGTCACCACCGTGCCCGAACCGGTCGCCGTGAACACGCGGTCGACCCACAGGCGCGCGCGACCACGATCCGCCGGCGACGCGAGGTCATCAACGATCGCGACGAGGGCGTGACGCAGATCATCGAGCCCTTCGCCGCTCACCGACGACACCGGCACGACGCGAGCGCCATCGAGGAATGTGCCCGCCACCCGAGCCGCGAGCGATGCGATGACCTCGTCTCGGCGGACGGCCTCGACCAGGTCGACACGGGTGAGGGCGATCACCGCATGGCTCGCGCCGAGCAGATCGAGGATGCGGAGGTGCTCCTCGGTCTGAGCCATCCACCCCTCGTCGGCCGCCACAACGAACAGCACCGCCGACGAATCGCGATCGAGGGCGCCGACGCCGGCGAGCATGTTGTGCACGTACCGCGCGTGCCCGGGTACATCCACGAACGACAGCCCACGACCGTCGACCTCGGTGAAGGCGAAACCGAGCTCGAGGGTCAGACCGCGACGGTGCTCTTCGGCGAGCCGGTCCGGATCGGTGCCGGTAAGCGCTCGCACCAGCGACGACTTGCCGTGGTCGACGTGACCGGCGGTCACCACGATGCGATGCGGGTCGACCGCGGAGTCGCTGTTTCCCGTCATCGGAGCGCTGAGGTGATCGCGGCGATGACCGTGTCGTCGTCGACCGGACTGACCGAACGCAGATCGAGCATCGTGCGGCCATCGTCGAGACGGGCGATGACCGGCACCGCGCTCTGCCGAAGCTTCGAGGTCAGGTCGCCGTCGAGCGCGAGGCCAACCGAGGGGATCCCCCGACCGGGTGCTGATCCGGCACCTGGCAGGGATTCGAGATCCACAACGGAGACGCCCTCGGGACATGCCGCGGTGATCCGCTCCGCGCGGGCCCGCAAATCGGCGATCGAGGACGACGCCATCGACCAGAACGCGACATCGTCGGGACGACGATCGAGCAAGGCCATCACCGTGGTCTGCAACGACTCGATCACGAGCGACCCGGGGCGAAGAGCGCGCATCAATGGATGCTGGGCGCACTTGGCGACCAGTTCGGCCCGTCCGGCGATCACCCCCGCCTGCGGTCCACCGAGGAGTTTGTCGGTGGAGAAGGTGACGAGATCAGCCCCCGCTTCGAGGGTCTGCCGGGCGGCGGGCTCATCGGTCAACCAGGCGGGGGGAGCGCCCGAGAGCCAAGGCGTGTCGGCATCCGCGAGGCCGCTGCCGATGTCGACGGCGACCGGCACCCCGAGGGCAGCGAGCTCGCGCACCTCGGGTCGCTCGGTGAACCCCTCGATCCGGTAGTTCGACGGGTGCACACTCAGAATCAGGGCGACATCAGCTCCGGGGCGAGTGATCGCACGTTGATAGTCATCGGCCCGAGTGCGGTTCGTGGTGCCGACGTCAACGAGTCGCGCGCCGGACCGTTCGATGACTTCAGGCACTCGGAACGATCCGCCGATCTCGACGGCCTCACCACGGCTCACCGCGACCTCACGGCCGTCAGCGAGCGCGGCTGCCACCAACATCACCGCCGCGGCGTTGTTGTTGACCACGAGGGCACTTTCCGCCCCGCAGAGCAACCCGAGCAGTCGGCCGACGCCGGTCTGACGCGAGCCGCGACGGCCCGAGCCGAGATCGAACTCGATGGTGCGCGAGCGCACAGCGGGCGGCAACGGCGCCCGTCCGAGATTCGTGTGGAGCAGCACACCGGTCGCGTTGATCACCTCGGTCACGAGGGAATCAGCGAACCGCGCCACAGCCGACTCGAGTATCGACGATGACCAGTCGCCCGAGGCGATCGCGGCTCGCGCGAGGTCGACGAGCACCGCGTGGGGCAGCCGGTCGGCTCGATGCAGATCGCGCATGGTGCGCGCCAGCGCATCGACCGAGGGAGGGCGTCCGCTCACGCGTCGGAGCCTACGCTCGTCATGTGAGCGAGTCGCCCGGAGACCTTTCCCCCGTTGACGGTCGCGCGTCGATCGGGATCGAGGTCGTTCGGCTCGATCCTGACCTCCCGCTTCCCGCTTACGCCCACGATGGCGACGCCGGACTCGACCTGCACGCTCGCGAGGGTGGCCGACTTGAACCAGGCGGCGGACGACTGTTGGTGCCGACCGGCATCGCGATCGCCCTACCGCTCGGATACGCCGGGTTCGTGCTGCCCCGATCGGGTCTCGCGCTTCGCCACGGCATCGGGGTGGTGAACGCCCCGGGTCTCATTGACTGCGCTTACCGCGGCGAGATCAAGGTGGTGCTCGTCAACACCGACCCGTCGGAGCCGTTCGAGTTCGCTCGGGGTGACCGGATCGCGCAACTCGTGGTGCAACGAGTCGAGCAGGTCGAGTGGCGAGTGGTCGACGAACTCGACGGCCGCGACCGCGGCGGCGGCTTCGGCCACTCGGGCCGCTGACGTCCGAGAGGGTCAGCCCTCGTTGATGGTGACCGACAGGATGCGCACCTCTTCGAGAGGCGGCACACCGTTGGACTCCGGGTTCCCGACCGCGTCGAGAGCGACCAGCGTGTCGTCGAGGCCTTCGGTCACCTGTCCGAAGAGGCTGTAGTTCGGGGGAAGCGCGGCGCCGCGCTCGCCCGAGATGATGAAGAACTGGCTGCCGTTGGTGTCGGGTCCGCTGTTGGCCATGGCGAGGGAGCCGATCTGGTAGTCGCCGATTGACGGGAGCTCGTCGGGGAACCGATAGCCGGGCCCGCCGGTGCCGGTCGCCGTCGGGTCGCCACACTGCACCACGAAGTCGGGGATGATGCGATGGCAGACCGTGTCGTCGAAATAGCGGTAGCGGGCGAGCGTCACGAAGTTGTTGACGGTGAGCGGGGCGGTCGCCGGATCGAGATCGACGGTCAGGCTGCCGAAGTTGGTCTCGATCACCGCGGTGTACGAGCCCGCCTCATCGATACACATCGGCGGGTAGCCGTCGAACTCACGACGCTGCTCGGTGGAGCCGTCGGTCGCAGGGCAGGCCTCGCCGCTCGCGTCACCGGCGTCGGTCACGGTGGTGACGTCTTCGACAACCTCGGTGGCCGGATCATCGACCCGCTGATTCACCGCCTCATCGTCACCAGAGAACGCACCGCCGATCGCGGCGATCGCGACGACGGCTCCAATCGCCCCGACGAGCACGACGCCCCAACGGGTCGCGCGGCGGCGAGCGCCGGCCAATCGCTCCCGTCGGACCTCCCGCTGATGACGTGCCGCTCGGTTGGCCTTCTTGCGTTCCCGTTTCGCCGTTCCCACGAGTGAGGGAGGCTACCGGCCCGCCTTAGCTGACTCGGGTCGGTCCGTCGCCCGCGTCCTCATCGAATCCGCTCGACTCGGGGGCGGCATGCGGGTCGAAATCGTCGCCGACGACGACCTCACCACCCATCAGATGGATCCAGGTGCCGCCGAGGTTGGGCACCCGATCGGCCGGCAGTCCCTGGTGGCGTCGCAACGCGCGAATCACTCCAGAGTGCGACACGACCAGAGTCGGCGGGTGCCCAATCGCGGCGCGGAGCAGTTCGGAGGAGATCTCCATCGCTCGGGCGATGACCTCCTCCACCGGTTCGAACCCGGGTGGGCGGCGATGGTCATCGAGGTAGCCGGGCCAGTCACGGCGGATCTCATCGGGTGTCAGCCCCTGCCACTCGCCGGCGTGTGCCTCCCGCCAGCGATCATCGATTCGCGGCGGGTCGAGGTCGAGGTGCGCGGCGATGATCCGCGCGGTCTCGGCGGCCCGCGACAGTTGGCTCGACACGACCGCGCCGAAGCGGATGTCGGCGTCGACGAGGGCGATGGCTGCTCGTCGCGCCTGATCACGGCCGAGGTCGCTGAGATCGATGTCGGCGCTGCCCTGCCATTTGGCGCGGGCGTTCCACAGGCTCTGGCCGTGCCGGAGGACGAGCAGCGAGGCGTTCGGTGCGGTGGTCCGCGGATCGTCCGCAATGCGCGCGCTCACGCGCGCCGAGGGTAGTGGCGGTCGCCGGAGGCGCTCCAAGCCGGTGGGTACGATGTTTCCGTGCCGGTGCTCAGACTGTTCGCGGCCGCGCGGGAGGCGGCGGGAACCGGGCGCGACTCCGTGGAGGGCGCCGACGTCGACGCTGTCCTTCGAGCAGCCGTCGACCGCTACGGGGAGCGTTTCGCCGAGGTGTTGCCGTCGTGTCGGATCTGGGTGAACGGTGACCCGGCAGAGTCGGGTCACCCGGTCACCGAACAGGACGAGGTGGCGGTGCTGCCGCCGGTGTCGGGCGGCGCCCGATGAGCGACACCGGTGCCGGCGATCCAACCGGGCTCAGCCTGGCCGATCTGCGCGCTGAGCGTTCCGCTCTGCAGGACGCCGACGACGTCGTCTCTTATGTGCGGCGCGCGGCTCAGGCGCGCCTCGATCTCGCTCGCGCGGAGGCCGCGCGTCGGGTGCTCGCTGCCCAAGGCGTCGTCGAGGCCGTCGACCCCGACATCTCCGGGGAGTTGCGCCGGGTGTTGTCGAACCAGTTGCGTCCTCGGACCCCGGCGAGCGGAGCGCCGCGACCACCGCGCGAGGAGCGGTTCGACATGGGCGACGACGAGCGGGCCCGCGAACTCGATCAGATCTGCGCCGATCTTGGTTTCTCACGGTTGGGTGGCTTGAGCGACGACGACCTCTCGGGTCTGATCGGCGCTCTGGAGGCGTTCGAACGGGCGATCTCCGACGATCGGAGGCAACGGTTCGAGCGAATCGACGCGTTGAGCGCCGAACTCGCGCGCCGCTATCGCGACGGCGAGGTCGACGTGGACGCGCTCTTCTCCGACGGGAATGGAAACGACCCTCAGTAGCGTTCCTCTCTCGTAGCGACCAATCGGTCGCCGCGTCCCGATCAGTGAGGAGGGGAGAGTTGAGGGCTGCGGTCATCTCGATGCACACCTCCCCGCTCGCCCAGCCGGGCTCGGGCGACAGCGGTGGCATGAACGTCTACGTCCTCGAGACCGTCTCCGCGCTCGCGCATCTCGGCGTTGATTGCGTGACCTACACGCGCGCGGATGCCGCGGGTCTTCCCCGGGAGGTGCTGGTTGAGCCCGGTCATCTCGTCGTGCACATCGAGGCCGGTCCGCATCACCTCCCGAAAGAGGCCCTCACCGATGTCCTCGACGAGTTCACCGAGGCGGTCGCCGCTGACATCAGGGCCCGCGGAGGTGTCGACGTCATCCACGCCAACTACTGGATGAGCGGCATCGTCGCCCACCGGCTGAAGCACCGCCTCGACATCCCCTTCGTGACCACGTTCCACACCCTCGCCCGGGTGAAGGCATCCGGCGGTGACGTCGAGTCGATCGAACGCGATCGCGCCGAAGCCGAGGTGATCGGTTGCGCTGACGCGGTTTGCGTGTCGTGCGAGGCCGAGGCGGATGACTTCCGCCGCCACTACGGCGACCCGGCGGGTCGACTCGAGATCGTGTCGCCCGGGGTTGAGCACGCCTTCTTCACACCCGGCGACCGGACGGGTGCTCGGCGGGCCATCGGGGTGGAGAGCGATTCGCCGCTCGTCGTGTTCGTCGGTCGCATCCAGCCGCTGAAGGGGCCGGACGTCGCGATTCGCGCGCTCGCGCTGTCGCGCCATCGTGACGCGAGGTTGATCGTGGTCGGCGGGGCCAGTGGTCCGGAAGGGGGCGAGGAGTTCGAGCGAATGGTCGGCCTGGTCGACGATCTCGGTCTCGGTGATCGGGTGGAGTTCCGCCCCCCGCAGGCCCACCACCTGCTGTCGACCTACTACCGAGCGGCCGAAGTGGTGGTGGTGCCGAGCCGGAGCGAGAGTTTCGGATTGGTGGCGCTTGAGGCGAGCGCCTGTGGGACCCCGGTGGTGGCGAGCGCCGTCGGGGGTTTGCTCTCGCTGGTCGACGACGGCGAGTCCGGCTTCCTGGTCGACGATCGACGTCCTGCGAGTTTCGCGGCGTCAATCGATGCGATCCTCGACGATCCGGCGATGGCGACCTCGATGGCGATGACCGCTTCCCTCCGCTCGAGTCGCTACACCTGGCGGGCGGCCGCCGAGCGTCTGCGCGCCACCTATCGGACGGTGATCGACCGTTCCCAAGTGGTGTGCCAATGAGCGAACTCCGGTCGGTGGCCGAGGTCGCCGACCTCGTCGCAGTGATCGACGAAGCGCTCGAGCGGTTCCGCGACGAGCACGAGATCGTGTTGGCAATCGACCGTGGCACGACCGATGGCACGCGGTTTGGTGAGCCCCGTTGGTACGTGCGGATGGCGGGGGAGGAGAAGGACGTCATCACTGTCTGGTTGACCCTCGGGCAGCGGACACTTCGCTACGAGACCTACGTGCTGCCGGCTCCGGAGGAGAACGTCTCGGAGTTCAACGAGCAACTGTTACGCCGAAACGACGCTCTCGTCGGGGCTCATTTCTCCATCGGAGCTGAGGACGCCGTGTACCTCCGCGGTGAGTTGGTCGACGCCGCGGTCGACAGCGCGGAGGTGGATCGGATCCTTGGCACCCTCTACGCGACGGTGGAGCAGGTCTTCCGACCGCTGCTGCGAATCGGATTCGCGAGCCGCGTCGCCGACAGGTGATCCGCGCTTCCGGTCGACTCGCCGCCGGTGCCCTCTTCGCCGGTCCGGTCGGGTCGGCATCATTGGGAGGTCGGATCCCCGAGTCGATCTGGCCGGGCCACCAACGCCGAACGCGGTCGACCGCGACCTAACGTGCCGACATGGGAGATTCGAGAGTGACGCTCTCCGTGGTGGGCGGCGGGAACATGGGAGCCGCCCTCGTCGCGGGCATCATCGCCGAGGGTGCAGTCTCCGCCGACGCGATCGTCGTCGTTGAGGCCTCCGAGGAGCGTCGCGCCGTGCTGGCCGACCTGCTGCCGGGAGTGACGGTCTCCGCCGACATCGTGGCGGCCGAGTCCGCCGTGATCGCGGTGAAGCCGCCAGGTGTCGCCGATGTCGCGAAGGCTGTGGCTGCCGCTGGGGTCGATCGAGTCGTCTCCATCGCGGCCGGTGTGACGACCGCGACGATTCGCGCGGCAATCCGCGAGGCGGCCGATGGACGTCCGGTGGATGTGGCCCGGGCGATGCCGAACACCCCAGCGATGGTCGGTCGAGGGGTCACGGCGATTTGCGCTGACGCCGATTCGGATCCCGGCGTGCTCGACTGGGCCGAGCGTTTGCTCGGTGCCGTTGGGATCGTCGAACGGATCGACGAGTCGCTTTTCGACGCGGTCACCGCGGTGACCGGATCGGGGCCGGCCTACGTGTTCGCCTTCGCGGAGGCGCTCATCGAGGCGGCGCGATCGGTCGGGCTGCCGGCCGATCGGGTGCCCGACATGGTGTCGGAACTGCTGCTCGGTTCGGCGACCCTGCTCGCCGAGCGCGGCGACGCGGCGGCCCTGCGGGTCGCCGTGACCTCCCCTGGCGGCACTACGGCGGCAGGACTCGGGGAATTCGAGCGGCTCGGCCTCGACGCGGTGATCGCGGCTGCCGTGGTTGCGGCACGGGATCGTGGGCGTGAGCTCGGCGCGGGGTGAACCGCGCGTGTCCGGCGGATGTCCGCTTGTGAAAAGAATCCCGAGTGTGTCGCTTTTCACATTGCTGATCGCCTGCTTAGACTGAGGATCTCAGTCGCACCGGGCAACCGGTCGCGCCGACGGGGCTGGTGCCATCGGGGGGTTGGCACCAGCCCCGGTCGTTTTTTCGGCGAGGCCTTCCCCGGTGCCCTCTGCCGTACCAGATCCGTCGTGCGGGTACGGTTCGTGCGTGCGGCGGATCGGCCTCCTTGGCGGCATGTCGTGGGAGTCGTCGGTCGAATACGAGCGCGTGATCAACCGCGAGGTCCGCGCCCGTCTTGGCGGTGTCGCCTCGGCCGATCTCGTGATCCGCTCCCTCGACTTCGCGGTCATCGAACGACTTCAGGCGAATGATCGATGGGAGGAGGCCGGTGACGCTCTCGCCGCCGCGGCGATCGACCTTGAGCGGGCGGGCGCCGAGGTGATCGTGCTCTGCACCAACACGATGCACCGGGTGATCGATCGGATCGAGGCCGCGGTCTTGGCTGAGGTGCTGCACATCGCCGACGCCACCGCCGAAGCCGCCCGCCGCGCCGGTGTGGCCGATCTCGCGCTGCTCGGCACCCGCTACACGATGGAGGCCGACTTCTACGCCGGCCGGCTTCGCGAGCGACACGGACTCGCCGTTCGCATCCCCAGCGACGCGGATCGGGCCGAATTGCACCGGATCATCTACGAGGAACTCGTGGTCGGGGTCATCGACTCCACTTCGAGGCAGCGAGTGGTCGACATGGTGGAACGTTGCGTCGCCGATGGGGCCACCGGGGTGATCGCCGGGTGCACGGAGATCGAGTTGTTGATCGGTCCCGACGACGTGCCGGTCGAGTTCTTGCCGACGGCGCGACTCCACGCGCTGGCGGCTGTCGACCGAGCGCTCGCCGGCTGAGCGACCGTTAGCGTGCAGGCGTGGCCCGCCGGTACGAGCATGTGAGCCTCCTGACCGATTACGGAACGGCGGACGAGTTCGTCGGGGTGGTGCACGCGGTCATCGCCGACATCGCCCCCCACGCTCGGATCACCGACCTCACCCACGGGATCGCGCCCTTCGATGTGCGCGCCGGTTCGCTCGCTTTGGTCCGCTCGATCGGCTACGTGCCTGAAGGGATCGTGGTCGCCGTGGTCGACCCGGGGGTTGGCACCGAGCGGCGGGCCGTCGCGATCGAGGTCGGTGACGGCGCCGGAATTCTCGTGGGGCCCGACAACGGGTTGCTCGCCCCGGCCGTTGCCCTCGCCGGAGGCGCCGGTCGGGCGGTGGTGCTCGACGATCCGAGCTTTCACCTGGAGGCACCGGGGGCGACCTTCGCCGGCCGCGACATCTTCGCTCCGGTCGCCGCGCACCTGTGCAACGGCGTCGATCTCGCCGAACTCGGCTCGGCAGTCGATTCGGCGGCTCTCATGCCGGGCACGATCCCGCTGCCCCGGCACGAGGGCGATGAGGTGATCGCCGAGGTGCTCTGGGTCGATCGCTTCGGCAACTGTCAGATCAACGTCGGCTCGGAGGAGCTGCCTCCGGAGTGGGGCACGGTGCTCACCCTTCGCCTCGACGACCCGACCTCGGCGACGGGAAACGTGCGACGGTCGGTGCGCCGATGCGCGACCTTCGGTGAGATCGGCGGAGGTATCGGCCTCGTGGCCGACTCGCACGGGCTGCTCGCCGTCTGCGTCGACCGGGGTTCGGCGGCTGCCGAGCTCGGCATCGGCGAGGGCGATCAGGTGGTGCTGAGCGACGGTGACGGCGCCGAGCCGGTCACCGTCCCGGTCGAACTCGGCCGCGGGTAGGGTCGCGACGTGCGCCCCGCCACCACCTTGGCTCTCGGTCTGTTGCTCGCGGCGATCCTCGTTGCGGGCATCGTCTCGCTCGTTCGTCTCTGACTCGCTTGGCACTGGGTCGGCGGCCCGGCCGGTCCGCGTCGGAAAAACCTGCGAGGGAATCTTGAGCAGGCTTTGTGAAAACTTGCACGAGCCTCCTACTCTTCGAAGTGATGTCCCCCCATCGCACGAGACGACGCATCCCTGATGCCACGGTGTCGCGCCTGCCGATCTACCTCCAGATCCTGACGGCGCAGTTCGAGGCCGGTGTCTCGAGCATGTCCTCCGAAGACCTCGCCGGACTGGCCGGGGTCAACGCTGCCAAGGTGCGCAAGGACCTCAGCTACCTCGGGAGTTACGGCACCCGCGGCGTCGGCTACGAGGTGCAGTACCTCGTGTACCAGATCCGTCACGAGCTCGGCCTCGAGCACGACTGGCATGTCGTGATCGTCGGCGCCGGCAATCTCGGACAGGCCCTCGCCGGCTACGGCGGCTTCGCGGACCGGGGCTATCCCGTCGCGGGGATCGTCGACGTGTCGCCCGACAAGGTCGACACGGTCGTCGGCGGAGTGCGCGTGCGGCCTCTCGAGGACCTTCATCAGATCGTCTCAGCCAAGAACGTCTCAATCGGTGTGATCGCCACCCCGAGCTCCGCGGCTCAAGAAGCGGCCGACCTCCTGGTGCGCGCCGGAGTCACCAGCATCCTCAACTTCGCTTCGGTGGTGCTCTCGGTGCCGCTCGGCGTCACCGTCCGCAAGGTCGACCTCGCCGTCGAGCTCCAGATCCTCTCGTATCACGAGCAGCGTCGGGCCGCGGCCGCCAGCAGCCTCCGCGCCGTTTCGGGCGAGGCCGGTCGCAGCGCGAGCGCATAGGGTTCGAGCGATGTCGATTCTCGTCGTCGGAGTGAACCACCGGACCGCTCCACTCAGCGTGCTCGAGCGGCTGACGCTCACCGGCGACGAGATCTCCAAGACCGTCTCCGGGCTCGCCGCCCGCGACAACCTTCGCGAAGTTGTGGTGCTCAGCACCTGCAACCGAACCGAGGTGTACGCGGTCACCGAGCGATTCCACGGCGCCTACGCCGACATCAGCGATCACCTCTGCACGGTGAGCGGGCTCAACGCTGACGAGTTGACTCCGCACCTCTACTCCGAGCACGACGATGCCGCCGTCTCGCACCTTTTCGAGGTGGCGGCCGGCCTCGACTCCGTGGTCGTCGGCGAGGGCGAGATTCTCGGTCAGGTCCGCGACGCCTGGGACCTTGCCCGCTCCGAGGGCGGTGCCCGCACCTCGGCCAACCTCATGTTCCGGCTTGCGCTCGAGGTGGGAAAGCGCGCCCGCACCGAGACCGCTATCGCTCGCGGCACCGCCTCGATCAGTCACGCGGCTGTCGAGATGGTCGCCGAACGGTTCGGTGGACTGGTGGGACGACGGGTTCTCGTCGTGGGCGCCGGTTCGATGGGCGAGGGAATCACCGTCGCCCTTGACGCGGCCGGAGCCGAGTCGGTCACGGTGCTCAATCGCGACATCGCCCGCGCCGACCGGGTCGCGACCCGGGTGGGTGGACAGGCCGCCGGGCTCGACACCCTGCGGACGCACCTCGCCGACGCCGATGTCGTGCTCACCTGCACCGGTGCGGACGCCACCCTGATCGATGTCGACATGGTCACCTCGGTCCGCGAGCCGGGCCGTCCACTGGTGTTCGTCGACATCGCTGTGCCTCGCGACGTCGATGCCCGTGTTGCCACGCTGCCCGACACCGTGGTGCTCGATCTCGACGATCTGAGCGCATGGGCCGATCGTGGACGCGCCGAGCGCCTCGCCGAGACCGACGACGTGCGGCGTCTCGTCGCTGAGCAGGTCGATCGGTTCGCCGCTGAACTCACCGCCATGCAAGCGGCTCCGCTGGTGGCCGCAATGCGAGAGCGCGCCGAGGAGGTTCGCCTCGCCGAGATCGATCGCTTCGCCTCGCGACTCGACGGGCTCGACGATGATCAGCGGGCGGCCGTTGAGGCCCTCACCAAGGGCATCGTCAACAAGTTGCTCCATGAGCCCTCGGTTCGCCTGCGCTCGCAGGCCGGAACCCCGCAGGGTGAGCGCAACGCCGCCGCGGTCGCCGACCTCTTCGACATCGAGTGACCTGAGCGTGAGCGTCGACCGGGTGCTCCGCCTCGCCACGCGATCCAGTCCACAGGCGCGCACCCAGGCATCCGCCGTTGCCGATGCGCTCATGGCGGCAGGTCATCGGTGCGAGCTCGTCTTCGTCGACACCGAAGGCGACCGATCGCAGTCGGCCGGCACCCCGCTCCACACCATCGGCGGTCGCGGGGTGTTCACCAAGGAGGTGCAGCGGGCCGTGCTCGACGGGCGCGCCGACCTCGCCGCGCACTCCGCCAAGGACCTCCCGACCGAACCGGTCGACGGCCTCATCGTGTCAGCGTGGACGAAACGCCGAAGTGCCCGCGACGCGCTCATCGGTCGACCCTTGGCCGAACTCGCCCCGGGGGCGACCATCGCGACCGGTTCGGTTCGCCGGCGTGCCCAACTGTGCGCTGTTCGCGATGACCTCCGATTCGTGGAGCTTCGCGGCAACATCGGCACCCGGCTCGACCGAATACCCGAGGGTGGGTCGATCGTGATGGCGGTCGCCGCCCTCGAGGTGCTCGGCATCACCGACCGAATCGCCGAGGAGCTCGATCCAACCGAGTTCGTACCGGCCGTCGGTCAGGGTTGCGTCGCCGTGGAGTGCCGCACCGACGATGAAGTCGCGATCGCGGCCCTGTCCGGGGTGAACGACCCGATGACTGCCCGCTCGGTCACCCTCGAGCGCGCCTTCCTCGCCGAACTCGGCTCCGGCTGCTCGCTACCGGTCGGCGCCCACCACGTCGGAGACGTGCTGTGGACCTTCCTCGCCGGAGCAGGGGGAACGATCGATCGTCGATCGATCCCGATCGATGGGTCGGCCACGGTTGATGTGGCCCGCGTGGCGGCTCGCGCCGCTCTCGAATCGGTGGGTGGATGGTGAGCGACGACGCTCCGCTCCTCGGCCGAACGGTCGTCACCACCCGCGAGATGCCCGGTGACCTCGACCGACGGCTCGCCGCGCTCGGCGCCCATGTGGTTCAGGTCCCGATGATCGAGGTGGTCGATCTCGAGGTCGAGCCGGTGAACGGCCCACTCGACTGGGTCGTGGTCACCTCTCGCCACGGTGCCTCCTGTCTCGTCGATCTGCTCACCGCCGACAACGGTCGACCGTCGCTGGCCGCGGTCGGCGTCGCCTCTGCCCGGGTGCTCGCCGAGGTGGCGGGACGTGAGGTCGACCTTGTTCCTGAGCATCAGACCGGCGAGGATCTCGCCGCCGAACTGCTCACCCAAGTCTCACCCGGTGACCGGGCACTGGTGGCCCTTGGCGATCTCGCCTCGCGCACGGTGATCGACTCGTTGGTCGCCGCTGGGGTGGAGGTGGAGGAGCGAACCGTCTACTCAACCCGTCGGCGTCGCCCGGGCGCGGAGCAACTCACCGCCGCCTCCGGGGCCGACGCGGTGCTGCTGGCCAGCGGTTCGGCCGCCACCGCATGGGCCGACGCCGGCCCCATCGATGCCGGCGCGGTCGTGGCGATCGGGCCGACCACCGCCGAGGCCGCGCGATCCGCCGGTCTCGAGGTGACCGCGATCGCTGAGGATCATTCGATCGACGGTCTCGTTGACGCGGTGGTCGCTCTGCTCAGTCAGCGCTGACCGGCGCGTCCCACGTCGAGGTGTCCGCCGGGGCCCCTCGGCCGTACCATGCGCCCATGGGTCAGGGCCGCTTCCCCCAGCACCGTCCCCGGCGCCTTCGCGGCACGGCTGCGATGCGCGACCTCGTCGCCGAAACGCGACTTCACACCTCCGACCTCATCGCGCCGTTGTTCGTGCGCGAGGGCATCGATGCCCCTGAGCCGATCGGTTCGCTGCCTGGGGTGGTGCAGCACACCGTCGAGTCGCTGGTGACCGAGGTTCGCGAGCTTGCCGACCTTGGGGTTCGCTCGGTGATGCTGTTCGGGGTGCCCGCCCACAAGGACGCGGTTGGATCGGGAGCGAGCGATCCCGACGGCATCGTGCAGGTCGCTCTCCGCGAACTTCGCTCCTCCCTCGGTGATCGGGTCGTGTTGATGGCCGACCTCTGCGTCGACGAGTACACCGATCACGGTCACTGCGGCATCGTGCGCCCTGACGGCTCGGTCGACAACGACCGCACCCTCGACATCTACTGCGCGGCCGCCCTCGCCCAAGCCGCGGCGGGAGCCCACGTGGTTGCTCCCTCCGGAATGATGGATGGCCAAGTGGGCGCGATCCGCTCGGCGCTCGATTCCGCCGGCCACGACACCACCGCGATGCTCGCCTACTCGGCGAAGTACGCGAGCGCCCTCTATGGCCCGTTCCGCGACGCGGTCGACGTGACGATCGCCGACGGTGGTGACCGCCGCGGTTACCAGCAAGACCCGCGCAACGCGCGCGAGTCGCTCGTGGAGGTGGCCGCCGATATCGAGCAAGGCGCCGACATGGTGATGGTGAAGCCGGCCCTCGCCTATCTCGATGTGATCTCAGCGGTTCGCGCCTCGGTCGATCTGCCACTCGCCGCCTACCACGTCAGCGGCGAGTACGCGATGGTGCACGCTGCCGCGGAGCGCGGATGGATCGATGGCGACGCGGTGATGCTCGAGCACCTCACCTCGATCCGCCGGGCCGGAGCTGACGTGATCCTGTCGTATGCGACCCGGTGGTTCGCCGAGGGTGCTGGGGGCTTGCGGTGATCCCATATTGCGATCCGGCGCGCTGTGAGGCGGCCGGGTGCACCCCGGCGCTGTGCGTCGGTGCCGGATTGGCTGACAACGACGTCGTGTTCGAGCGTTCCCTCGCGGCCATACCGGGCGGGGTCAACTCGTCGATCCGCGCGTTCTCCTCCGTCGGAGGTCGCCCCTATGTGGTGGCGCGAGCCGAGGGCGCGCGCGTCTGGGACGTCGAGGGAAACGACTACATCGACCTCGTCCAGAGCTACGGGGCGATCATCCTCGGTCATGCGCATCCGGCCGTGGTCGCCGCGGTCGGTGAGGCCGCGACCGCCGGGACCTCCTACGGCGCTCCAACGACCCGCGAGATGAAACTCGCCGAGGCGGTCCGCGAGCGCGTGCCGTCGTGTGAGCGGGTCAGGTTCATGAACTCGGGCACCGAGGCGACGTCAACCGCCGTTCGCCTCGCGCGCGGTCACACCGGTCGTGACCGAGTGGTCATCTTCCACGGGAACTTCCACGGGGCGACCGACGCGCTCCTCGCTGCCGGGGGCAGCGGGGTCGCCACCCTCGGTCTTCCCGGAACCGCCGGGGTGCCGGCCGGTTCGGTGGCTGAGACGCTTGTCGTCCCCTACAACCGCGTGCCCGAACTCGATGAATCGGTGGCCGCGGTCATCGTGGAGCCGGTGGCGGCGAATATGGGTCTGGTCGCGCCGGTCGATGGCTTCCTGGACGGACTCCGCGCCGAGTGCGACCGTGTTGGTGCGCTCTTGATCTTCGATGAGGTGATCACTGGGTTCCGTCTCGGTGCGGGCGGCGCCCAGGGCCGCTTCGGTGTCACCCCCGACCTCACGACCTTCGGCAAGGTGATTGGAGGCGGTCTGCCGATCGGTGCGGTCGGTGGACGCGCCGAGGTGATGGAGTCGCTGTCGCCGCTCGGCGCCGTGTTCCACGCGGGCACCCTCGCCGGTAATCCGATCGCGACCGCCGCTGGACTCGCCGCCCTCGATCTGCTCGACGGCGCCGTCTATGAGCTGTTGGAGGCTCGGGTGGAACGGCTGTCGGCGGCGCTCACCGAGGTGTGCCGAT
>JAURCL010000028.1 GCA_030828465.1 Acidimicrobiales bacterium | reverse complement strand
ACCGACGAGGATGGCGACGCCCTCACCGAACCGCCGCGCCTCACCAGCCCAACCGCCACCGACATGACGATCAGCGAACCGCCGATGAGTGGTCGGCGAGCCTCGTCGCGAATCGGCGTCGTCGATGACATCGTCGTGGAACAGCGCCTGGGCGTGGAGCAGTTCGAGCGCGGCCCCAGCGACGACCACCCGCGAGTCGCTCGCCTCGGCCTCCGTGACGGCTCCGCCGGCGGCAATGAAACCCCAGTGACAGAAGGCGGGTCGCAAGCGCTTTCCGCCGGAGCGCACCAGACGTGGAATCTCTCCGAGTGGCTCGACAAGCGCGGGATCGAGATCGGCCCAACGTTGCGACTCCGCCACGAGGAGCGCCTCGAGCACCGAGTCGACACGGCTGGCGATGCCGCTCAGCGACTCCGGGGGTACTCCCATGCCGGTCAGGCTAGGAGGAGCGGCTCACTGCTCGTCGGTCTCGAGACCGGCGACAACCTCGTCGATCTGCATGCGCGCGGCGCCGATGCGCTCACGGCAGGTGCCGATCAACTCCGCTGCCCGACGTACCCGCTCGGCGAGTTGATCGACGTCGACATCGGCCGACTCGAGCTCATCGAGGATGTCGTCGAGTTCGGCGAGCGCCTCGGCGTAGGTCGTCGGTTGCTCAGCCATCTCGCTCCACGTCGTCCACCGTACTCACCACGACGCCGTCGGCCAGCCGGGTACGAAGGGAGGAGCCGCTCACCACATCAGCCGTCGACCGCACGATGCGTCCATCGGGTCCGGTCGAGATGCTCCAGCCACGCTGCAGCAGGCGGCTCGGATCGAGCAGTCCGCGGCGGCGCTCAAGATCGTCGAGTTGACGCTCGGCAGCGAGCGTGGCGGTGCCGGCTGCTCTGGTGAGTCGCTGGCTCGCCCGATCGAAACGAATCGACTCCTCATCGAGTCGACGTCGGACCGCCGACACGCGCCGAGCGCGACCCGCCAGTCGTTCGTCGGAGCGCGACACAGCCACATGTGTCTGACGGGCCACCCGCTGCGCGGTCGACATGAGCGACACGCCGGCGCCGTCGAGACGGGCCGTGGTCAGCCGAACGATGTCGACCCAGGTGTCCTCGGTGCGCGAGACGTACTGACCCACCATGTCGACGATCGCTCCGGCGCAGGCCGTTGGCGTCTTCCAAGCCCGACCCGCTACCTCATCGGCAACGCTTCGGTCGATCTCGTGGCCGATACCGGTGAACACCGGTACGGGTGAACTCACGATCGCCCGAGCGATCCCTTCGGCATCGAAGGCCGCGAGGTCGTTGCGTGATCCGCCACCCCGAATCACGACGATCAGGTCCACTCCCCGACGAGCTAGGGAGCGGATCGCGGTGGCCACCATCTCCTCTGCCTCGTCTCCCTGGACCCGCGCGTCGATCGCCGACACCTGAAAGGCGTATCCGCTGCGCTCCAACTCGTTGCAGAAGTCGTGCCAGGCAGCCGACCCGATGCTCGTCACCAGTCCGAGGCGCATCGGCGCCACGGGCAGGGGCAGCCGGCGGTTGGCCTCGATGAGGTCCTCGGCGAGGAGTCGAGCGAGCAGCGCCTCGCGAGCCGCCCCGATGTCGCCGATCGTGAACTCCGGATCGATATCGCTCAGCTTCAGACCGAGGCGCCCGGTGGGTGGGTACACATCGAGCGTTCCGAAGACTCGCACCCGGGTCCCGTCGGCCAGATCTACGCGACTGCGTCGAAGGATCGGCGTGATGGTCCGCTTGACGTTGGCGAAGAGCTGCACGTTGAGCACTGCCTTGCCATCAGCGCCTTCCTCAACGAGGGTGAAGTACGTGTGGGGACCCCGATCGACGAGACCGGAGATCTCACCGACCACCCACACCCCCGATCCGAAGCGATCGCGGAGTGAGTCGTTGATCGCCGAGGTCAGTTCGACGACGCCGTAGGTGGTATCGCTCATCAGCAGCTCACCAAGGGCGTTGCGCGCCGTGGAGCTCCGACATCGGCTCCTCCGACCACCAGCGACCGCTGAATCTCCACACGGTCGACCCTCGCTCGGTCGTGACCGCTGCCGACGGTCGCGGCCAGAGCGCTTCGACCGCGGCGACGATCGCGGCGGCCTCCTCAGCGCTCGGGGCTGGCCGAATCGCCTCGGTGACCACGATCGGACCGCTCACAGCGGAACGTTCCCGTGCTTGCGTTTCGGCAGGTCCTCCCGCTTCGACCGGAGGGCCCGGAGTCCGGCGATGACCTTGCGACGGGTCTGTGACGGTTCGATCACATCGTCAACGAATCCCCGCTCGGCCGCCGCGTAGGGGTTGGCGTACCGCTCGGTGTACTCCGCGACCAGTTCCGCCCGGCGAGCCACGGGGTCAGCGGCCTGCTGGAGCTCTCGTCGGTAGACGATCTCAACCGCCCCCTGCGGGCCCATCACCGCGAGCTCGGCTGATGGCCAGGCGAAGGCGAGGTCGGCACCGACCGACTTCGAATTCATCACCACGTACGCCCCGCCGTAGGCCTTGCGGGTGATGACCTGGATTCGCGGCACGGTCGCCTCACAAAAGGCGTAGAGCAGTTTGGCACCGTGGCGGATGATGCCGTCGTGCTCTTGGTTGACCCCAGGGAGGAAGCCCGGGACGTCGACGAAGACGACCAGCGGAATGTTGAACGCGTCGCAGGTCCGGACGAACCGCGCCGCCTTCTCCGAGGATTCGATGTCGAGCACGCCGGCGAAACTCATCGGCTGGTTGCCAACGATGCCAACCGTCTGACCATCGAGTCGCGAGAACCCGCAGAGCACCGACTTCGCCCAGTGGGGGAAGTACTCCATGAACTCGCCATCGTCGACAACCGAGCGAATGACCTGGTGCATGTCGTAGGGCTGGTTCGGGCTGTCCGGCAACAGGTCATCGAGTTCCGGGCACTCGCGGTCGGGGTCGTCGGTCTGCTCCCCGGCCGGCGGATGCTCCATGTTGTTGGCCGGCAGGAACGACAGCAGATACTTCACCTCGTCGAGACACGCCTGCTCGTCCTCGCTGACGAAGGTGGCGACTCCCGATTTCGAGGCATGGCTCATCGCGCCGCCCAGTTCCTCGAGGGTCACGTCAGCCCCGGTGACGGTCTTCACCACGTCGGGGCCGGTGATGAACATGTGTGACGACTCCCGCACCATGAAGATGAAGTCGGTCATGGCCGGCGAGTAGACGGCGCCTCCGGCGCAGGGTCCGAGGATGACGGAGATCTGCGGGATGACACCGGACGACTTGACGTTGCGGTGGAAGATGCCGCCGTAGGAGGCGAGGGACACGACGCCCTCCTGGATGCGCGCTCCGGCGCCATCGTTGAGGCCGATCATGGGAGCGCCCGTGCGCAGCGCCAGATCCATGACCTTGTGGATCTTCTCCGCGAAGACCTCACCGAGGGCGCCACCGAACACCGTGAAGTCTTGGCTGAAGACGAATACCTTCCGGCCGTCGATGGTCCCCCAGCCGGTGATGACGCCGTCGGTGTAGGGATGCTCGTCGAGTCCGGCCGCATGGGCGCGGTGCCGAGCCAGCATGTCGAGCTCGTGGAAACTGCCCTCGTCGAGCAGATAGTCGATGCGCTCGCGAGCGAGCATCTTGCCCTTCGAGTGTTGCCGCTCGACGGCCCGTTCGCTGCCGGCGTTGAGGGCCGCCTCGCGGCGCTCTCTCAACTCGTCAAGTCTGGCGCGCATCGTGCTCACTGGAGCGACGCTAGTTGGTCGCCCGACACCCCGGGTGGGTCGCGCTCAGGGGGTCGTCGTGTCGGGTGTGGGCTCCTCCCCAGAGCCATCGAGCGCGGTGGTCGTCGGCACGATGGTCGAACCGGTCGTCCCGACGATGCTGGTCGGGACCGCGGGCACGGTGGTCGACGAGGTCGGCGTGGATCCGTCCGCTTCGTAGATCATCACGGCTCCGTTCGCCACGGCGGTCAGCCCCGTCTCGAACGAGACGGTCACCGTGACCGTCCAAGTGCCCGCCACGTCGAACGGGAGGCCGGTTCCGAGTGGGAGCCGGGCGACTCCTCGACCGGACAGCGGGATGTCTTGGATCGTGCCCCGCCCGTAGCTGCCGATCTCGGGATCGAACTCGACGACGAGATCGGTGATCGGTGCCGGCGTCTCCACCACGACCACTTCGAGTCCGTTGAGTCCGACTCCTGAGGGGTCGAGCGACACCTCAGCGATGAAGCCCGACGCGGCGTCCTCGATCGGCACCGTCACCGCGTAGGTCATCTCAGGGATCAACGACACCTTGGGAGGGTTCATCGAGAGCAGCCAACCGCTGAAGGCGAGGACGACCACACCGATGAGCGCCTCGATTCCGAACGTGCGTCGGAATCGCTCGGCGTGCGCCACCGACATCGTCTCGCGTCGGGCGAGTTTGCTGTTGATCACCGACCTCGCTCCGATGGCCACGAAAGCCATCGCAATCACGGCGATCGACTTCACGACGACGACCCGGCCATACGAGCTGTTGAGCACGGCGCCGCCGACCAAGCGATAGGTCTGCGCCACTCCGCTGATGACCGCGACCACGAGTGCCGTGGTGGCCAACTGGGTGTAGTTGCGAGTCGCTTTCACCAGGTCTGCCGGGCCGGGACCCGCGAGCACGACTCGTCCGACGAGCACCGCACCGCCGAACCAAATGCCAACAGAGGCGATGTGGATGAGGTCGATCACGATGCCGAGGGCGACGAGATCGCCTTCGAGGCGCGAGAAGGCCATCGTCGCGGCAGCAGCGGTCGGAAGGGTGATGGCGAACGCCTGCGAACCCGGTTCGTTGATGCGCTCGGGATACACGGCGATCCACAGGCAGCCGGCCACCAGCACGAGGCGGGCCACAGCAGCCCGCCCCGGCCATCCCGATTGGAAGAGGTCCATCCACGAGAACGGGCTGAGAGCGGCCCCGAACGAATTGGCGGTGAAGTCGGCGGTGAGCGCGGCGACGTACAGCACCGTGCCGATGAGGGCGACCGTCCAGGTCGCGATCATGAAACGCTGGGTGACGGTGTAGAGCGGTCCCTCCGGCCAGATCAGGGCGATCATCACCGCGGAGCCGAAGAGGATGAGCACGGCGACACCGGAGATGAGCCGGCCGAGCCAGACGGCACCACCCGTTGATCCAGTGGAGCGGACCACATCGGCTTCGGCGGTCGACACCGGCACCGCCGGGACAGTGATATTCGTCGCCTGCTCGGTGGAGTTCCCGGCGACCACTGAGTCGGCCGCGACCGAGAAGGCGATGAGATCGGTGGCGATCGGTTGGTTGAGATCGTCGCGGAGGAGCCAGGTGATCGTGCAGGCTCCCTTCGGGAACGGGGAGAGCACCTCGACGGTGAAGGTCACGTCGTCGTCGGCCAGCTGGGGTATGCCAGTGCTCTGCGGTTGAGCGGGGACGCCACAGCCGACCGCGACCGTGAAGGACTCATCGGCGTCGACCGGCTGCTGGAAGGCGAAGGTCATGAACGCCGGTGAGGTGCCGAGCGTCGCCCCATCGGACGGGCTCGAGGCCGCAAGCTCGTTCGACCCGCTCTGAGCGGCCGCCGGTGACGCGGGGGAGACGAGCGCGATGCCCAACGCCGCAGCCACGCCGAGCAAGCGGGCCGCGAGACCGAGTTGACCGCGCGTTCGACCTCCCCGAGAGGGCGACTCGACGGCGGCGGCGATCACGCACCAACGGTAGTCATGGCTCCGTCGCGGGGACCGGCATCCCGTCGGGCGAGCCGCACACCTCCGACCTAGTGTGGGCGGATGGCCACCCAGTCGCTCTACCGCCGCTACCGGCCGCGACGGTTCGCCGAGCTGAAGGGCCAAGAGCATGTCGTGCGCGCGCTCCGCGAGGCGGTCCGCACGGGTCGCGAGGGGCAGGCCTATCTCTTCAGCGGCCCACGGGGCACAGGAAAGACGACCACGGCTCGCATTCTGGCGAAGGTGCTGAACTGCACCGCGCCTGTCGACGGCGAGCCGTGCTGCGAGTGCGAGTCCTGCCTCTCGGTGGAGAAGGGCACGAGTTACGACGTCCACGAGCTTGATGCCGCGTCAAACAACTCGGTCGAGGATGTCCGCAGCCTGATCGACAAGGTGTCCCTTGCCACGCCCGGTCGGCACAAGGTGTACATCCTCGACGAGGTCCACATGCTCGGCCCGGGGGCGTCCGCCGCGCTTCTGAAGGTGCTGGAGGAGCCACCGCCCCACGTGGTGTTCGTGCTCGCCACCACCGACCCTCAGCGGCTCAAGGACACGATCCGCTCGCGCACCCAGCACCTCCAGTTCCACCTGCTTCCGTCCGACACGCTCGCTGAGCACCTCCGCTGGGTCGCCGATGACGCGGGCATCGACATCGATCCCTCGGTGATCGACGCGGCGCTCGAGCAGGGCGGCGGCTCGGCCCGCGATTCGCTCTCCGCCCTCGAGTTGCTCGCCGCGACCGGCGGCGATGTCTCCGACCACATCGACCTCGACGAGTTCGTCGCCGCGTTCACCGACTCCGACACTGGACAAGCGCTCGCCGCAGTCGCGCACGCCGTCTCCATGGGGCACGACCCTCGAACCCTGACCGAGCACCTCCTGCGGCACCTTCGGAATCTGTTCCTGTCGCTCATGGCCCCCGAACTCGTGCAGGTGCGCCACGATCGCCTCGACGAGTTGGCTTCACTCGCCCGTGCGCTCGGCGCGGCCGGGCTCGTCCGTTCGATGGAGCGCCTCGGTCAGGCCTTGGTCGAGATGCGGTTCGCCCCCGACCCACGGATCATGCTCGAGATCTCGCTCGTGCAACTGACTCGCGACGACTCCGGCGATGACACTGGAGCTCTGCTGGCTCGGCTCGAACGACTGGAGCGGACGGTTCGCGAAGGATCACCTCGCGCGGCCGAGCCGGCAGCACCGGTCGACCCGGACACCGGCAAAGCCGTCCTCGGGGGCCGCGCCCGGCGATCAGCCGAATCGAAGGCAGTCCCGAAGGGCTCAACGGCGACCCCAGAGGAATCGGCTTCCCCAGTCATGGCCGCCGAGGCGCCGTCGCCCGCGGACGACTCCGAGACGGCGGCGCCGACCACGGAGCCAGCGCCCTCAGCATCCGCCTCGCCACTCGATCTTCGCCGCGTGATCGAAGTGTGGGACTCGAGCGTTCGCGCCGGCCTCAAGCCGCTCGTCCGCGCGTTGTTCTCCGCTGGAGAGTTCGTCGCGTTCGACCCCCCGTCGGTCGCGCGTTTCCGCGCCCCGAACCCCGCGCACGGTGCGCGCTGCGCCGCCCACCTCACCGAGGTCGCCGCTGCCCTCGCGCGAGCGCTCGGCACCGAGGTAACCGTCGTCCTCGACGACGCACCAGAGGCGCCAGCGACCACCGACTCACCGGCGGACGACACGACGGAGGAGCCGGTCGATCCCACGGAGCTGGTCGATGTGCCGCCCGCCGACGTCCCCACCGCTGTCGACTCCATCACGCGGGCATTCCCGGGCGCCCAGGTCGTGGAGAGGACTGACTGATGGCGGGTGTCTACACCCCTCCCGTGCAGACCCTCATCGACGAACTTGGTCGGCTCCCCGGCGTCGGACCGAAGTCGGCGCAGCGCATCGCGTTCCATCTGCTCAAGCTCCCCGCCGCCGATGTCGAGCGGTTGGCATCCGCGATCCACGAGGCGAAGGAGCGCGTGCGGTTCTGCGAACGATGCTTCAACGTGGCCGAGGCGACCCTCTGCCCGATCTGCGCCGACGATCGGCGCGACGGCACCATCCTCTGCGTGGTCGAGGAGTCCCGCGACATCGTGGCTCTGGAGCGCACCGGCGAGTTCCGCGGTCGCTACCACGTGCTCCTCGGGTGTATGAACCCTCTCGAGGGGATCGGCCCCGAGCACCTCAAGATCCGAGAGCTCGTCGACCGTCTCCGCGGGGAACCGGTCGAGGAGATCGTGATCTGCACCAACCCCAACACCGAGGGTGAGGTGACCGCGATGTACCTCGCGCGACTCCTCACTCCGCTCGGACTCCGAGTGACCCGCCTCGCGAGCGGGCTTCCCGTTGGCGGCGACCTGGAATACGCCGACGAACTGACCCTCGGTAGAGCCTTCGAGGGCCGTCGAGCCGTCGAGTCCTGACGAAACTGGCGCGTCAGCGGCCGCTGATCAGCCGGCGGTTCAGAGCGTGCGCACGATCAGGGCGTCGCCCTGGCCGCCACCGCCACACAGCGCCGCCGCACCGACTCCTCCGCCCCGACGACGGAGTTCATGCAACAGGGTGAGCGCGAGACGGTTGCCGCTCATACCGATCGGGTGACCGAGGGCGATCGCGCCGCCGTTGACATTGACCTTCTCCGGGTTGAGGCCGAGGTCGGCGGTCGATGCGATGCCGACAGCGGCGAAGGCCTCGTTGATCTCCACCAAGTCGAGATCGTCAACGCGGAGATCGGTGCGAGCGAGGGCGGCGCGGATCGCGTTCGAGGGCTGCAGAAGCAACGACGGATTGTCGGGACCGGCCACCATGCCGAAGGAGACGAACTCCCCGAGGCTCTCGACCCGTCGACGGTCGGCCTCCGCCTCGCTCATGAGGACGAGCGCGGACCCACCATCGGAGATCTGGGAGGCGTTACCGGCAGTGATCGTTCCCGACGGGTCGAAGGCCGCCCGGAGCCCGCCGAGGCTGTCAGCCGTCGTGTCAGCCCGGATCCCCTCATCCTCGGTCACCACCACCGCGTCACCCCGGCGCTGTGGCACCGACACCGGCGCGATCTCGTCGGCAAGGCGGCCGTTCTTCGTGGCGTCGGCGGCTCGCTCGTGCGAGGAGGCGGCGAACTCGTCCTGAGCGGCGCGGCTGATGGCGCCCGCCGTGTAGCGCTCGGTGCCGGTGCCCATGAGGCAAGCATCGAAGGCGCACCACAGGCCGTCGTGAACGATCGCATCTCGCAGTTCGGAGTCGCCGTAGCGGATGCCGGATCGAGCCGCTGGGAGCAGGTGGGGTGCGTTGGTCATCGATTCCATGCCACCGGCCACGACGATGTCGGCGTCGCCCGAGGCAATCATCTGATGGGCGAGGTAGACGGCGTTGAGACCCGAGAGGCAGACCTTGTTGACGTTGACCGAGGGAACGCTCATCGGGATTCCCGCTTTCGCGGCGGCCTGCCGGGCGGGCACCTGGCCCTGGCCGGCCATGAGTACCTGCCCCATGATCACGTGGTCGACATCGACGGGGTCGACGCCGGCGCGCTCCAGGGCGGCGGCGATGGCAGCAGCACCGAGATCGGCGGCCGACAGTGAGCTGAAGGCACCACTCAGCTTGCCGATCGGGGTGCGGGCTCCGGCGACGATTCGCGTGGTCATGGGAGAACCGTAGTGGTCTCGGCCACCGCCGTCGCCCTCGGGGGCTCCACCTCGCACAGCCAAGTTACCGATTGGTACGGTCCCGTCATGACGACCACAGCCATCCGTGACGCCGTCCTCTCCGGCGCCTCTGGCGAGGACCTCGCCAACCTTCCCATTCCCGAGTCGTATCGCGCGTCGTTCGTCCGTCGGGACGAGGTCGACATGTTCGAGGGCCTGCCCTCCGAGGAGAAGGACCCGCGGCTCGCGCTCCACGTCGACGAGGTCGCCACTCCGGAACTTGCTCCCGATGAGGTGTATCTCGCGGTGATGGCCTCCTCGATCAACTTCAACACGGTGTGGTCGTCGATCTTCGAACCACTGCCCACTTTCGGATTCCTCGACCGCCTCGCCCGCGAGTCGGAGTGGTCAGCCCGGCATCGTCGCGACGAGCACATCCTCGGCTCCGACGCATCGGGGGTCGTGCTGCGGGTTGGCTCGGCGGTGCGGAACTGGAAACCGGGCGATCGAGTCACCGTGCACTGCAACCACGTCGACGATCAGGATCCTTCCGCCCACGACGATTCCATGCTGGCGAACAACCAGCGGATCTGGGGGTTCGAGACGAACTTCGGTGGACTCGCCGACATCGCGGTCGTCAAGGCCAATCAGTTGATGCCGAAGCCCACCCATCTCACCTGGGAGGAAGCGGCGGTCAACGCGCTCTGTAACTCGACCTCCTACCGGATGCTGGTGAGCAACAACGGCGCGCGGATGAAGCAGGGCGACTCGGTACTCATCTGGGGCGCGACCGGAGGGATCGGCGGTTATGCGGTCCAATACGTGCTGAACGGCGGCGGCACACCGATCGGCGTCGTCTCGTCGCCCGAGCGAGCTGCGTTGCTCGAAGCGATGGGGTGTGAGGCGATCATCGATCGTCGAGCCGAGGGATACCGGTTCTGGTCCGATGAGCACACGCAGGACGAATCCGAATGGCGACGCTTCGGCAAGAAGATCCGCGAGTTGACCGGAGAGGATCCCGACATCGTCTTCGAGCACCCCGGTCGCTCCACCATGGGCGCCTCGGTGTTCGCGGTGCGCAGGGGAGGAACGGTGGTCACTTGCGCGGCGACCTCGGGCTACATGGTCGAGTTCGACAACCGTCACCTCTGGATGAAGTTGAAGCGGGTGCTCTCTTCTCACTTCGCGAACTACGCGGAGGCCTGGGCGGCGAACCGACTCATCGATCAAGGCCGGATTCAGCCGCTGCTCTCCCGGGTGCACACCCTCGATGAGGTCGGCGAGGCGGCCCGCGCGGTTCATCGCAACGAGGTCGAGGGAAAGGTCGGTGTGCTCTGCCTCTCCCCCGAGGAGGGCCTCGGTATCGACGACCCGGAGAAGCGCGACCGGATCGGCGAGGACCGCATCACCGTGGTGCGGAGGCACTCGACCTGAGGTCGAGGCAGAATCGAGGGCTGCGGTCGGGCAGACTGTCGTCATGATCCTCACCGAGATCGATCACGTCGCCATCGCCGTCAACGACCTCGAGGCGGCGATCGCCTACTACGAGCAAGCGTTCGGAGCCACCGTCACCCATCGCGAGGTCGTCGAGAGCGACGGAGTCGAGGAGGCCCTCCTTGCCGTTGCCGAGAGCTACGTCCAATTGCTCACCCCCACCCGTCCCGACTCGCCGGTCGCGAAGGCGATCGAGAAGCGCGGTGAGGGACTCCACCACATCGGCTATCGGGTGGATGACTGCGCCGTGGCGCTTGAGTCGATGGTCGCGGCTGGAGCGCGAGCGATCGATGCGGCGCCACGACCGGGAAGCCGCGGGACGACCGTGGCCTTCATCCATCCGAAGGGCAGCTTCGGAACCCTGATCGAACTCGTTCAGGAGTGATCGGGCCGCAGCCATCCGGCGCGGGACCTCAATGACCGATCACCGCCACCTCCGACCGGCGGCCGTCCTGTGGGACATGGACGGCACCCTCGTCGACACCGAGCCCTATTGGATCGCTGCCGAGCGACGACTCGTCGCCGAGTACGGGCGCGACTGGCCTGACCATCACGCTCACGCGATGGTGGGTTTCGATCTGCGCGACTCGGCCGCCTACATGATCGAGCACGGCGGAATCGACGATCTGTCGCCCGAGGAGATCATCGACCGCCTGCTCGACGACGTCATCGCATCGGTTCGCCAGCGAATCCCGTGGCGACCGGGTGCCCGTGAGCTGCTCGCCGCGCTCGTGGCCGACGGCGTGCCGTGTGGACTCGTCACGATGTCCTGGCGTCGGTTCGTCGACCCGATCCTCGATGCTCTGCCGATCGGCTCCTTCTCGGTGGTCGTCTGCGGCGATGACGTGGATCGCGGGAAGCCGGATCCGGAGCCCTATCGCCGGGCCGCCCAGCTCCTCGGTGTCGATCCGATCGACTGCATGGCCATCGAGGACTCCCCGACCGGGGTGGCCTCCGCGGTTGCTGCCGGCTGCGTCACCGTCGGGGTACCCAACGTCGCCGACCTCTCCGACACCCGCGGCGCCACGATCGTCCCCAGCCTCGTCGATGTCGACCTCGCCAGCATCTGGGAGTCGACCCACCGCCCATCACCAACCCGACGGCGGGCCACCCTGATCGCTCTCGTCGCGGTCGCGTTCGCGCTCGTCGGAGCGACCCTGGTCCTCGGTGGCGACGACGACGCGCCGGGCAGCGCGCCCGGTGAGATCGCCCTCGACGTGTGGGCGCCCTACTGGACTCTCGACGACACCCTCGCCCAAGACGACATCGAGAGCCGCGTCAGCGTGCTCCGAGAGGTGTCCCCGTTCTGGTTCTCCGTCGACGGGACCGGCAACGTCGTCGTCGATTCGAACACGCCGACCGCGGAGGCCGAGCGACTCACCTCACTCGTGGCGCAGTCATCGGCGCGACTCGTTCCATCGATCATCGATCACCTGCCGAGTGGCGCGATGGCGGCGCTCCTCGCTGACGAGTCACGACGGACGCGTCACGTCGAGCGAATCATCGCCTTCGCACGTGAGACCGGGGCTGACGGGATCGATATCGACTACGAGCAGTTCGCCTTCGCCGACGATCCGACGACCTGGCCGACCACCTCACCGGCCTGGGTCGCCTTCATCGCTGAACTGGGCGACGCTCTCCGTGCTGACGGTCGCACGCTGACCGTCTCGGTGCCGCCGGTCTACGACGTGGCGACCACCGGCGAGATCGGTTACTGGGTCTACGCCCATGGGGCGATCGCCGAGCATGTTGATGCGATCCGCCTGATGGCCTACGACTTCTCGACATCAAGCGCTGGTCCTGTCGCCCCGCTGGACTGGACGCGCGACGTGGTCGACGGCGCGCTCAAGGCCGTGCCGGTCGAGCACCATCGCAAACTCGTCCTCGGTATCCCCGCCTACGGCTACAACTGGGTGGTGGCGACAGACGGCACCTGCCCCACCGACGCACCGGGTCGCACCGGGGTGACGCCGGCCTCGATCGACGACCTCATCGCGCGCCGCGGTGGTTCGCCCGTGTACGACGTGATCGGTGGCGAGTGGACCTTCTCCTACGACCTCGAGATCTCCGATGCTGCGACGAGTTGTGTGCAACGCCGAGAGGTGCGGTGGATCGATGCCGAGGGAGTGCGCGAGCGCGTCCATATCGCGCGACGGGCCGGCCTCGGCGGGGTGTCGCTCTGGGCTCTCGGCTATGAGGATCCCGAGGTATGGGCATCGTTGGTGTCGTCGCTCTCCGACGAGGTTCCGCCAGAGACGACGGTGGCACCATGAGAGAGGGGCTGGAGGCGCTGCTTGGCGCCCTCGACGACCCCGAACTCGTCGACGCGGTCATCTCCTCGCGCGACGGCCGGCGGGTACGTCTTCGTCGAGTCGATCTGCATCGCGGCCGCATGATCCAGTTCGAGGTGGGTGACGGCGCGACCTCAGAGGTAGACAACGTCGACCCCGCCTCGCTCCCCGACCGAATCGATGCCCTGCTCGACGACGGCTTCCGTTCGATATTCGTGCGCCTCACCGATCGCTCCGAGCAGTACACGCTCTCCAAGCGGGGTCGCCTACTGCGCTCCGTTCATCGAGGCACCGCACCGGCACCTGACACCGATCACGACCGCCGACCGGCACGCTCGGTACCTGAAGACGCACCCTTCCTCGTCGAACTCGGACTGACCGGACGCGATAGCCGGGTCAGGGCGTCGTCCCGCGACAAGTACCTCCAGGTCGTGCGCTTCGTCGACCTTCTCGACACCGTCCTCGACGGGCTGACGGCGGACGGCGCGGTCGTCCATGTCGTGGATCTCGGCTGCGGGGCCGGGGTGTTGACGATGGCGGCGCATCACCACCTGCTGGCTCGCGGGTTCGCGCCCCGCACGGTCGGCGTCGACCTGAAGTCCGAACTCCTCGACCGACTGAACGCCTCAGCCGCACATCTCGCCGAGAGGGACCCGGGTTGGGAGGGCTTGCGTTTTCACTCAGGTTCGATCGCCGAGTGGCGCCCTGAGCCTGGCGCCGAGCCCCATCTGGTGATCGCCCTGCACGCCTGCGACACCGCCACCGACGACGCTCTCGCCGCCGCGGTCGGCTGGTCGGCGCAGGTGATCCTGGCGGCACCATGTTGTCAACACGACCTGCAGGCGCAACTCGATCGCCGGACGACGCCACCGGGATTCGAGGCACTCGTCCGCCACGGCATCGTGCGCGAGCGACTCGGCGATCTCCTGACCGACTCGATAAGGGCCGACCTCCTCGCCGCTCGCGGCTACCGAACCGATGTCATCGAGTTCGTCGCCGGAGAGCACACCGCCAAGAACCTCATGATCCGCGCGATCGCCGGAGCATCACCGGATGCCGAAGCGGCGGGGCGGGTCGACGATCTGGTAACCCGCTGGGGTGTGCGCCCCGCGTTGCTCGACCGGCTCGAGCGTGATTCGGGCTGACCTCAGGGCGACGATTGCTCGTCGGCGCCGACGAGGTTGACCGTGATCACCGCGACGAAACCGATCAGGGCCATCAGCGCCAATGTCACGAACCCGAACTCCCGGAACCACACATCCGAACAGGCGGGCCCGGTGGCGGCGCACGCACCGGAATCCAGAGCGGGGTTCCACTCGATCACGTAGTGGTAGGCCGAGACGAGCGAGCCGAGCGCGGCGATCGTGACGACATACCAGCGGATCTCGCGACCTCCGCGGATGATCCAGACGATGGCGATGACCGCGATCGGGTACATCGCGATCCGCTGGAACCAACACAGTCGGCAGGGCACGTAGCCCGCGACCTCCGAGAAGTAGAGCGAGCCAAGGGTGGCTCCAGCAGCGATCAGCGCGGTGAGGGTGGCCCGGGTCTCCACCACCAGATCGATCACGCGTCGACCCCGTCCGCTCGCGACGAGCGCCCACAGCACAACCGTCGCGGTCCCGACGATCACAGCGAGCGTCGCGCTCAGCACCTCGACGGTCGCGACATCCACCCGCTCAGTTTGCCCGGGCCGCTCGACAGGCCCACGCGGGAACCCGCAAGTAGGGTTGGTGTCATGCAGGAGTTCTCATCTGTGACCGTGCCCGCCGGTGAAGCGACATCGCTCACCGAACTGCTCAACGCGCGATCGGCCGAGGGTTGGACGGTGGTGTCGATCGTGCCGGCCGCGCAATCCATCGTCGCCTACCTCTCGCGCGCGAGTGGCTCAACGTCCACCGCGACCGCCTCCGCTGTGGCCTCGAGCGCCTCGCTCAGCCCCGAGCCCGCCTCATCATCAGCGACCCCGTCTCCCAGCCCGTCCGTGTCGCCATCCCCGACCCCAGCGAGCCCGGCGTCCACGGTGGTCGACTCCTCGCCCGCTCCGGCGGTTCCCTCCGGCTGGTATGCCGACCCGTCCGGTCGATTCGAGATTCGCTACTGGGACGGCGAGAGTTGGACCGAGCACGTGTCGCGCGGCGGCCAGCAGTCCACTGACCCTCCCGTGGCCTGAGGTGCGTGCGACCTCCATCGGGCACGCCGGCATCCTCATCGAGAGCGCTGCCGGTTCCATTCTGTGCGACCCGTGGTTCGACCCGGCGTTCTTCGCGTCCTGGTTCGTCTTCCCGCGCAACGACCGCCTCGATGCTGACCTCCTCGACCGGATCGAGCGCGCCGACTTCCTCTACGTCTCCCACCTGCACGGTGACCACCACGACGAGTCGTGGCTCCGCCGGAACCTCAGCCGAGACATTCCTGTCCTCCTGCCCGATTATCCGACGGGCGAGCAGCGTCGGCGGATGGAGGCCCTCGGCTTCACCACGTTCGTCAACACCTCCGATGGTGTCGAAGTCGAGATCGCACCGGGACTGACCGTGGCGGTCCACGTCGAGACGTCGATCACTGATGGTCCCGGTGGTGACTCTGCTCTCGTTGTCTCCGACGGCGAGTCGCGCATCGTGAATCAGAACGACTGCCGTACAACCGATCTCGCGGCGCTCGCGTCCCACGGCCCGGTCGACCTGCACTGGCTTCAGTACTCGGGTGCCATCTGGTACCCGATGGTCTACGAGATGCCAGCTGACGAGAAGCTCGAGCTGTGCCGCGCCAAGGTCGAGAGCCAGGGCGCCCGAGCGATGCGCTACGTGGAGTCGATCGGGGCGCGCGCTGTCGTGCCGAGCGCCGGCCCGCCCGTGTTCCTCGACGGCGAACTCGCGCACCTCAACATGATCGAGGGTGACGAGGCATCGATCTTCCCCGACCAGCGCTGGTTCCTCGACCGGCTGTCGGCCGGAGGACACACCGGGATCCTCGCCGTTCCCGGGACGACGATCGAGGTGAGCCCATCGGCGGTGGACGTCACGCACCCGATGGACGAGACCGAGATCGATGCCATCTTCTCCGACAAGGCGGCCTATCTCGATGCCTATCGGGCCGATTGGGCGGACTGGATCAGCGAGCAGCGAGCCTCGTGGAGTCGACCGGGGACCGACCTGGTCGGCGCGCTCTCCGACTGGTGGGTTCCACTCATGGAATCAGCCCCGACCGTCTGCGCGGCGATCGGCGCTCCCTGCCTCATTCGCACCGATGACCTCGACATCATCATCGACTTCCCGAACGCCAGGGTCCTCGACGCGAGCGAGCACCCGGGCGCCGCTCCCGCGTTCCGCTTCGACATCGGTCGCGACCTCCTCGAGACCGTCGTTGCTGAGCGGGCCGTCGACTGGTCGAACTCGCTGCTGCTGTCCTGTCGGTTCACTGCCTGGCGAGCCGGGGACTACAACGAGTACCTCTACAACTTCCTGAAATCGCTCTCGGTGGAGCGCATAAGGCGCACCGAGGCTGAGGCGGCGTCCAAACGTCGAGGAGACGGCGACGATCTCAGCGACGAGGTCGAGATCGGGGACTTCATCGTCCAGCGCAAGTGCCCCCACCGCCGAGCGGACCTGTCGGTGTTCGGCGAGGTCGACGGCGATGATCTCGTGTGCACGCTCCACGGCTGGAGATTCGACACCACCACCGGTGAGTGTCGGACGAGCGGGGATCACTCGCTCCGGATCCGGCGGAGCAACGACGCCCCGACCGCCTGAACGCGGTCAGCGACGGCGAAGGAAGGCCGGTGGCTCGCCGAAGAGCGTGATCGCTTGGCGCAGCGGCACGAGATCGGCGCGTTGGTGCTGGTCGACATGCTCGGCGAGTTCGCGGAGACGCTCGCGAGTTTCGTCGAGCTCGCGCCGCGCGGCGTCGAGCTCGGCCTCGAGCTGCATGACCCTCCGGATGCCCTCGAGGTTCATACCCTCATCGGCCAACTCGGAGATTCGACGGAGAATGTCGATGTCGTAGTCGCTGTAGCGGCGGTTGCCGCCATCGGTCCTCGCCGGTTGAACGAGGCCGCGACGCTCGTAGATACGGAGGGTCTGGGGGTGCATCCCCGCCAACTCCGCCGCCACCGAGATGACGTATACGGCCTGGTGTCGGCTCCTCATCGTCATGACTGCTCGCCTCCCTTCTCGTCGGCCCCGGTCGACCCGACGCTAGTCGCCCGCCGCCAGCGCCTCGATCGCGGCTCGCTCGGCGTCGGTCAGTTCCGTGGGCACGATCACGTTGACCGTCGCGATGAGATCGCCGGTCACCTCTCGACCACCGCGACGGCGCGACACCCCCCGACCCGCCACGCGATGACGTGAGCCGCTCGCTGTGCCAGGACGCAGCCGAAGCCTCACCGTCGACCCATCGAGGGTTGGGACCTCGATCTCGGCTCCGAGGACGAGGTCGGCGAAGGCGACGGGCACGGTAACGGTCAGGTCATCGCCCTTTCGTCCGAAACGCTCGTGGGGATGAACCGCGATTTCGACGAGCAGGTCTCCGGCGGGACCACCGTTGCGCCCAGGCGCACCCTTGCCCTTCAACCGGATCGTCTGGCCGTCGGCGACCCCTGCGGGGATTCGCACGGGGACGGTTCGCTGCCGCTTCTCGACCCCCGAACCCGAACACGTCGGGCACGGTTTCTCGATCGTGTTCCCACGCCCACCGCAGGCGCGGCAGGGAGTCGAGAACGAGAACGGCCCTTGGTTCTCGTCGACGGCGCCCCGCCCACCGCAGACCCCACAGGTGCGGACTCCGGTGCCTGGGGCGGCACCCGAACCCGTACAGGTCGAGCAACGATCGTCGCTGATGAGCGACAGCGAGGTGGTCACGCCGTGCACGGCATCAGCGAACTCAAGGGTGAGTCGCGCCTCGAGATCGGCTCCACGACGGGGTCCGACACCCGATGCCGATCGCGAGCGCCCACCGCTGAACATCTGCCCGAAGAGATCCCCGAAGCCCGACATGTCCGAGGCGTTGAACGAGAACCCGCCGGCATTCGGACCGAGACGTCGCACCTCGTCGTACTCCGCGCGCTTCTTCTCGTCGCCGAGCACGTCGTAGGCGGCGGCGACCTTTTTGAATCGCTCCTCGGCCACGCTGTCACCCGGGTTCTGATCGGGATGCAGTTCGCGGGCGAGCTTCCGGTAGGCCTTCGTGATGGCGCGGTGATCGGCGCCCTTGTCGACGCCGAGCACGGCGTAGTAGTCGGTATCGAACCACTCGCGTTGAGCGCTCATCGGCACATCGCCCCGACCGCGTCGGGGCGCCTCAGTCCTTCGTCCTCACCATGGCCGGGCGCAACGTCCGGCCCTTCCATCGGTAGCCGCTGCGCATCACCTCGGCGACGACCACCTCACCGCCGGTGTCGGCCTCGTGCGCGACCGCCTCGGCGACTTCAGGATCGAACGGCGATCCGACGATGTCGAGGGTTTCGAGTCCGTGGCGCTTCAGTTCGGTGAGCATGAGGTTGAGGAGCGGCCCCACCTCGTCGGGGTGACGCACAAAGGCGGCCTCGGCGGCGTCGAGCACCGGGAGAAAGGCCTCGGCGAGGCGACCGGTCGCTCGCTCCACCTCGTCGGAGAGCTGGGCGGAGGACCGCTTGCGGAAGTTCTCGAAGTCGGCCTGGGCGCGCATCGCCATGTCCTTGAACCGCTCGATCTCACTGAGCAGTTCGTCGACATCGTGGGTGACCGCCTCCGCGCCGTCACCGGTCGGGTCATCGAAGAGGTCGTCGAGGTCGCTGACGTCGATTGAGTCGCCGGCGCCGAAATCACCAACCGAGCCCGATGGCGTGGACTGGGTGCGCGGAACCTCGCCGGTGAAGTCCTCCACCTCGGAACCGCGCTCGTCACCCGGGTCGGCGATCTCATCGAGGATCGCGTCGTCGGCTCCGCGATTCGCCTCGGAGCCTCCCATCGGGCTCACTCCTCCTCGACGATCTCGGCGTCGATGATGTCGTCATCGGAGCCGTCGGTGCTCTGGCCTGATGCGGACGTTCCCGCCGCGTCGGCATCGCGGGAGGCCGCCTCGTAGAGCTTCTGGCTGAAGGCCTGGCTGGCCGACATGAGCGCCTCGGTCGCGGCCTTGATCGCATCGTTGTCGTTACCAGCGAGCGCGGTCTTCAGATCAGCGAGCGGGGCCTCGACGGCGGCGCGCTCCTCCTCTGAGACGCTCTCACCCTGCTCACGGAGCACCTTCTCCGTTTGGTAGACGAGCGAGTCGGCGGAGTTGCGGATCTCCGCCTCGTCGCGACGCTTCCGGTCCTCCTCAGCGTGCGCTTCGGCGTCCTTGACCATCTGGTCGATGGTGTCCTTATCGAGCGTGGACTGGCCGGAGATGGTGATCGACTGCTCCTTGTTGGTGGCCCGGTCTTTCGCCGACACGTTGACGATGCCGTTGGCGTCGATGTCGAAGGTCACCTCGATCTGCGGGACACCACGCGGCGCAGGCGGCAGGTCGACGAGCTGGAACTTGCCGAGCGTCTTGTTGTACGCCGCCATCTCTCGCTCACCCTGGAGCACATGGATCTCGACCGAAGGCTGCATGTCATCGGCGGTGGTGAACACCTCGCTGCGCTTCGTCGGGATGGTCGTGTTGCGCTCGATGAGCTTGGTCATCACGCCGCCCTTGGTCTCGATACCGAGGCTGAGGGGGGTGACGTCGAGCAGCAGGACATCCTTGACCTCGCCGCGAAGCACGCCAGCCTGGACGGCGGCACCCATGGCGACGACCTCGTCGGGGTTGACCGTCTTGTTCGGCTCCTTGCCGGTGAGGCTGTGAACGAGGTCGGTGACCGCTGGCATACGGGTGGAGCCGCCGACGAGGATCACATGGTGCAGGTCGCCCTTGGAGACGCCGGCGTCCTTGAGGGCCTGCTCGAAGGGGATCCGGCATCGCTCGATGAGGTCGGCCGTCATCTCCTGGAACTTGGACCGGCTGAGCGACTCGTCGAGGTGCAGTGGACCGTCGGCGGTAGCGGTGATGAACGGCAGGTTGATCTGGGTGGACTGGACCTGGCTGAGTTCGATCTTGGCCTTCTCGGCGGCCTCCTTGAGGCGCTGCATCGCCATGCGATCGGACGACAGATCGACGCCCTGAGCGTTCTTGAACTGCTGGACGAGCCAGTCGATGACCCGCTGATCCCAGTCGTCACCACCAAGGATGGTGTCGCCGTGGGTCGACTTGACCTCGAAGACGCCGTCGCCGATCTCAAGAACCGACACGTCGAAGGTGCCGCCACCGAGGTCGAAGACCAGCACGGTCTCGTCCTCGGCACCCTTGTCGAGGCCGTAGGCGAGCGCCGCCGCGGTCGGCTCGTTGATGATGCGGAGCACCTCGAGGCCCGCGATCGTTCCGGCTTCCGTGGTGGCGGTGCGCTGAGCGTCATCGAAGTAGGCGGGGACAGTGATAACCGCCTGGGTGACGGTGTCTCCGAGGTAGGCCTCGGCGTCGCGCTTCAGCTTCATGAGCGTGCGAGCGGAGATCTCCTGCGGGGTGTACTGCTTGCCGTCGATGTCTTCGCTCTTCCAGTCCTCGCCCATGTGGCGCTTGATGGAGCGGAAGGTGCGGTCGGGGTTGGTGATGGCTTGGCGCTTGGCGACCTCGCCACCGAGCACCTCGCCTGCCTTCGAGAACGCCACCACCGATGGGGTGGTGCGGGCGCCTTCGGCGTTGGGGATGACGGTGGGTTCGCCTGCCTCGAGTACGGCGACGACGGAGTTGGTGGTTCCGAGGTCGATTCCGACGGCCTTTGCCATGTCAGTGACTCCTTGAATCTGGGGGGTTGAGTGCCCTCAGGCTAAGGAGCCGCCAGCATGATGGCAACGCGGAGGTGAGAAAACCTGAGTCATCTTGACTCAGGTTTGTATTCAGGCGCGCTAGGTCAGGTGTTCTGGACCGAACGAGTCCGGGAGGAGATCCTCCATCGTGTAGGTCTTGCGGAGACCGTCAGGGCCGCAGGCGAGCACCCGTGTCGCTGCGGTCGCGAACTCGCGGATCTTCTGTCGGCATCCACCGCAGCAGGTGGCGAGCGACTCCGAATCGCAGATCGTCAGAAGCACCCAGATCTCCCGCTCCCCCGCTGAGGCCATCGCCGCGATCGCGCTCGCCTCGGCGCACCACCCCTGCGGATACGCCGCGTTCTCGATGTTGGCGCCGACGTAGAGGGTGCCACTCGAGCTGATCAGAGCGCAGCCGACCGGGTATCTCGAATATGGAACGTGCGCGTTGGCCTGCACGGCAAGAGCGGCATCGAAAAGCCGCCGCGTGTCGTCGTTCATGGCCTGGATCGGAACGGTCTCGTTCTGCATCGCCCCATCTGAGCACACCCGAGGGCACCTCGGTCTCGCGATGCTTCGT
>JAURCL010000027.1 GCA_030828465.1 Acidimicrobiales bacterium | reverse complement strand
GACGGTGCTCGCTGAGCACCTCGACGTTCCCGTGTCGACGAGGGTGGCTTACCTTCGCCCCGGCGAGACGCTCTCCGATGATGTCGGGCGTGAGCCGATCCCTCCCCCGAGTCGGGCGGAGATTGATGCTTACTCTCGTGCTCTTGTCGACCGATGGTCGACCTTCGAAGACACCCTCGATCGCGACCGCCTACTCCTGGAGATCGGGGCCCGCCTGGATCTCCTCGCTGGCCATGATCTCGGTGATCCGCCGCTGATTGAGTTCGTCTGGGGTCAGGATCGTAGCGATCGGTTGCTGATCGACTTGGTTGGTGGACGCGCGAGTCTCGGCGAGTCGGCGCCCACCGATGCTTCGGTGACGGTGATCCGAGCTTCGGAGCGTTACTTCCAACTGCTCGCCACGGTCGACCGCTGGCAGGAGGTGGTGCACTCCTTCCGAGCCCGCGTGAATCGACAGCCTGATGTCTTCAACAATGTCGTTAACTTGTTTCTCTACAGCAATCTCTCGGACCTCGCTGACGCTCTCGAACTCGCTTTCAGGCGCTGCGAGCGACCGATTCGAGGTGACCTCGGAGGGTCGTCGGTTTGAACTCGACCGTCGTTGTCCCCACCAGGGTGCGGACCTCTCTCACGGTTCGCTTGAGGACGGCTGTGTGGTCTGCCCGCGGCATGGCTGGAGATTCGACCTGTCTGACGGCGGCCGAGATAGCCGGAGTGGCACGACGGTGAACGCCGTCGAGGTCGCTCCCTCGCGGCTGGCCTAGCCGCGGCCTCGAACGCTGTCGCTACCGTCGGCGGTGCCCATGACGTCCGCCCCCGAACTCAGGGTCGCGATTCCCGACGACCTGCCGATCGCGGCCCACGCCGACGATCTGGTCGCTGCGCTCCGCGACCACCGGGTCGTGGTCGTCGCGGGGGAAACCGGCTCGGGCAAGAGCACCCAGTTGCCGAAGCTCTGTCTGGCGGCGGGTCGAGGAGCGAACGGAATGATCGGCCACACCCAGCCACGTCGGGTGGCGGCTCGCTCCATCGCCGCGCGGGTGGCGACCGAGCTTGGTGTAGAACTCGGCGCTGAGGTCGGGTTCAGCGTCCGTTTCGACGATCGCGTAGCCGACACAACCCGCATCCGTCTCATGACCGACGGCATCCTGCTGGCCGAGCTCCAGCGCGACCCCGAACTGCGTCGCTACGACACGATCATCATCGATGAGGCGCACGAGCGGAGCCTGAACGTCGACTTCCTCCTCGGATATCTCCGGCGGCTCCTCGATCGCCGCGAAGACCTGCACCTCGTGATCACCTCGGCCACGATCGACACCGATCGATTCGCCCGCCACTTCGCATCCGCAGACGGCACACCGGCACCGGTGCATCTCGTGGAGGGGCGTGGTCACCCCGTCGAGGTCCGTTACCGGCCGTCCGAGGATGACGTCGACCAGGTGTCGGCGATCATCGACGCCATCAACGAGCTCGATCCGCGGTCGCGGACGGGTGTCGACGGCGATGTGCTCGTGTTCCTCTCCGGGGAGCGCGAGATCCACGACACCGCCCGCGCGATCCGGGATCTCGCCTTGCCGCGCGTTGAGGTGCTGCCGCTGTACGCCCGGCTCTCCGCGGCCGAGCAGCAGCGCGTGTTCGCTCCGCATCCGGGCCGACGAATCGTGCTCGCCACCAATGTCGCCGAGACCTCGATCACGGTGCCGGGGGTGCGCGCGGTGATCGACACCGGAACAGCTCGCATCAGCCGCTACTCCCGCCGGGCGAAGGTGCAGCGCCTCCCGATCGAACCGGTCTCGCAGGCCTCGGCGGCCCAGCGCGCCGGTCGGTGCGGTCGGGTCGCTCCCGGGGTGTGCATCCGCCTCTACTCCGAGGACGACTTCTCCTCGCGACCCGAGTTCACCGAGCCGGAGATCCTCCGGACCAGTCTCGCCTCGGTCATCTTGCAGATGGCCTCGCTCGGGCTCGGTCGCGTCGACGACTTTCCCTTCGTGGAGGCGCCCGACCCATCCCAGGTCACCGACGGGCGCCGCCTTCTGCTCGAGCTAGGGGCCCTCAAGGCCGATGACGGCTCGGGCCGAGATCGGCTCACCCGCCTCGGTCGCCGTCTCGCTCGACTGCCGGTTGATCCTCGCGTCGGCCGGATGATCATCGAGTCAGACCGGCACGGCTGTGTCCGCGAGGTGCTCGTGATCGCTGCCGCGCTGTCGATCCAGGATGTGCGCGAGCGTCCCCGCGAGCACCGAGACCGCGCCGATTCCTTCCACCGTCGCTTCGAGGTGCCCGGCTCCGATCTCCTGTCGATCGTCGCCCTGTGGGATCACCTGAGGGAACGTCAGGCCGAGTTGTCGGGAAACGCCTTCCGTCGGATGTGCGTCGACGAGTTCTTGAACTATGTCCGGGTTCGCGAGTGGCGAGACCTCTATAGCCAGCTGCGTCGGGTCGCTGGGGAGGTCGGGATACGCCCGGGAGCCGATTCCGGTCACCCCGATCGTGTCCATCAGGCGGTGCTGTCGGGTCTGCTCTCTCAGGTCGGCATGCGCGACCGCGATCGGCGCGACTACCTCGGAGCGCGGGGAACCAAATTCACGGTGGCGCCGGGTTCGGTGCTCACCCGCGTCAGTGCCTCGTGGGTGATGGCCGCAGAACTCGTCGAGACGGATCGCCTCCGGGCGCGTCGCGTCGCTGAGATCAAGCCGGAGTGGGTTGAGCAAGCAGCCGGACCGTTGGCCCGACGCTCCTATGGCGATCCGGAGTGGGACGCGCGGTCGGGTCGGGCGGTCATCTCCGAGCGGGTCACCGTGCACGGCCTTCCGGTGGTGGACGGCCGCCGCATCGGCCTTGATCGCGTCGATGCCGGCGAGGCTCGCCGCCTCCTCATCCTGCATGGGTTGGTGCGCGGCGAGTGGGCGACCCGACTGTCGTTCCTCGATCGGAACGCGCTGATCATCGAGCGGGTGCGCTCGGTGGAAGACCGTCTCCGACGCCGCGATCTTGTTGATGAGCACCTGCTCGTCGCCCACTACGACCGAGTCCTACCCGACGACATCGTGTCGGGCCGCCATCTCGAGCGCTGGTGGCGCTCGATCGTGGACGACGACCCAGCCCGTCTCGATCTCGATCAGGACCCGACGGTGGCCGACCTCCTGGCCCGCGCCGACTCGGGGCTACCGGAGGTGTGGAGCGAGGGCGGTCATGAGTACGTCCTCACCTACCGGCACGATCCGGGCAGCGTCTTCGACGGGGTCACCGTGCACGTCCCGCTGACGGCGATCAACCGCTTCAGCGGTGCCGGACTCGACTGGCAGGTGGCTGGACGTCGAGCGGAGCTCGCCGACGAGCTCACCCGCTCCCTTCCGAAGGAGTCCCGCCGGCGACTCATCCCGGTCGCCGCGACCGTCGCCTCTGCCCTCGAACTGCTCCCCGAGGAACCCGACGGGCGAACCTTCATCGAGGCACTCGCCGCGGCGCTCGCCACCGTGTCGGGGGCGTCGATCTCAGCCAGCGATCTCGACCCGAGCCGACTTCCCGCCCACCTGCGAGTCCATGTGGTGGTGAGCGACGATCACGGTGAGGTGCACGCCTTCGGCGACGAGGTGGGCGCCGTCCTCGACCTCGCCCGGCCCGGAGCCCGGGCGGCCATCGCCTCCAGCGCGCCGATCGAGGAACGCACTGGCATCGTCGACTGGGACCTCGGGGAGCTCCCAGAGATGGTCGAGTGGGGCGATGGCCACGAGATGGTGCGCGCTCACCCGACACTCCTCGACCGGGGGTCGAGTGTCTCGCTGCGACTCGTCACTGATCACGCGCTCGCGGAGCGCCTCCTACGAGAGGGTGTTCGCCGACTCGTGTTGCTCACGGCAGCGCCGTCACGCGCGGGGGTTCGCGACCTGCTCATCGGTCCCAGCACGCTCGATCTGCCGTTGGTGGGAATCGGCCCGGCGGCACTGCTCGACGACTGCCTCGGCGCGGTGGTCGACCGACTGATCGACGACGTCGGTCTGCCCCGTGATCGGGCCTCGTTCGAGTCGCTGCAGTCGGTATCGAGGTCCGATGGTGGACCGCTACTCCTCGATGTGGTGCATACGGCGCTCGCCGTCGCGGCCGATGCCGCGGCGGTGCTTCGGCGTCTTGAGCGCCTACGGGCGCCGGCTGCCGGGGTCAGCGTCGCCGACGTCGAGGCTCACCTCGACCGATTGCTCGGCCCGGGGTTCGTCGCCCGGGCGGGGACGCGACGCCTCCCCGACCTTCGCCGATACGTCGCCGGGATCGCCCACCGCGTCGAGCATCTCGGTGGTCGACTCGACCGTGACCGTCGGGCGATGGAGGAGATTGCGCCAGCGGAGGCGAGCGTGCGCGCCGCCCTCGCCGCCCATAGAGACGGCGCTGAGCCCACCGCGGTGCGTGAGGCGGTGTGGATGCTCGAGGAGCTGCGCGTGGCGACCTTCGCCCAGCCGGTGGGCGCGCGTGGAGGCCCGACGCTCAAGCGTCTGCGCGCCCTCCTCGGCTGAGTCCGACAGTCTTCGGCCATCCCGGGCTGTGCGACGATGACGCGATGGACCTCACGACGATCTCCTATGCGGTGCGCGACGGTGTCGCCCACGTCCGACTCGATCGGCCCGAAGGGGCCAACGCGGTCAACCCGACCTTCGCTCGCGAGCTCCGTGAGGTGATGCTGGCGATTGAGTTCGACGACGCGGTGCGGGCGGTGTCGGTCACCGCTGAGGGAAAGGTGTTCTCCGCGGGTGGCGACCTGAAGTTTTTCGCCGCCGCCGGCGACGACCTGCCGCGCGTGGCTTCCGACATGCTCGTCGACTACCACGGCGCGATGTACCACATGAACCGGATCCCGAAACCCTTCGTTGCTGGGGTGCGCGGGGCTGCCGGAGGGGCCGGCATTTCGCTGGTGAGCGCCTTCGATCTGGTGGTGGCCGGCGAGTCCACGAAGTTCACGATGGGTTACACCCGCGCCGGTATGAGCCCCGACGGCACCTCGACGTACTTCCTCGCCCGGCATATCGGCCTTCGCCGGATGCTCGACCTCACGCTCACTAACCGCGTGCTCTCGGCCCGCGAGGCCGAGGAGTGGGGGTTCGTGAATCGGGTCGTCCCCGATGACGAGGTCGATGCGGCCACGGCGGAGTTGGCGGGTTCGCTCGCTTCTGGGCCGACCCTGTCCCTCGGCAACGCCAAACGACTCGTTTACGAGGGGTTCGACTCCAGTCTCGAGGAGGCCGGTGAGCGCGAGGGGTCGGTGATCGCCAAGATGATGGCGACCCGCGACGGCCGCGAGGGGATCGCCGCGTTCGTCGAGAAGCGGCCCCCCAACTTCGAGGGTCGCTGACGCACCAAGGGGTCAGCGGCGGGCGAGCCGGTCGATCGTTTCGGCGAAACCGGTGACCGTGTCGGCGATGATGTCGGCCACCGGTCGGATCTCGGCGATTCGTCCGGCCACCTGTCCACTGAGGGCGATCGCTGCTTCCATGTCGCCGCCGAAGTAGAGGGCCTCCGGGTCGCCGAAGTCGCCGAAGACGTTGTGCTCGGCGACGGCGAGGCCCTCGGTGCGCTCGGTGCGGAGCGCGCGCAGCGCAGGTGAGTGGCGCTCGTTGAGGAACAGCGTGTCGGTCTCGGCGGCGGCGATGATCGCCTGCTTCCAGTTGTCGTGAACGGGGCTCTCGGCACAGGCGACCATCTGGGTGCCCATCTGCACTCCCTCGGCTCCGAGGGCGAAGGCAGCGGCCATCGTCGGGCCGTCGCAGATGCCGCCCGCGGCGATGATCGGCACGTCAACCCGCGAGCGGATGAGGGGCAGGAGCACCATGGTCGACACCGGAGTCGGGCTCTTGAACCCGCCCCCTTCGCCGCCCTCCACGACCAGGCCGTCGACCCCGGCGTCCACCGCTTTCAGGGCGGCTGAGAGCGTCGGCACCACGTGATAGACGGTGAGGCCCGCGTCTTTGAGCACTGGGGTGTAGCGCGTGGGGGAGCCAGCTGAGGTCGTCACGAAGCGCACCCCCTGCTCGATCACGAACTCGGCGATCGACGGGTCGCGCACGAACGCTTGGGCGATGTTGACGCCGAAGGGCCGGTCGGTGAGATCGCGCATCTGGCGGATCTCGTCGCGCACGGCGTCGAGTTCCCCCGATGAGGTCTCGATGATGCCGCAGGCACCGGCGGCGGACACGGCCGAGGCGAGTCGGCTCCGCGCGATCCATCCCATCGGGGCCTGCACGATCGGGATGTCGACGCCGAGGTCGCGGGTAACCCGATTGTCGAAGGCGGGGTGCGCCGTCAACTCAGCCCTTGACGGAGCCGGCGAGGATGCCGCGCACGAAGTACCGCTGCAGCGAGAAGAACACGACGAGCGGCACGAAGGCCTGCACGAAGGCGGCGGCGGGGAGGAGGTGCTCGTTCATCCCGAAGTCGCCGGCGAGGTTCGCGATGAGGATCGTCGTCGGGATCGCATCCGGATTGGTGCCCGCCATGGTGTTGGCGATCAGGTAGTCGTTCCAGGTCCACAGGAACTGGAAGATCGCGAACGCGGCGAGCACCGGCACCGAGAGCGGGAGCACGAGACGCCAGAAGATCGTGAAGTGGTCGGCGCCGTCGATGCGGGCCGCCTCGAACACGTCGCGCGGAAGCGACGAGATGTAGTTGTGGAGGAGGAAGATCGCGAACGGCATCGCGAAGCCGGTGTGGGTCAACCAGACGGCGGTGGTGGTGTTCACCAGGTTGAAGTCGGGGATGATGGTGACGGTCTTGTCGAGCCACGGCAGGGTGAGGTGCGCGCCGTTCACGTAGAGCTGGAGGAGCGGGATAAGGGCGACCTGCAGCGGGATGGCGAGCAGTGAGACGACCCCGATGAAGAGACCCTTGCGGCCCTTGAAGTCGATCCACGCGAAGCCGTAGGCGGCGAAGGCCGCGATGGAGATCGGAATGATCGTGGCGGGCAGGCTGATCGCCATCGAGTTGAGGAGCGAGTTGCCGAGGCCGCCGCTCGTGGTCGAGTTGAAGATCGACTCGTAGTTGTCGAGGGTGAACTCGTCGGGCTTCGTCGTCCACCACGACCGCGAGCGCTGGGCGTCGCGGGTGCGCCACGAGTTGATGAACACGCTCAGGCTCGGGAGGCTCCAGACGATGACGATGAACCAGAGGACGAGGGTGGGCACCCGGCGCAACGCGGCGTAGAGCCGCTCGATCGGTCCGCTGCCGCTGGTGTGGACGGCGATGTCGCTCATCTCAGGACTCCCTCTGCATGCGGCGGATGTTGAGGAACATGATCGGCACCACCGAGATGAAGATCAGCATGGCGAGGGCCGCGCCGATGCCGGTGTCACCGAAGGAGAAGGCCTCTCGATACATGTTGTTCGCGAGCACCTCGGTTCCGAAGTTGCCGTTGGTCATCACCTTGACGATGTCGAACACCTTCATGACGAGCACGATGATCGCGGTGACGACGACGCCGATCGTGGTGCCGATCTGCGGGAGTGTCACCCGCCAGAACACCTGGGAGTCGGTGGCCCCGTCGACTTTGGCGGCCTCGATCAACTCGGTCGGCACGGCGCGAATCGCCGCGGAGAGGATGACCATGGCGAAGCCAGTCTGGATCCACACGAGCACGATCATCAGCCAGAAGTTGTTGAACGGTGGGTCCTGGATGAAGTTGATCGGTTGGGCGACGATCGAACCGTCGTCCTTGATGCGGTGTCCGCCGACACCGGTGCCGGTGATTCGCCAGTAACGGATCAGGAACCAGCCGATGAGGATTGCGAACACGGCCGGAGCAGCCGCGCGGGCCGGTTCACCGCGGGAGAGGTTGCGGGCGATCGTCACCAGCAGGAGACCGAAGATCACGGTGACGATGGCGCCGATGATGAGCGTTGGCAGTCCATCGCCGGTGCTCAGTCGACCGAGGGCAACCCACAAGCTGTTGAAGACACCGGTCTGGGTCTTGGCGGAGTCGCGGGCGATGTACATGAATCGCCAGATGACCGAAGCGCCGACGAGCGAGACCGCCATCGGCATGAAGATGATCGACTTTGCGATCCGCTCACCCTTCAGGCCGTCGGCCAGCACGGCGATGGCGAGGCCGAGCGAGGTGGAGAAGAGCGTGACGACGAGCACCCACCAGAGGTTGTTGACGATGGTGCCGCGCACGGTGGTGAACACAGCGAAGCCGATGAGTACGACGGCGCCGAGCAAGGGGCCCGAGCTGGCGCTGCCGAGCTCGATGACTCGACCGGTGCGTCGCTTCCCGCGGATGCCGAGGATGACGAACAGGCCAATCAGAGCGACGCCGATCCACATCAGCTGACTCGAGAACATCTCGCGCCAGGTTGAGGTGTCCCAAGATTTCGGGTCGGTGAAGATCGTCCGGTAGTTGTCGAGGCCGACGAACTCCTCGCTGTCGCGGTCGAAGAGCGAGAGGTAGAGCGTGCGCAGGGCGGGCACGACGAGGTTCGTCGTCACGAACAGCAGGGCCGGCCCGAGGAAGATGAAGGCGCGCGAGCGCCGGTCCATCCGGTCGCGTCCGGCCTCGTCGGGGGTGTCGGGTCGGGCGGCGCGGACACCGAAGAGCGCGCCCGGCACGGCGAGAGCGATGGTCGACCACGCGGTCGAACCGGAGCCGAGTTCGGGTGCGCCCCAGGCACCGATCACCCAGCCGAGGGCGGCGCCGGTGAGCGCGCCGGAGATCGTGTCGCGACGACGCAGGGTGGCGATCGCGGCGCCGAGTCCCGCCACGACGATCACGGCGATAGCGAGGGCGACCGGGTCGATCTCGGGTCGGAACTCGGGTCGGACGAGCGCGCCGCCGAGGCCGGTGACCGCGCCAAGCCCGACCGCGCCGACCAGGGTCCGCTCGCTCCGCGACGAGCGCATGCTCATGACGGCTCCGGCGGCCGCGAAGGCGACCATGGCGACGAGCGGGAACCAGATCCAGGCGACGAGTCGCTCCGACCAACTCCCGGTGGTCACCCAAGACATATCCCCGTTGCGCTCGGTGGCCACCTCGATGGTGCCGGAGCCGGAGATGACACGGTTGCCGGAGAGGATGATTCCGAAGAGCAGGCCGGCGATGCCGAGTCGGAGGGTCGCGAAGCGGGTCCAGTGGGAGCGGCCCTGGGCCACGATCAGGTTCGCGATGAGCCAAACGGCCGCGCTCGCTGAAACGGCGATGACGATCGTGATCAGCGTTTCGACGACTTTTCCGACGATGTCCCCCACAGGCCCTCTCTCTCAGATCCGGGTCGACGGCCGGCTTCGGCTCACCGGTCGTCCTGTGACACTAGTTCAGGGGTTGACTGACCGTGTGAGCCGACGTCTGATGGGGATGCTGTTCGTGGCGGTGTCGGTTGTCGGCCTCGCCGGATGCGGGTCGCGCTCCGAGACGACATCGATGACCGTCGCGACCACCTCGACTTCGTCGCCCACATCCTCGACGTCGACGACCGAGGTACCGACCATGACAACGATCGCGACAACGGTCGCGACAACGGTCGCGACAACGTCGACGGTGTCAACCATGCCAGCCCGGGTCGACCCCTCCGAGCTGTCGCGATCCGACGTGCCGACCGATCTCGAGGTTGTCTTCGGATCGTCGGTGGAGGGTCGCTCCTTGACCGTGACCCGACGCGGTGACGTCGACGGGGTGCGGGTGCTCGTGATCGGGTGCATCCACGGGAACGAGGCCGACGGAATCGCGATCGTCGAGCATCTCATGCGAATGGATTCGCCCGATGGCGTCGACCTGTGGCTGGTGCCGACCATCAACCCCGACGGAACGGCGGCCGATATCCGCCACAACGCCTCCGGGGTCGACCTCAACCGGAACTTCCCCGTCAACTGGGCGCCTCTGGCGGAGCCGGGCGACTGGCAGTACGGCGGTCCCGCGGCAGCGAGCGAGCCGGAGACCGCGGCGACCGTCGCCCTCGGCGAGCTGGTCGAGCCGTCGTTGGTGCTCTGGTACCACCAAGATCTCTTCCGGATCTCCCCGTCGCGGGGTCTGTCGGGGGAGGTGCGCGCGCGATACGCCGAACTCACCGGGCTCCCACTGATCGAGGTCACCGGTGGGACCTACACCGGTACGGCGTCGCAGTGGTCGAGGACGGTGACCGCTGACGGCGGGTTCGGATTCACGGTCGAACTTGGGCCCTCCCTCACCGACGCGGAGGCCGAACGACACGCCGAGGCCGTGGTGACCGTCGCCGCTGAGTTGTTGTCGGGCTGATCTCAGCTTCGGGCGAACCAGTCGCCCGAAGGGATCACGGTGAGTTCGAGGCCGTCTCCGTACTCGTAGGCCCACACCTCGGTCCCGCCGCTGGTGGTGACGCGCACCCGGCGGTAGAGCCCGTCGACGGTGTCCTCGACGATGTCGAGTTCACGAAGCGCCTCCTCCCGGGTCCCTTGGGAGAGGCCGAAGTGGATGCCGCGGATGAGGGTGGATCCGCCGAACACGGCCGCCGGATAGTCAAGGCCGGTGTCGTAGAGGGTGCCGGCGACGGTGTCCTCGATACCGCTGTCGCTCACATACGGCTCAAGCAGCTCCCATCGGCAATCGCCCGGCCGCAAGGTGCCGTACACGAACAGCCGCTCGGGTTCGCGCTCGCTCACGCGCGCCGCTCCGACTCATGGGTGGCCGCGATGATGTCGTCGACGCTGTCACCGACCCGACCGGGCAGCACGATCAGCGTGCCGAGCACCCCGGCGAGCAGCGACGCCGTGAGTACACCGATGCGGGCGTCCTCACCGAGAATCGACTCGCCGAAGGCGAGCTCGGTGACGAAGAGCGAGACGGTGAATCCGATGCCACCGAGCGCTCCCGCGCCGATCACGTAGCGCCAGGTGACGCCACGCGGCAGCTTTCCGATTCCTGTTCCGACGGCGACGGCGGTGGCGAGGGTGATTCCGACGGTCTTGCCGAGCACGAGGCCGGCGATCACGCCCCAGGTCACCGTGGAGGAGACGGCGTCGCCGAGAACCTCACCAGAGATAACGACTCCAGCGTTGGCGAACGCGAACACGGGGACGACGAGGAAGGTGGACCACGGGTGAAGTCGGTGCTGGAGCCACTCGACCACCGACACACTCTCGCGAGCGCGACGGGTGACCTCGGAGGCGAGTTCGGCGTCGAGGGTTGGGGGCAGGTCGGCGACATCGACCGCCATCCGCTGACGGCGCGGCGTCACCGGGGAGGCGAGTCCGAAGGCGACCCCGGCCAGAGTCGGATGGATGTGGGCCTCATGGAGGGAGATCCAGCAGACGGCGCCGAGAGCGAGGTAGGCGCCGACCCACGGGACCCGCGACCGAATGATGAGGGCGATGGCGAGGCTGGCCGCGGCGAGAGCGAGCCACGCGAAACTCACCCCCTCGGAGTAGAAGACGGCGATCACCACGATCGCACCGATGTCATCGACGATCGCCAAAGCGAGCAGGAAGAGGCGCAGCCATGCTGGTGCTCTGGTGCCGATTAGGGCGATGACACCCATGACGATGGCGATGTCGGTGGCCATGGGCACACCCCAACCGTGAGAGCCCTCGCCGCCGAGGTTCATGACGGCGAAGATGCCGGCAGGCACCGCCATGCCGCCGAAGGCCGCGATGATCGGTAGGGCCGCCTGACGGGGGTCTCGCAGTTCACCGTGGGTGACCTCGCGCTTGATCTCCAGACCGGCGACGAAGAAGAACAGCACCATCGCGAGATCGTTGATCCATTCGCGAATCGTCAACTCGAGCATCCAGCCGTTGAGCTCGATACCGATGGTCGCCTCCCAGAGCGAGGCGTACGAACCCGACCAGGGCGAGTTGGCCCACACCAGCGCGATTGCGGCGCTGATCACGAGCAGCACACCAGCGGTCGACTCCCTGTGGAGGACCTCGATGAGTGGATTGATCGCTGCGGGGCGACGCTCACCTCGGTTGGACACGCGGGTGAGTATTGCAGTCGAAACGCTCGGTCCACCCTGTCGGCGTGGGAGGGCCGCTGGTACCTTCCGGTCATGTCGATGCGCGCCGTGGTGGCCGAATCCGGTGCCGGCCCCCTCGCGAACGAGGTTGTGGTTGGATCCCATCGTCTCCTCGCTGACGAGCCCGAGGCGCTCGGTGGAGGCGATACCGGACCAGGGCCCTACGGCCTGCTCTGCGCAGCGCTCGGAGCCTGCACCTCGATGACCGTCCGGATGTACGCCGGTCGGAAGGACTGGCCTCTGGAGCGGGTGGAGGTGACCGTCGACCACGAGCGGGTCGACGGAGTGGACGTGTTCACGAAATCGATCGAGTTGACCGGCGACCTCGATCGGGAACAAATCGAACGGCTCCGCGAGATCGCTGGACGCTGCCCGGTGCACCGGACCCTCGAGGCGTCCTCGCGCTTGGTGACACGATGACTGTTGACCATTCGGCGCCGCTTGCCGAGCGGGTCTCCCTGCTGGCCGGATCCGACACCTGGCACACACCGGCCGCGGCCGGGGTGCCGGTCATCCGCATGTCCGATGGCCCGGCCGGGGTGCGTGGGACCTCGTGGCGAGGTCCCGCCTCAGCGTCGTTCCCGTGCGGCACGGCACTTGGAGCGACTTTCGATCCGGAACTCATCGGCGAGGTTGGGCGGGCGCTCGGACGGGAGGCGCGTTCCAAGTCGTCTCATGTGCTGCTCGCGCCGACGGTCAACTTGCATCGCACGCCGATCGGTGGGCGCAACTTCGAGTGCATGAGCGAGGACCCGTTCCTCACCGCCGAGATCGCCGAGGCCTACGTGACCGGTGTCCAGGGCGAGGGTGTGGCGTGCTGCATCAAGCACTTCGTCGGCAACGACACCGAGTTCCAACGCATGACGATCTCGGCCGAGATCGATGAGCGCACACTGCGCGAGCTCTACCTCTTGCCCTTCGAACGGGCGGTCGCCGCCGGGGTGCGCTCGATCATGACCGCCTACAACCGCCTCGGTGGGACGTTCTGCGCTGACCACGAGTGGCTCCTTCGCACTGTTCTGCGCGGCGAATGGGGCTTTGACGGTGTCGTCGTGTCCGACTGGTTCGGACTCCATTCGACGGTCGAGGCGATGCGGGCCGGACTCGACATTGAGATGCCCGGGCCGACCCTGCATCGGGGTGACGCTCTGGTGGTCGCCGTCGAGTCGGGAGAGGTCGACGAGCATCTCGTCGATGAGGCGATCGATCGCATCGCCGCGCTGGCCGACTGGACGGGAGCCGGATCCGACGATGGGTCAGAGACGACGCTCGACGACCCGGTCACCTGGGAGGTGCAGCGCCGCGCCGCGGTCGCCGGCACCGTGCTGCTCACGAATCACGAGGCGCAGTTGCCATGGGACGGCTCGGCGGGCCGCGTCGCGGTGATCGGGCCATACGCGCAGGTCGGCCGGCCACAAGGTGGTGGCAGCGCCCGGGTGACCCCGGGCCGTTTCGCGCCGATCGTGGAGACCCTCACCGCTCGGGGAGTCGAGGTGGAGCATGTGCCCGGCTGCTCGATCGAGCGGTATCACCCGCCGATCCGTGGCGAGGTTGAACTCGTCGTCACTGACGAGCACGGCGAGACCGCCTCATCGACCCTGACAGCGACGGTGGCGTTCTGGCAGGAGGAACCGGCTCCGGGTCTCTCGCGAAGCTTCGCTGCGTCGATGTTGACGACGTTCACGCCGGAGGTCGACGGTGTCTGGACCGTGGGTGCCCGATCGGTCGGAGCGTGCACGGTGTCGGTCGACGGTGAGGCCATCCTCGAGATCTCGGCCGACGATCGTGGCGGATCGTTCTTCGACTATGGCTCGCCCGAGCGCGTCGCCGAGGTACGCCTCGAGGCGGGTCGTGAGGTGGCGCTCACGATCGATTACCCGATCGACGAACACCCGGGTATCCGGGCGCTCGCGGTCGGGTTGCGACCTCCCCCCGGGGATGATCCGGTCGCCGAGGCGGTGGCTGTGGCCTCGCGGGCCGATCGGGTGCTGTTGGTGGTCGGTACCGACGACGACTGGGAGACCGAGAGCATGGATCGCGACTCGATCGCCCTGCCGGGTCGTCAAGACGAACTCGTGTCGGCGGTCGCAGCGGTCAATCCGAACACGGTCGTGGTGGTGAACGCGGGCTCGCCGGTGTCGATGCCCTGGGCTGATGATGTCGCCGCCGTGATGCAGGTCTGGTTTCCCGGGGCGGCGATCGGTGATGCCCTCGCCGATGTCGTGCTCGGCGACGATGAGCCGGGGGGACGCCTCCCGGTCACCTTCCCGGGCTCCCTCGAGGAGACCCCCGCCTTCGAGCATTACCCGGGCTCCGACGGTCGGGCCGTCTACGGCGAGGGGCGCCTGCTCGGGCACCGCTGGTTCTCGGCCACCGGTCGAGAGCCGCTGTTCTGGTTCGGTCACGGACTGTCGTACACGTCGTTCTCGGTCGAGTGCGTGTCGGTGTCGGGTGATCCGGTGGCCGGTGTCGAGGTGTCGGTCCGGGTCGCGAACACCGGTGATCGGGTCGGCTCGGAGGTCGTGCAGATCTACGCGTGTCACGAGCCGGTCGACGGCGGTCTCGCCGGCGACGGTCTGCGCCTCGTCGGTTTCCAGAAGGTCCGGCTCGAGCCGGGGTCGGAGCGGCTTCTCTCGATCACGCTGGAGCCGCGCCGGTTCGCCTCCTGGTCCGATGGTTGGCTGGTGCCGGCTGGCGAGCACGTGATCTCGGTCGGTCGTTCGAGTGCCGACCGGGTCGAGTCAGCTCGATTGCGTGTGGTCGCCGATTCGAACGTCGAGTGACTCCTCGACGGGGACGAGTCGTCGCGCGTGGATCGCGGCGTTGATTTCCGCTGCGAAGAGACTCACCACCGCGTGGATCAGCAGCCAGCCGGTGATCGCGAGCACCGAGGCGAAGGCCCCGTAGACGCTGTGCGCTCCGGCGAGCAGCCGGGTCACGATCTGGGTGCCGATCAGTTGGAGCGCGGTGTAGGCGACACCGGTGATAACCCCTCCCGGCCACGCCATGGTCCAGCTCACCTCGGCGGCTGAGAGGTATCGGAACATCGTGGTGACCACCGCAATGTTGACGGCGAGCACACCGACGCCGATCGCGATCCGGTTGACCGGACCGAGGTCGGCCCAACCGGCGATCGAGGTGAGGGTGACCGTGGCGATCTGCGCGCCGCCGATCACCAGCAGGCCGATGAGCGAGTGGACGCGACGCACCACGAGGTTCGGCCGTTGTTCGATCGGGACCTCCCAGGCGTCGTCGAGGGCGGTCTGCAGCGAGGCGAACGCCCGTGTCGAGCCCCAGAGTCCCGACACCAGGCCGACGATGAGCGCGGTGATCGACCCGCTGATCTCGCCGGACTGGTTCAGGATCTGGTCACCGAGCACCGGGATCTGCGACACCGCTGACTCGACAATCTCGGAGCGGAGTTCGGGATCACCCTGGAGCACGAAGCCGAGGACGGTGGTGGCCACCATGATGAGCGGGAACAGGGTGAGGAAGCCGTAGTAGGCGAGGAGAGCCGCGTTCCTGCTCGCGAGATGCCGCGCGTAGCCCTGGCTGGCGAGAACGATGATGTCGATCACGGGCGAGCGTCGTCGCGCGCGCCGCACCGGTCGTAAGCGGGTCCATCTCATGCGAGGGTCCAGTCGATCGGGTCGGCGCCTCGCTGGGTGAGGAGGGCGTTCACCTTTGAGAACGGGCGGGATCCGAGGAAACCGCGATGCGCCGAGAGCGGGGAGGGGTGAGCCGATTCGACGATGTCATGACGATCGGTGTCGATCATGGAGGTCTTCGCGCGGGCCGATGAACCCCAGAGCACGAACACGAGGGGCTCGGGGCGCGCGGACAGCACCTCGATAATTCGATCGGTGAAGCGCTCCCATCCCCGTCCGCGGTGGGAGCCGGCTTCCCCTCCGCGGACGGTCAGGGTGGTGTTGAGCAGCAGCACACCGGCTGCCGCCCAACGCTCGAGGTTCCCGTGCTCGGGTGGTGATACGCCGAGATCATCGTGGAGCTCGCGGTGGATGTTCGCGACGGAGGGGGGCCGAGGGACGCCGTGACGTACGGAGAAGCACAGACCGTGCGCCTGTCCCGGGCCGTGGTAGGGGTCCTGGCCGAGGATTACCGCGCGGGTGGCGCTCGGCGAGGTGTGGTGGAGCGCGGCGAATACCTCGTCGCGCGACGGATAGACGGGTCCTCGTCTCCGCTCGTCCTCGACGAAGGCCTGAAGGTCGGCCCAGTACGGCTGGTCGAGTTGGTCGCGCAGCAGGGGATTCCAGTCGGTGGTCACGTGCCATCGAATCTAGGTGGTGGTTTGGCGGGTCGCCCGGGGGAGGGCGGTTCGCGGCGCCGAGCCGGTCGACCTCGTGTGGATAGCGTGTCGGCCGTGTCCGGCATCCTCGACGTCGACCTCTTGGCCTTCGAGTCATCGACCGGAGCCGCCCGTCGTGCGGTGGTCGATGGTGTGTTGCGCAGTCTGGAGACGGGGTTCGTGTACACGAGCCACGACCTGCCCGAGGACTTGCTCGACACGGCCTACGGCATGCTCGCCGAGTTCTTCTCGCTCGAACCCGAGGTGAAGCAGCGATTCACCGTTCCGGGCGTGAACGGGCAGACCGGCTACACCGGCCTCTTGGTGGAGACCGCCGCGTCGAGTGATCGCCCCGACTGGAAGGAGATGCTCAACTGGTCGGTGCCGCCACCGGCTGGTCATCCGCTTCGTCGCCGGTTCCCCGGGTCCTATCCCGATCAGGTGCTGCCGGAGGAGGTCGTCCCCGGGATCACCGAGGTGCTCGGCCGGTTCCACCGCGCGATCGACGATCTGCAGCGCCGTTTCCTTCGAGTGATCGCCGAGGGGATCGGTTGTCACGAGTCGTTCTTCGACGAGATGGTCGCCGACGGGCCGACGCTCACCCGCGCGATCCGCTACCCGTCGATGGAGGCTGCCCCCGGTGATGGGCACGTCTGGGCGGGAGCTCACGGTGACATCAACCTGATCACCGCTTTGCCGCGGGCGACGGCGCCTGGTCTTCAGGTGATGGTCGACGACGCTTGGGTCGACGCCGCTCCGCCGGACGGCGCGGTCATTATCAACACGGGGATCATGCTCGAGCGGCTCACTAACGGGGTCATCCCCATCGGATGGCATCGCGTGGTGGCTCACCCGGAGTTCACGGGAGAGCGCTACAGCGTGGTGCAGTTCTGTCATCCCCGTCCGTGGACCGTGCTGTCGCCGTTGCCGAGTTGCTGCTCGGAGGAGCGCCCCCAGCGCTTCTCGGCGATCACGGCCGCCGACGCGCTCGACGAGGTGATCTTCCAGATCAACCTGGTGGAGGACGCGCGGCGGATCGGTGGCTGATCAGGGAATGTCGATGGAGGACTCCTCGCCGGTCGTGTGCGCTATCGACATTGGCGGCACCAAGTTCGAGGTCGGCCTCGTCACTCTCGAGGGCGCCCTGATCGATCGCGAGCGAGGCGAGGTAGATCCGGAGGTCGGACCGCAGTCGCACCTTGCGATGTTGATCAGCCTCGTGTCCTCGCAGCTCGCGAGGGCCCGCGACCATCATCGTCGTCGAGTGCTCGCCATCGGTATCGGTTGCGCGGGCCCGATCGAACGTGACTGCGTCACGGTCTCCCCGGTCAACATCGCGTCGTGGAATCGCTTCCCGCTGCGCAACCATCTCGAGGAGCTCACTGGACTCCGGGTGTTCGGCGATCTCGACGCGAAAGCCCTGGCGCTGGCGGAGGGATGGCTGGGAGCAGCCGTCGGGGTGAGGAACTTCTGCGCGATGACCGTGTCGACCGGTATCGGCGGAGGCATCGTCGTCGACGGCGAACTGTTCGACGGCGACTCGGGTAACGCCGGACACGTCGGACACTTGATCGTCGAGCCGGGCGGACACCGATGCGGTTGCGGAGCGCGCGGATGCTTGGAGGCCGAGGCATCCGGCCTCGCGGTGCAGGTGCTCACCGGTCGACCGGCGTCGGAGCCGACCTACGAGATCATGCAGCACACGGGGCGGCTCGTCGGCCGCGGGGCGGCGATGCTGTGCAACTCGCTCGATCTCGATCTGGTGGTGGTAGCCGGCGCCGTCGCCCTCGGATTCGGCGCGACGTTTTTCATCGCGGCTCAGGCCGAGCTCGACCTCATGTCGCAGGTGACGCTCGGACCGCCGCCGAGGATCGTGCAGACGAAACTCGGCGACCGCGGTGCTCTGGTGGGAGCGGGCGCGGTGGCTCTTCGCGGTCTCGGTCGGGTCGCGCCGCTCGTGCCGGTCTGAGCTCGGGGGTCGCGTGACCAGCCGGCCGGACCGTGGTTACGTCCAGACGATCTCGTCAACGGTGGTCGAGATGAGGGGTCGTTGCAGATCGACCCAGTCGCCGGTCGTCGGGCAGTCGACCTCATCGGGCACCACGAGCATCGAGGTGTGCATATGGGGTGGCTCGAGGAGGTCGAGCCGGCGTCGCTTGAAGTGGAACGGGCTCCGGCCGTCGGGGAGGGGAGCGACACCATTCGCGCTGCCCGCGCCGACCATGACCAGATGCCCGTCGCTCGGTACGGGAATCGCCCGGTACCCGGCGGTCGTTCCGGCGCGCGCTCGCCGACGATCGAGGACTCTTGCCTCGAGGTGCATGGTGTCGCGCCGGCCGTGCCAGAGCGTGGTGCCGAGCCGCACCCGGTAGACGCGTCCCGATGGGAGCCGGTCGATGGTTGCGGGGTCGACGTGGCTGATCCAGATCTCGAGGTCGTCGTCGAGCCGGTCGGCGTGGGCGGCGATCTCGGCGAGGTGCTCCTCGTCGGTTCCAGCGAGGGGCGGGTGGATCGAGACGCCGAGCACCCGCAGGCCGGCCGCTCGGGCGTGGTCGATGAGGTTGGTGTCACCCCCGTACCGATGCATCGACGACTCGAGTTTGACGAGCACCCCGCCTCCCCAGCCCGCGAGGGCCGCGATGTGCTCGATGGAGCCGACGGTCAGGATCGCGTCGTCGGCGGGTGGAGGTTCGAGGGTTGGCGTGAGCACGACTGCGCGGACCGCTGTGGGGAGGTCGTTCAGTTCGCGCACGGTGCCGACGGCGAGGGTGTCGGCGAGATCGGCCGCGATGCCGGCGAGTCGGGCGCGGCCGAGTCCGTAGCCGTTGCCCTTCACCACCGGGACCGGGTGGGGCGTCGACGCGATGGTCTCCTCGACGTGTCGGCGCCACGGCTCCCGCTGGATCGTCAGCCGGATCGTCATCGTGACCGACGGTACCGGTTGGCCGGTCCCGTGGTCGGTCAGTCCGGCGTGGTGGAGCGCTCGCGCGCATCGACTGGCCGAGTCGCGAGACGACCGGCGGAGAGCACCGGGAGCAACGCCCGGGCCGACCGATGCTCGATAGTGCCGAGCGCGGTGCCAGCTCCGTGGGCGAGGTCGGCGGCGAGTCGAGCGGGATGTCGGGCGCAGAGCATCGCCGCGGCGGTGAGACGTCGGGTTGTCCTCGACGCCGCGAGCAGTGGGAGCAGCATCGGCCACCAGGATCGTCGGATGGCCGAGAGGGCGGCGGTGGTGCTTCGCAGCAGCCCGTGAGCGACGATCCTTATGGCGATGTCGCGTGGGAGGCCGGCGATCCGGCGGGTCAGGCCGAGCCCGGCGGCGGTGACCGTCGAGGCGATGACAAGAGCGGGCAGGAGCACCCTTGGTCGGGGTCGAGCGAGCGACAAGCCGAGCGCGCCCATTACGGCTGCACCCCGCGGTGACGTCCTCCACGGCGCCACCGCGGCACCGTGGCGCGCGGCGAGTGCGGCCGCGGATCGCCCGTAACCCACCCGCTGATCGAGCCAGGCAGCGACGCTCGGCCGAGCCGTGTGCTCGACCGTGACCCCCGGCTCGTAGACGCAGACCCAGCCCTGTCGGTGCAGCCTCCAGACGAGGTCGACGTCCTCTCCGGTGCGCAGTGTCTCGTCGAAGCCGTCGATGTCGACGAGGGCGGAGGCGCGCACGACGATCGCGGCTGAGGGCAGGTAGGTGATTCGCGCGCCTGGTGCGACGCGTCCGCCGATAGGTCCGAGATCGAGCGCGGGGGCAGCGCGCTCGGCGCGGTCGGTGATGCTGGACCCACCCGTGGGCGCGATCACCCGCGGAGCGACGAGTCCGACCGCGGGGTCGTCGAAGTGGGCGAGCAGTGGCTCCCACCAATCGGTGGGCCTCGACGACCGGGTGTCGACGTCGGCATCGAGGAAGACGATCAGCTCGGTGTCGGGTCGCTCGTCGAGCACGGTCCGCCACCCGAGGTTGCGGGCGGCTCCCGGTCCGAGGTTGCGCTCGCTCCGAACGGTCGCACCGACGACCGGCGGTGTCGAACCGTCGTCGACCACCACGGTCCCGGGAGCCGGTGGATGCGTCGGTGGGCCGAAGGCGGGGGTGATGACCGCGATTCGCGGCGGGGTGATCGGATGATTCCCGGGCACTGGCGTGGCGATCCCGGTGGCGAGGAGTCGCTCGAGCAGAGGTCCGTGATCGACGGGCTCCCCAAAGCGGATTCGCTCGACCGTGTCGCGGCCGGCTTCGGTGAGTCGCAGCGCGGTGAGCGGGGTGCCGCCGATCAGCAGGTCGCCAACGAGGGTGCTGGCCGGGTCGAGGAGGTATCGGCGGGCGGGGCGAGTCATCCGAGGTGCTCGATCAGGCGCTCGAGCGAGGTTGTCCAGCGAGCCAGGATGGCCTCGCCGAGCTCGGCGGTGGCGCCGGTTGGATCGCCGATCACGCCGCTCGGGCTGTGGAGGGCGACGCCATCGGCTCGGAGGGCGTCGATGTCGACGGATGAACCCGGCGAGATGGCATCGCCGCGCACCGCGTCGGGGTCGAGGCGCATCATCACGGAGGTTTCCACCAGGCCGGCGTGCAGGTCGTCGGTCGCCGGCACGTCGGTGAGATCAGCGATGTCCCTCGGCCACCAGGCGCTCACCGGGCGGCCCTCCGCGGTGAGCGTCTCGACCGCGGTGGTTATGGCCCGGTGGTTGCCGCCGTGGCCGTTCACGAGGACGACCGATGTGGCCCAGCCCGCCGATCGGACGATCTCGATCACGACGTCGGCCATCACCTCCGCACCGATCGACAGGGTTCCGGGGAAGCCGTCGTGCTCACCGCTCGCGGTGATCGTGAGCGCTGGTGCGATGAGCACCTCGGCGTCGGCCGGGCGTACCGAGTGAGCGAGGGCGACGGCGATCCGGGTGTCGGTGTCGAGGGGAAGGTGTGGTCCGTGCTGCTCGGTGGAACCAATGGGGATGAGCACGATGGGCGATCCGATCTCGGTCCACGCCGCCGAGCCGAGGGAGCGGGACTCACCCATGAGCACAGTCTGCCCGCCGGCGCGTTCCGCACCCTCGGCGGCTGGGCATGGGACAATGACCGAGTGAGCGACGTCGACACCCAGACCGACAACCAGTGGCTGTCCCCCGAGGACATGGAGCTGGTGAGGGCGCGCATGCCGATCGTCTATGTCGACGCGGTCCCGGTTCGGGTGGATGCCGCGGGCAATGTCACCTCGGTCGGCATGCTGCTCCGTGTTGCGCCAGACGGCTCGATCAGTCGGATGGTGGTCAGCGGTCGCGTGCTCTTCGGCGAGCGGGTTCGTGACGCACTCGTGCGTCACTGCGAGAAGGATCTCGGCCCGATGGCGCTGCCGAGGATCCCGGTCGATCCGGCTCCTTTCACGGTGGTCGAGTACTTCCCGAATCCTGATCGCAGCGGCTACTTCGATCCCCGCCAGCACGCGGTGAGCCTCGCCTACGTCGTCCCGGTCGATGGCGACTGCCAGCCGACCCAGCAGGCCCTCGACCTCGCCTGGTTCTCACCGGCTG
>JAURCL010000026.1 GCA_030828465.1 Acidimicrobiales bacterium | reverse complement strand
CCCGAGCGCCGGCGAACCCGGCAGCGGACCCAGCAGACAATCCGGCCCAACGCATAATCGACACTTGGAAGACGAGGAGCACGGAGACGGCAGCAGCGGCGCTCACCGCCGCGAGCCCGTACCACCGGATGACCGGATCGCGAACCGCTCCGGTGATCACCTCGGCCCACCGACCGCGCTCCTTGGTCGGCGACCCGTGGGGCACCCGAACCACGCGTGAGGAAGCAAGAAACGCGATGAAGGCGACCCCCGCTGGGATCTCGATCGCGAGCCGCCACCCGAGCGTCGATCGAAGCACCTCGGTGGCCGGGATCGCGATCGGCGAGGCGAGGGCACCCCAGATGGTGAGGCGGATGATCCGCTCGAGCGACCGAGCTCGATCGGCGCGGACGATGATCGACTGGGTGAGGGTGTAGAAGCCCGCTGCGCCGGTCAAGCCTCCGCCGAGAGCGAAGAGGATCGCGAACAGCAACGGATCGCTCACGCGACCGGAGACCCCAAGAGCGACGGCCCCGAGTGGCCCGACGACGCCGAGGACAATGCTCGGGCCACGACGATCGAGCAGACGCCCGGTCGCGAGGGCGAGCAGCCCGACGAGTGCCTGGGCGGCGCCGAACGATGCGCCAAGCGCGGTCGCGCCCATCGAGAGTTCCGCGCCGATGTCGTCGATTAGGACGCCAAAGCCGTAGAACCAGGAGCCGTAGACGCAGATGGTGAGCACACCGAGGACGTCGACGAGGGGGTCGCCCCGGAGACTCAGACGACCGGGCACCGGCGCATCCTCGCACCGTCGCGACTACGGTCGACGACATGGGCGACACCGAAACGACACGACCCTCCGTTGGCGTGCCGGCCGCCGGTCAAGGTCGGCAGTGCGCGTCGTGTGGAAGCCACCTCGCCACTGCGTGGAGCACCCCTGACGGAACCGCTTGGCTCTGCCGCGAGTGCGCCACCCTGCACGGTCTCGGCTGCCCCTGAGGCGCAGCCGATCGGCCTCACTCGATACGGAGACCCGAGATGGCGCGCGAAATCACCAACTGCTGAATCTCGCTTGTGCCCTCGAAGATCGTGTGGATCTTCGCGTCACGGTGCCAACGCTCCACCGGATACTCACGCGTGTAGCCATACCCGCCGAGGATCTGGATCGCCTCCTCGGTGACGCGCACCGCTACCTCCGAGGCCTTCCACTTCGACATCGAGCCCTCGGCGTTCGTGAAGCCGCCGTTGCGCGCCAGCCAGGCCGCGCGCCAGATCAGGAGGCGGCTCGCGTCGATCTCGGTGATCATGTTCGCCAACTTGAACGCGATCGCCTGATTCATGATGATCGGCTTGCCGAAAGCGTGGCGCTCCTTCGCGTACTCCAGCGAGTACTCATAGGCGGCCCGGGCGATACCGAGCGCTTGCGCGCCGACCGTCGGTCGCGTCGCCTCGAAGGTCGACATCGCCGGCTGCTTCTGACCGGTTGAGCCCTGCTCGCGGGCCCGCGCCAACTTCGCGTCGAGGCGCTCCTTGCCACCGAGGAGGCACGACCCCGGAACACGAACGTCGTCGAGGACGACCTCGGCAGTATGCGAGGCACGAATCCCGTGCTTCATGTACTTCTGACCCTGGGAGAGACCCTTGGTGCCCGGGGGGATCACGAACGAGGCCTGCCCACGACCGCGAAGCTCAGGATCAACCGCCGCCACCACGACGTGCACATCGGCGATCCCGCCGTTGGTGATCCACGCCTTCGTTCCGTTGAGCACCCATTCGTCGCTGGCCTCGTCGTACACCGCTCGCGTGCGCAGATTCGACACATCGCTGCCAGCGTCGGGTTCGCTGACGCAGAACGCGCCGAGCATCACCTTGTTCGCGTCGCCGTAGCACTGCGGCACCCACTCCATGACCTGCTCCGGTGTACCGATACCCGCGATGCCAGCAGCGGCGAGACCCGACCCCATGATCGCCATGCCGAGACCGGCGTCACCCCAGAAGATCTCCTCGACAGCAACCGGGAGAGTGAGCCCCGACCGGTCCTGCATCGCGTTCATCAAGAACTCCCAGCCATACAGGCCGATCTTGGCCGCCTCCTCGACGACCGGGTACGGGAACTCCTCGCGCTCGTCCCACTCGTGGGCGGCCGGTCGCATGACTTCCTCGGCAAAGCCGTGGGTCCAATCGCGGATCTGCTGCTGCTCGTCGTTGAGGGCCAAGGAGAAGTCGCTCATGCCGACAAGTTACCGATGGGTAAGTCGGTACGCCACCCGAGGAACCGAGCCCGCGATCATTCGCCGGCGGCCAACGCGAGCAGCGCCGGGGCCACCGTCTCGATGATCAACTTCGCGCCGGGTCGATAGACGTGAACCCCATCCCACCGATAGTCGAGGTCGGTGGCGATCACCTCATCAGCACACCAAGCGTCAGGGCCCTCCACGAACACCACCCCGTCGGTCGCCTCGGCGTAGCCGGCGAGGACCGAATTCAGATGGGTGACCCGAGCGTCATCGCCGCGCTCGGGCAGGGCCGGCACTCCGGCTCCCTCCACATCCACCGGACGCATGCAGGCCACTTCAAGGAGGGCGACGGTCGCTCCCGCATCGACCACCCTCGACACGGCCGAATCGAGACGCTCGACGAAAATCGCGTTCCACTCGAGGGAGGCGAAGGGACGAGCGACCCCGTCGACTTCGAGGTCGAGCACGTCCCAGGCACCGAGCACGACGAGTGCCACGCCACCCGCGGTCGCGCGACGCTCCCACCGGTCGAGCACTCCTTCACACATGGCCATGTCGAGGGCGAAGGGAAGACTCGACCGGACGATCCCGGATTCGTGAATCGAGCAACCATCGGATGATCCGTCGACCACCTCGAAGAACTCTTCGATCCCCGAGGGAAGATTCACCGCGAGCGATCCAGCCTGAGAGTCACCGAGAACGACGAGCCGCACCGGCTCCTCAGGGGTGACAAGGGGGAGGGTCGTCGTCGAGGCAACGATCGGGGCGACCGAGGTAGACGCGCTCGGCACCTCCTCACTCGGCGCAATCGTCGAGGTCCCGACCACGCCGCCCAACGTTGTTGGCACCACCGACTCCGCGAGTGCCGAATCGTCCGACGGCTCGTCAGCCGGCGTGAGCACGAACTCCTGCTCCTTCCCACCGATCGACGGGTCAAACTCATCGACCGCCGCGACGGCGACCGACAACGAGACCACCGAAGCCACCACCGCGACGACCACCGCCCGACGCCCCGGAGCGCGGCGCGTCCACCACCGCCCGAGCGCACCCGATCGCATCGGCACCTCCACGGTGCGATACGCGACCTCGGAGAGAACCACAGTGACCGCTGAGGCGACGAGAAACGACCCAAGTCCACCCTCGGTCGCGCCCACAACGACGAACACGGGCCAATGCCAGAGGTAGAGCCCGTACGAACGCCGTCCGACCGCCACGATCCATCGGTTACCGAGCACGACCCGCGCTCCCGAAGCAGCCGGATGAACCACCACGCCGATCGCCACCAGACTCGCGATCGCCGTCAGCGCCAGCACCCACGGATACATGTAGCCCGCTGTCAGATCAGCCCCGATGAACACCGAGACGAGCACCCCGAGCGAGATGCCGAGGGCGAGATCGAGTGGGCGAGAGGGCAGACGCTCAAGACCCGGGCGTCGCCACGGACGCCACACAAACGCCGCCGCAGCCCCGAGGAGCAGACCGCTCGCTCTCGTCGGCGTCGACAAATAGGCGAAGTTGATGCGGTCCGCTCCCGACACCGGCCACCCCATCGGGGCCGAACCACCCCTCACCGCCCACCAGGCCACGAGATACGAGACCACGGCGCCGACGACCACTAACCGCGCGCGACGCCGATCCGACCGGGTCCGTCGCAGTAACCAGATGAACACCAGCGGCCACACCACATACCACTGCTCCTCCACCGCCAGGCTCCACAGGTGCCGAAGCAGCGGTGGGTCCGCGGATGCGAAGTAGGGCACATCACCGAGGATCTGGCCCCAGTTCGCCAGATAGCCGACAGCCCACGGGAGGTCGCGCCGCATCTGCGATGCCTGCTCCGGCGACCCCCAGATCAGCACCCACACGGTGGTCGCGACCAGCACGACCGCGAGCGCCGGCAATAGTCGTCGGGCACGCCGCACCCAGAACGAGCGGAGCGAGACGGTCGCCGACCGCTCGTGCTCCTCCAACAGCAACGTCGTGATGAGGTACCCCGACACCACGAAGAAGACCTCGACGCCGAGGAACCCGCCGTGAAACGCCGAGAACCCAGCGTGATACGCGATGACGGCGAGCACCGAGAGACCCCGGAGACCGTCGAGCCCCGGCTGTTGACCCATCCGGGTCAGCGCACCCGTCGGTGCCGTCACCGATCAGCGCCTGACCGTGGTGCCGTCACGCGTCGTCTCAACCGTCCAACCCGCCTCCTGCAGGTCGGCCCGGATGGCGTCCGCCGTCGCGAAGTCCCGAGCCGCCCGCGCTGCATCGAGTTGGGCGGCCGACGCGAGCACGTCCTCAGGCACCTCGACCGCCGTCGACAACCGAAGGCCGACGGCGCCGAGCATCACCGACACCGCCGCCGCCAAGGGCGTCACTGAAGACGTCTCTCCGGCATCAAGGGCGACGTTCGCCCGCCGCACGGTGTCGAAGACGAGCGCCATCGCACTCGGAGTGTCGAGGTCGTCGTCCATCGCCGCTCGGAACCGATCGATCACCTCGGAGTCCGGATCGACCGAGTCGAGGACCTCAGCGCGGCGGCCGAAAGCGTCGAGACCGGCGAGCGCGCGACCCGCCCCCTCGAGCCCATCAGCCGAGATGCTCACCGGCGACCGATAATGCGACTGGAGCAGCACCATCCGGTAAGCGCGCGGATCAAAGGTCTCGATGAGGTCGAGCAAGTTCGACACGTTGCCGAGCGACTTTGACATCTTCTCGCCCTCGGCATCGACCACGAACCCGTTGTGCATCCAATGACGGGCGAACTCGCGTCCGAGGGCGACCGCCTGAGCGCGCTCATTCTCGTGATGCGGGAATCGCAGATCCTGCCCGCCGCAGTGCAGGTCGAAACCGTCGCCCAGAATGTCGAGGCTCATCACCACGCACTCCGAGTGCCATCCCGGCCGACCTTCCCCCCAGGGCGACGGCCATGCAGGCTCGCCCGGCTTGGAGAACTTCCACAGCGCGAAATCGGCCGGATGCCGCTTGCCCGCCGCACCGAACACCTCGCGATCACCACCACCGGCCATCATCTCGTCGAGGGACTGATGAGCGAGCAGGCCGTAGTCCGGCACCGCCTCAACCGACAGATACACACCATCGTCAGTTGCGTACGCGGCCCCACGATCGACGAGTTGCCCAATCATCTCGACCATCCGATCGACGAACTCGGTGGCATGGGGGACGTCGGTCGGACGGAGCACGTCGATGCCCTCCATCGCGCTGAACCAGACCCGCTCGCACCGCTCGGTGATCTCCGTCCACTCGCGACCCTCGCGCTCGGCTCGGTCGATGATCTTGTCGTCGATGTCGGTGATGTTCGACACCAATCGGACGCTCAGGCCGCTCCACTCCAGATACCTACGGAGGATGTCGTAGACCAACGTCGCCCGACCGTGACCGAGGTGAGGCGGGCCGTAGACCGTCGGGCCGCAGAGGTAGATGCTGACCTCACCGGGGATCCGGGTCGCGAGTTCGCGAACCTCGCGGGTCGCCGTGTCGTAGAGGTGGAGCATCCCCCAAGACTACGACCGGGGCCCCGCCGGTGGCCGACGGACCGGGTGACCGCCGAGCGCAGCCCGTAGCCTTGCTCGGCGTGGTGAACGTCCCCGAGAAACCCTCCCTCGACGGCATCGAGGTCCGCTGGGCCGACACCTGGGACCGCGAGGAGATCCACCGGTTCGACCGCTCACGAGACCGCGACGGCGTCTTCGCGATCGACACCCCCCCGCCGACCGTCTCCGGCTCGCTGCACATGGGGCACGTCTTCTCCTACACCCACACCGATGCGATCGCCCGCTATCAGCGGATGACCGGCAAGTCCGTCTTCTACCCGATGGGCTGGGACGACAACGGGCTGCCCACCGAACGGCGCGTGCAGAACTACTTCGGCGTTCGCTGCGATCCAAGTCGGCCCTACATCGCCGATTTCGATCCCCCGTTCCGCGGGGATCCGCCCAAGGATCACCGGGCCATCCCGATTTCGCGGCCGAACTTCCTCGAGCTCTGCGATGAACTCGTCGAACTCGACGAGAAGGTCTTCGAGGAACTCTTCCGACGACTCGGGCTCTCCGTCGACTGGACTCTGCTGTACGCCACGATCGACGAGCGCAGCCGTCGCGTCAGCCAACGCGCGTTTCTCCGCAACCTCGCGCGCGGCGAGGCCTACAGCCAGGAGGCCCCGACGCTCTGGGACGTCGACTTCCAAACCGCGGTCGCCCAGGCCGAGATGGAGGATCGCGACCGACCGGGCGCCTACCACCGTCTCGCCTTCCACCGCAGCGACGGATCAGGTGATGTGGAGATCGCCACCACGCGGCCCGAACTGCTGGCCGCCTGTGTCGCCCTCGTCGCCCACCCCGATGATGAGCGATTCGCCACGCTGTTCGGCACCACGGTCACCACACCGCTCTACGGCGTCGAGGTGCCGATCGTCGCCCACCCGCTCGCTCAGCCCGACAAGGGCACCGGCATCGCCATGATCTGCACCTTCGGCGACGTCACCGACGTCATCTGGTGGCGCGAACTGCAGTTGCCGATGCGAGCCATCATCTCGCGCAGCGGGCGGATCGTGACCGAGGCGCCGGCAGGAGTCGATGCCGCGGCGTTCGAATCGATCGCCGGGCTCACCGTCAAGCAGGCCCAGCGCGCCGTCGTGGAACAGCTCATCGCCTCGGGTGAACTGCTCGGCGAAGCCGAGCCCATCCAACACCCAGTGAAGTTCTACGAGCGCGGCGAACGTCCCCTCGAAATCGTCACGAGCCGCCAGTGGTATATCCGCAACGGTGGACGCGACAGCGACCTCCGCGCAGCCCTCGTCGCCCGAGGCGAGGAAGTGACATGGCACCCGACCCACATGCGACACCGCTACGAGAACTGGGTCGAGGGGCTGAACGGTGACTGGCTGATCAGCCGGCAGAGATTCTTCGGCGTGCCCTTCCCCGTCTGGTACCCGGTCGACGCTGACGGCGAACCCGACCACGACCATCCGATCATCCCGGACGAGACCGACCTGCCGATCGACCCGTCCACCGACGTTCCAGCTGGTTACACCGCCGAGCAGCGCGACACGCCGGGTGGGTTCACGGGCGACCCGGACGTGCTCGACACCTGGGCCACCAGCTCGCTCAGCCCGCACATCGCCGGATGCTGGGAGGACGACCCCGACCTGTTCTCCCGTGTCTTCCCCATGGACATGCGACCCCAGGGCCACGACATCATCCGCACCTGGCTCTTCTCGTCGATGGTGAGGTCGCACCACGAACACGGGTCGGTTCCGTGGGCGAACGCGGCGCTCTCCGGCTGGATCCTCGACCCCGATCGCAAGAAGATGTCGAAGTCGAAGGGCAACGTCGTCACACCGATGGGGCTCTTCGAGCAGTACGGCACCGATGCGGTCCGCTACTGGGCAGCCTCCGCTCGACCCGGCGTCGACACCGCCTTCAGCGAGGAGCAAATGAAGGTCGGGCGCAAGCTCGCCACCAAGCTCCTCAATGTGTCGAAGTTCGTCCTCGGCATCTCGTCGGGTGAGGGCACCGCTACCGAGATCGCCGATCCGGTCGATCTCGCGATGATCGCCCGACTCGACGCGGTCGTCACCGAGGCAACGTCAGCCTTCGCCTCCTTCGACTACGCGCGGACTCTCGAGCGCACCGAGTCGTTCTTCTGGTGGTTCACCGACGACTACGTCGAGCTGGTGAAGGGACGCGCCTACGGCAGCCGCGGTGAGGCGCCCGCCGCATCGGCGAAGGCGGCGCTCACCGTCGCTCTCGACACGCTGCAGCGACTGTTCGCCCCCTTCCTACCCTTCGCGACGGAGGAGTGCTGGCGCTGGTGGCATTCGTCGAGTGTGCACACGGCCGAGTGGCCCATACCCACCGGTGTCGGTGAGCGACCGGAGCTCCTCGATCCCGTGCTCGAGGTGCTCGCCCGCGTCCGGCGCGCGAAGACGGAAGCGAAGGTGGGACAGCGCGCCCCCGTGGAGCATGTCGCCGTCACGGCCCCCGCCGGCACGCTCGACCTGCTCGAGGCCGGTCGAGGCGACCTCCTCGATGCGGGTTCGATCTCCGCCATCGATACGACGACGGGTGACACACTGGACGTCGCGGTCCAGCTCGCACCGAGCGAGTGACCGCGGAACCGACAGGAACGACACCAGTGAGCCCGGCCCCCGAACCTCCCGACGGTGGAGTGGAGCGCGCACCCGGGAGGTCATGGGCTCAGCGCCTCACCATCGGCGCCGCCATCGTCGGTGCCTTCGCCTGTTTCGCCTCGGCGGCTGTGCTCGCAACCGGTCGTTGGGCGCTCTCACAGCGGCAGCTCGTGGTCATCGACGCCGGTCCGGCCGCTGATCAACCGGCTGGGGTGACGCAATCGGACGTTGCGGACGACGGCGTCGCCATCGACGAGGAAGCGGTCGACGCTGGCCCGATCCGGGTCGAGGAGGTCGATCCAATCGAACCCGATGCGGGCCTCGCCGAACCGGAAGCCAGCAACTTCCTGCTGGCCGGCACCGACAACAACGCCTGTATCGATCCGAACTCCCCGTACGCGCCGTTCCTCCTCGGCCGGGAGAACTTCGGTGAGCGAGCCGATGTCGTCATGGTGTGGCGGGTCAACCCCGAGACCGGACAGGTCGCAGCCCTTTCCCTGCAGCGTGACCTGTACGTGCGCATCGATGGCGGTCGGCGAGGCCGCATCAACGCCGCGTTCGACGCCTCGGACCCCAACAAATTGATCAACACCGTCCGCGACAACTTCGGCATTCCGATCGATCACTACATCCAGGTCGACTTCTGCGCATTCAAGAAGGTGGTCGACTCGGTCGATGGAGTCGGCGTGCCCTTCGCTCAACGGGTGCGCGACCGCGCAACCGGCCTTGAGATCGACACGACCGGATGCGTCAACCTCGACGGCGATGCTGCCCTCGCCTACGTCCGCTCCCGCAAGCTGCAATACGAACGGCCGGTGGACAGCGGGAACTGGATCCTGGATCCGACCTCGGACTACGGCCGCGTCGCCCGCCAGCAGGACTTCATCCGCCGGACCATCGACAAGGCGGTCTCGAATGCCCTCTACCGACCCGACGTCGCGCGGGCCCTCATCAGCGCGAACGCCGAGTACGTCATCACCGACTCAGATCTCACCGTCTCGACGCTGCTCGCCTTCGGCAACGCGCTCCGTGGGGTGGACACCTCGTCGATCGGCTCGTACCAGGTCACCTCAACCGGCCGGAACGTCGGTGGGCAGTCGGTGCTGATCCCACAACTCGACAACTCCGAGATGCAGGCGATCCTCGCCCTCTTCCGCGGCGACACCACCCTCGACTCGAGCCCGGTGTCCCTCGACGACGTCGACGCGCCCCCGCTCGAAGCTGAACCTGGGCCCACCACGCCCGGTGAGCCGACACCGGAACCCGCGATCGTCGGCGGACCCGCCGGAGAATCAGGCCTCCTCCAGCTCCTGCTGCCGATCCTGCTTGAGCAGGCCTCCCCTGCCCAGGCCGACCCGCCGGCTGACAACACCATCGGCTGGGTTCCTGACCCCCTGGTCACCTGCGACTAAACGCCGCCTCGAGGGCGGACACGACATCGCGCGGCCCGTCGAGGAGAACCAGTCGGGCGTCGACCGCGCCGGCGAGACCCCTCGCGGATTCCGGGCTTGCTGACGGCGCGAGAATCGCGAGCTCGGGTAGAGCCGCTGCCACCGACTCGACCCCAACGGCATCGGTCGCCCGACAGTCCGACAGCAGGACCGTCACGTGTCGTCCAGCCGGCGCGGCCTGAGCCACTTCGAGAGCAGCGTCCAGGCCAGCCCGCAGGTCGGTGGTGCCATGGCCCCGGAGGGCGAGCATCCGTGCGATCGTCTCCTCAGGCTCGCCGGGGTCGTCGAATGAGACGTGGTGGGTCACCTCACCGGCGAAGCTGATCACGGCATGCCGATCTGGGAGCCGCAGACAGACCGCGGCGGCTGAGAGCGCCGCCGTCGCGAGGGCGGCGCCCGTCATCGACCCGGACCGATCGATCACGAGACAGGCCGAGGTCGGCGGTCTCACCCAGTCCACCTCGTGCACATCGTCACCGGTGATCACCCCGCTCCGGCGGAGCGCGAGTTCATCCGGGTTCCGATCGATGTCGAGGTCACCACCGGAGCCCGGTCGGAGCGGCCGGGAGGCGAGTCGACCCGCACCCGACACACCCTCGGCACCTCGGGCCAGGTCGATAAAGATCGAGCAGGCGAGCATGAGCGCGAGTCGGCTCAGTTCCTCATCAACGGCGTTCGTCATCGACGCGAGCAACGAGAGCGCCTGGTCGGGCTCGCCAGCGAGCGCCGCCTCGAAGGCCCGCTCGTCGAGATGTCCCACCCCGGTAGAGAGGTCGCCGAAGAGCGGGTTCGCCTCGAGTTCGAAGCGATTGACGCGCGGAGAACCACCCGCCCCGCCCGGCGATGGGCGCTTCAGCCCGCCGGACGAGCCGTCCGGCCGTTCACTTTTCCCGGATCGCCCTCCCCGGAGGTGCGCGACGTCTCGGCTGGAGCGAGGTGCCGCTCCCAGAGTTCGGTGATGATCTCCTCCGCGGTCCGCGCGCTTCCCTCGCGAACCCGAACTCGGCCGGAGAGCGCGACCAAGGCCGCGTCGAGCGGCACCCCTCCCCCTCCGCGGATTGAGACGAGCTCGGCGGCGACGAGCACCATGTCGATCGCGCCGCGCACCGAGGACCCCGATCGCAGATCTGGATGTTCCCGCGTAGCCCTCACCATCTCCACGACGGCCGCCAGGGGTACGTCACCCGCGCCTCCGGTCTCGCGCGCGACGATGTCGACCTCCTCCTCGGCGCTCTGGTAGCCGAAGGTGAGCCGACAAACCCGGTCCATGACCGCACCAGAGATCCGCCCGGTGCCGACCGCGTCGAACGGGTTCATGGCCGCGACCAACCGGAAGCCCGGCTCCGCCGCCACCCGACCGAGCCGCGGAACCACGATCTCGCGCTCGCTCATGACGGTCACGAGGGTGTTCAACGTCTCCTCGGGCACCCGGTTGATCTCCTCCACGTAGAGCAGCGCCCCCGAGCGCATCGCGCGCAGCAACGGTCCGTCGACGAACACTTCCGGGGCGTACCCCTCGGTCAGCACCGTCGCCGGATCAAAGTGGCCGACGAGTCGAGCCGGAGTCAGCTCAGCCGTTCCTTCGACGAACTCGAATCCGGCACCCATCCCATCGGCGAGATTCCGGAGCAGGGTCGACTTGCCGGTCCCCGGAGGGCCCTCTAGGAGGACGTGCCGACCTGACCGCAGGGCGGCAAGCACCACCTCAATCTCTCGACCCCGCCCGACGAGGGATCGCCGGAGAGCATCGATGGCGAGTGTCGGGTCGGTCCCCGTGCGCTCAGTCGAAGACGATGACACCGCGGATGTTCTCTCCGTTGCGCATCGCGTCGTACCCCTCGTTGATCTGGTCGAGTGTGTAGGTCCTCGTCACGAGGTCGTCGAGGTTGAGCTGACCCTGTGTGTAGAGCTCGAGCAACCGGGGGATGTCGCGACGGATGTTGCCGGATCCGAAGAGTGAGCCGACGACCTGCTTCTCGAACAGCGTCAGCATCGCCGCGGGGATCGCGATCGACTGCTCGGCCGTCGGGTGGATGTTCGTCACGACGATCTTGGAGCGCTTCGCGCCCAACCAAAAGGCCTGGCCGAGGGCGTCACCGTCACCGACACCCATCGTCATGATCACCTTGTCGAAACCGCGACCCCAGGTGGAGTCACCGAGGTTCTCAAGGGCCTCCTGGATCGAGGAGTAGGTGTGCGTGGCACCGAACTCCATCGCCTTCTCGCGCTTGAACTCGACCGGGTCGATCGCGGCGATCGCCCGGGCCCCCGCCATGCGGGCTCCCTGAACGGCGTTGGCGCCGATACCCCCAACGCCGACGACCGCGACGTACTCGCCGGGTTGAACATCGGCCGCGTAGACGGCGGACCCCCATCCGGTGACGACGCCGCAGCCGAGGAGACAGGCCTTGTCGAGCGGCCAGTCGGGCTGGATCTTCACGCAACTCGCCTCGTTGACCACGGTGTGCTCCGCGAAGGTGCCGAGCAAGCACATGAGCGTGAGGTCGTTGCCATCGAGGTCGTGGTGCCGCGCGGTGCCGTCGGTCATCTGCAGACCAAGCGGAAAGGCCTCACCTCCGGCGTCGCACAGGTTCGAATGCCCGGTGACACACGATTCGCACCGGCCGCAAGCCGGGATGAAACCGAAGACGACATGGTCGCCGACCGCAAGATTCGAGACGCCTTCACCGACCTCAACGACGACACCGGCCCCCTCGTGCCCGCCGATGATCGGCATGGGCGGGGTGGCGCCGGCGAGGTCGCCCGTCACGACGTGCTCATCGGAGTGGCACATACCCGAGGCGGACAGCTTGACGAGCACCTCACCCGCCTTCGGCGGATCGAGTTCGATCTCCTCCACGCTCCACGGCGCGTTCAGTTCCCTCAGAATCGCTGCGCGAGTCCTCATCATCCACCCCCATCGGATCGAGCCATCGCGGCGCGACGGCGTTCCCGTGACAGTAGTACCCGACCTTCGGATGAGCGAACGGCGGTGGGTTAGCCTCCGTCCATGGATCGAACCGAGCAGACCGAGTCAGAGAACAGCGCGTCGGAGGAGATCAGCGCGCCCGCGGAGGCCGGCGAGACCACCGCTCCGGTTGAGATCGTCGAGGAACTCGTCGAGGAGATCTCGATCGACGGCATGTGCGGCGTCTACTGACCGCCCGCGCCGAGCCCGACTGAACACCCGAAGCGACCATGGATCGGACCGCACTGCGCCTCGACCCGGGGGTCGCCCTGCGCCCCGAGCCCTTCGGCGCCCTCGCCTACCACTACGGAACTCGGCGCCTCGTGTTCCTGAAGCACCCTGATGTGGTCCGGGTGGTCGAGGGTCTCGACGGAAGCACCCCGACCTCTGAGGTGCTCGAATCGTGCGGGATCCCGGCGGATCGTCAACCAGCTATCGAACGCGCGCTCGACGCGCTGGTGCGCTCGGGCATCGTCTCTGAGGTGGCTGCGTGACCGCACTCGTCGATCAGCTGTCGCGGGGCCTCATGGCGCCGATCTGCCTCACCTGGGAGCTCACGTACGCCTGCAATCTCGACTGTGTCCACTGCCTGTCGTCATCCGGGCGCCGTGATCCTCGAGAACTCAGCACCGCGGAGGCGATCGCCCTCGTCGACGAGCTCCGCGGCCTCGGCGTGTTCTACGTGAACATCGGCGGTGGCGAGCCGATGATCCGCCGCGACTTCTTCACCATCGTCGAGCACGCGACGAGCAACGGCGTCGGCGTCAAGTTCTCCACCAACGGCACCTTCATCGACGAGGCCGCCGCGAAACGAATCGCGTCGATGGATTACCTCGACGTCCAGATCAGCATCGACGGGCTCGATCCCGACACCAACGACGCGGTCCGTGGCACCGGCACCCACGAGACGGCACTCAGGGCCGCCCGCCGGCTCGCCGCCGCCGGCATGCGCGACTTCAAGCTCTCCGTCGTTGTGACCCGCCACAACGTCGACCAACTCGACGGTCTCCTCGCTCTGGCGGACAGCCTCGGCGCGCAGCTGAGGGTGACCCGCCTACGCCCGTCGGGGCGTGGCGCGCAGAGTTGGGACGACCTCCATCCGACCGACGCGCAGCAGCGCGTCATCCATCGCTGGCTGCTCGACCACGGCGACCGCGTGCTCACCGGCGATTCGTTCTTCCACCTGAACGCCCTCGGTGAGAGCCTTCCGGGGCTCAACATGTGCGGGGCCGGACGCGTCGTGTGTCTCGTCGACCCGGTTGGCGATGTCTACGCCTGTCCGTTCGTCATCCACGAGCAGTTCAAAGCGGGCAACACTCGAGATCAGGGAGGGTTCACCGCCGTGTGGCGCGAGTCAACCCTGTTCGCCGACCTTCGCGAGCCAGGGTCGGCGGGTGCTTGCGCATCCTGCGGGGCCTACGACGTCTGCCGCGGGGGATGCATGGCCGCGAAGTTCTTTACCGGACTCCCGCTCGACGGGCCCGACCCGGAGTGCGTCGGCGGCGAGGGGGAGCGCGCCTTGGCCATCGCCGGACCGCGGCCGGTCTCCGATGTCGACCATTCCCGACGACCGCGGCCCATCACCCCCGTGCCGGTCGTCCTGGTGACAAAGTGACGCCGTGAACATCGCGGCCTGGGTGGCGATCCCGTTCGCCTACCTTCTCGGCACCTTCCCGAGCGCCACCCTCGTCGCCCGGGCCTCCGGCATCGACATCACCAAGGTGGGGTCCGGCAACCCGGGCGCATCCAACATCAGCCGCAACCTCGGCTGGCGAAAGGGTGTGTGGGTCTTCGTGCTCGACGCCGCCAAGGGTGCCATCGGCGCGGGAGCCGGACTCCTCATCGCGGGACGCCCGGCCGGCTACGCCCTCGCCGGCGCCGCCATCATCGGCCACATCCTGCCCATCGGCCGGCGGCTTCGCGGAGGCAAAGGGGTGGCCACTGGGGGTGGCGCGTTTGCCGCGCTCTCCCCCGTGGTGTTCCTCGGCGCGGTGATCCTCTGGCTGGCCGTGTCACGACTCACCAAACTCGCCTCGCTCGCATCGATCCTCGCGGTCGGCGTGCTCCCAATCGGCATCGTCATCGTCGGTCGCGACTCCTGGGAGGTGCTCGCCACCGTCGGCCTCTGCTCGATCGTGATGACGCGCCACCTCGGCAACATGCGTCGCCTCGTCACCTCATCCGAGCACCGCATCTGACCCGCGGCGGGGTCCTGCCCCGATTCCCTTGGCGCAGCATCACCCACCTACCGTCGGGCCGTGATGACCGAGCACGACCGCGCGATCGACCGGGAGACTCTCGAGACCGCCGATCTTCGCGTGCTCGTCATGTGCCTGGTGCACCTGACCGGCGACCTCAGGTGGCTGGAGGCGCCCTTCACCCCGGCCCGCGACGTCCGGCTCGTCGCCGATCCGCGAGCCGGCTTCGACGGCGCCACTCGTGACGCGATCATCGACGCGGTGCTGGAGCAGATCTCCGGTGGCATCCCGGCACCGGTCATCGATCGACCGGATGCGGAGTTGCTGCACCGGATGATGTCGGTGTTCCTCGGCGAGGACGTGCCCGAGGAGTACGTCGCGATGACCATGGTCGACATGGGTCTCGTCGATCGGAGGCCGCCGATCGGTAGTGATCTCCCGGCGCCCGATGTGCTCATCGTCGGCACCGGAGTGTCGGGCATCGCTCTCGCCTCGCGACTGATCGCCGACGGGGTCGACGTGCGGCTCATCGATCGGAACGGCGATCTCGGTGGTACCTGGTTCGAGAACCGGTTTCCGGGGTGCGGGGTCGACACGCCGAACCACTTCTACTCCTTCTCGTGGTCGCCGAAGCCCGACTGGAGTCGTTTCTTCTCCCCGCGGGAGGAGATCCACGACTACCTGCACGGTGTGGCGCGCGAGCGTGGAGTGCTCGACCGAACACGGTTCGGCGTCGAGATGGTCCGCGCCGAGTGGAGCGAGGACGACGCGCGATGGTCGGTAACCCTGAGAGCGGTCGACACCGGTGAGACCTGGACTGAGACAACCCGCGTGCTCGTCCCAGCAACCGGCCACTTCAGCGAACCCCACCGCGCTCAGTTCGAGGGCGAGGAGTCGTTTACCGGACCCATCTTCCACACGGCTCGCTGGCCCGGAGATGTCGACCTCGACGGCAAGCGGGTGGCGGTGATCGGAACCGGCGCAACCTCAATGCAGTTGGTGCCGACCATCGTCGACCAAGTAGCCCACCTGGTCGTGTTCCAACGGACCCCCCAATGGGTGCGACCAGTCGCCGAGTATCGCGACACCGTCGACCCTCGCACCGCCGAGCTCTTCGCCTCGCTGCCCTGGTACGGCCGTTGGTATCGGTTCGGTCAGTCCTGGCGCTATGGCGACGGGTTGTTGAGGTTCCTAAAACGAGACCCTGAGTGGCCGCATCCGGAGCGCTCGATGAACCGGATCAACGACCGACATCGCGCGGAGATGACCGAGTTCATCACCTCCTCGCTCGAGAGCCGCCCCGAGTTGATCGAGCACTGCGTCCCCTCCTATCCGCCGTTCGGGAAGCGCATCCTCATCGACAACGGCTGGTTCGAGACGCTCTGTCGCCCCCATGTCGACCTCGAGGTCACACCAATCGCCCGGATCACCGAGGACGGCGTCGTCACAACTACCGGGACCGTGCACGAGGTGGACGTCATCATCGTCGCCACGGGATTCGACGTCGTATCTCTCGACCGTCGGGTCAACCTCGCCGGCCGCGGCGGTGTCGGATTGGGCGACGTATGGGAACCCCGCGATCCGCGGGCGTTCCTCGGGATCAGCGTGGTCGGCATGCCGAACCTGTTCGTCATGTATGGACCGAACACCAACATGGGTCACGGCGGAAGTGTCATGTGGATGTCGGATACGCAGGCCGCTCACATCGCCTCGTGGATCCGCAAGATGGCCGAGGAGCGGATCAACACCGTCGAGGTCCGGCAGGAGGTGGTGGAGGCTTACACCGAGGAGATCGACCGCCTGCACGACGAACTCGTGTGGATGCACCCGGGAACACCGACCTACTACCGAACCGAGGAAGGTCGCGTGAGGTCACCGATGCCCTTCCGCCTCGTCGACTACTGGTCGCGAACGCAGACCATTGATGAGCACGCCTTCGTGGTCACGCACCTTCCCCCACCACCCCACGCTGAGCTCGCTGAGGGAGAGCGCCATGGATAAGGCCACCCAGTCACGTCTCCTCAAACGGATCGCCGAGCACCTTGCCGTCGACGGAGCGACCACCACCGACACAGCCAAGACGACCCTGACTGTCGACCCCTCGATCTACACCGACCGCGACCGCTGGGACCGAGAACGGGCGCTCCTCGGCTCCGCGCCGACGGCGGTCGGGCTCTCGGGGCTGCTGCCGGGTCCAGAGACCTTTGTCGCCGTCGATGTCGGAGACGTTCCCGTTGTGCTCACCCGTGACAGCAACGGCGCGCTCCACGCCTCCCTCAACATCTGCCGGCACCGCGGCGCGACAGTCGTCGACGGCTGCGGATCAGCGCGACGGCTCATCTGCAACTACCACGGCTGGACCTATCGCCTCGACGGCGCAGCCAGTCAACGGCGCGGAGCTGAGTACTTCGACGACGATGCCGAGGGCCTCGTCGCGCTGCCAGTCACCGAGCGCGATGGTGTCATCTGGGTGTCAGGCGACCCATCCGCCGTGATACCCGATGATCCCTCCGAAGGCGCGGGGCTCGATCTCGGACCTCTCGGTCTCGCGGACCACCACCTCTTCGCGACGACGCGGTTCGTCCGTCCCATGAACTGGAAACTCGCGGTTGAGACGTTCGCTGAGTCATTCCACGTCGCGGTGCTTCATCGGGAGACGCTGGCACCGATGATCCGCTCAGACGCGACGTTGAGCGACACGTTCGGGCGTCATGGCCGGATGATCGTCCCGCGCCGCGGGATCGAGGAAGTCATCGAGGGCACCTCGCTGCTCCCCCACGCGACGATTCTCTGGTTCCTCGTTCCAGGAACCGTGCTGATCCACCAGCAAGACCATGTCCAGCTCTACCGGAGTCGACCGGGGGCGCACCCCGGGGAGTGCGTTCTCGAGGTTGCCCTCTACGTGCCCACCGACAGCCCGCGTTCCGACGAGCACTGGAAGCGGAATTTCGACCTGTTGGTCGAGGTCACCGACACCGAGGATTTCTCCACCGCCGCTGGCATACAACGCAGCGCCTCCTCGGGTCGCGCGCCGACACAGGTCGTCGGCCGAAACGAACCCAGCCTCCAACACCTCCACCGGTCGCTCGATCGCCTGCTCGACGAGGTGCGCTGATGCGCGGTTGGAAGGTGGCTGCCCCCGGGCAGATCACCTGGGAGGAATCGCTTCCCGAACCATCGGTCACCGCAGGACTCATCGGCGTGGAGGTGGTGGCCGCAGCGGTCAACTTCGCGGACAACCTCGTGGTTGGCGGGACCTATCAGACCATTCCGCCGTATCCCTTCACCCCCGGTCTCGAGGTGCTCGGGCGGGTGACCGCGTCAGGAGACAGCGACCTCCCCGAGGGCCGACTGGTGGTCGGGCTCACGGCCGGCGGCGGCGGATCATGGGCGGAGCACGCGCTCTGCGACCCGCGCCAGATCGAGACGGTCCCCGATGGCGTGGATCCGGAGGAGGCACTCGCTGTTCACACCAATGCCCAGACGGCATGGTTCGCGCTCCACCGTCGGGCTCGAGTCGCATCCGGGGAACACGTGCTGGTGCTCGCCGCCGCCGGCGGTGTCGGCTCGATGGCCGTCCAGTTGGCGAAGGCCCACGGGTGCGTCGTGCACGCGGTCGCCTCCTCCAACAAGTCGACCGAGGCACTGCGGCTCGGCGCTGACACGGTCTGGGACCGGGGCGATCCCGACTGGCCAGAACAGTTACGCGATGAGCTCGCCGCTCAGGGAGTCGGGATCGACGTGCTGATCGATCCGGTTGGCTCGACGGCCGGCGAGCAGGCGGCGCGGCTCCTGCGCTTCGAAGGGCGCCACGTCATCGTCGGCTTCACCGGCGGCGGTCCGCCGACCTTGCGAGCCAATCACGTGCTCGTGAAGAATCTGGAAGTCACCGGAGTGCACTGGTGGCGCTACCCGATCGAACGGCCAGACCTCGTCGCCCGCGCGGCCCGAGAGATCTTCACCCTTCTGTCGGCTGGGTCGCTGGACGCGTCCGTCTCGCGCCGAGAACCGCTGGAACGCGCGTGGGCCGCCGCTCAGGATGTCGCGGCAGGACACACCACCGGCAAAGTGATCATCACGATTCACGGCTCCGACTGAGCGCGCGACCGCCGCTCAGTCGGTGACGAGTCCGACGAGCGCGCCGAAATCCAGCTCATCGAGCTGCGGGAGGTGCACATCAACGACGTCGTGGAGCAGGTGCTGCCAGATGTCGCGCCGGAAGAAGAACCGTCCCTCACGGACGACGTAGTTCAGGAGAAAGAAGCGGTAGGCCTCTTTTAGGAACCGGATCTCGCGCTCCTCCAGCGGGAACACGTCGTGGTAGGCGCGCAGGAACCGGATGAAGCGATCCTCGAACAAGGTGTGTGAGCCGTAGGTGAACGTGGTTCGGTCACCTGTTCGCGACGAGACCCGCGACAGGAAGTAGAAGTCGAGCAGGCGAGTCTCCACTCGGAACCAGTCGTAGTCCCATCGACTGAACAGTCGGAAACCGCCGTCAGATTGGTTCTCGATCGAGAAGTTTCCGAGGTTCCAGTCGATCAGCACCGGCATCTTCGGCCAGTAGTCGTACCCGCACTCGTGCACCGCCATGAGGAAGCGGTGGGCGTGCCGATGCACCATGTCGAGGCGGGAGGGGTCGAGTCCGAGCTCATCGCCAGCCCGTCGGCTTGCCGTCATCTCGTACAGATTCACGGCGTCGGAGGTAACGGTCTTCGATGTCGGCGGGATCAGCCGCGACACCGATGAGCAGGCCCGATGGAAGCGCGCTATCTCGGCGCCAAACGACTCAACCTGGGTGGGGGTGAGGATCGCGGGCAGTCGATCGCGCACCTCCACCTCTCGGTAGAGCACCACCCACATCTCGCCGTCGTACCAGAGGTAGGGGCGGTCGTCGACGGTGAGCGAACCGGCCATGAAGTGCTCATAGGGCCCCCCGGTCAGCAGCCGCGAGCAGCGGTGGAGCCGGTCGTGGTCCTCGGCGAACAAGAAGAACGAGCCGTAGTTCGACGACTTGGCGATCACCGAGGAGCCGTCGTTGAGTGCGAGCCGGAACACCCGGTTGGTTGACACCATCGCGCTCAGCTCGTCGAGTCGGGCGAGGGCGCGGCCATCGCCGTAGTCGGCCCAGGCGGCTCGGACCGCATCGGCATGGCGCTGCTCGCCGTCGACCATGGCGTCATGGTGGCACACGACACCCCTCACCGAGCCGCCGTTCGAGGCCCCGATGCCGGTCGCCTACGATCCGAGCATGGAGATGCATTGGGCAACCGTGTGGGAATCGATCGCCGACGTCGTCGGAGATCGACCGGCCGTCACGAACGGCACGGTGACGCGATCGTGGGCTGAGTACGACAACCGGGCGGCCCGCGTGGCCGCGGCCTACACCGCGGCCGGTCTCGGACCCGACTCGAAGATCGCCCTCTACCTCTACAACGGCAACGAGTACATGGAGGCGCAGTTCGGCGCGTTCAAGATGCGCGGCGTTCCGGTGAACGTGAACTACCGCTACCTCGACAACGAACTGCTCTACCTGTTGGAGAACTCCGACTCCGAGGCCCTCGTTTACCACTCGTCGCTCGCCGACCGAGTCGCCCGCGTGGCGGGATCGCTTCCCGGGTTACGGCTGCTGATCGAGGTAGACGACACCGGTTCCTCCGGAGTGTCCGTTGAAGGCGCCATCGCCTTCGAGGATCTCATCGCTGGCCACGACCCCATGCCGCGGATCACCCGCGACGAGTCCGACCTCTACATGCTCTACACCGGTGGCACCACCGGCATGCCCAAGGGTGTCATGTACGCCACCGGCGAGATCACCCAGTTCTTCTGCGGCCTCGGTTTCCCGGCTATCGGCCTCCCGGTGCCCGAGGCGGCCTCGGATATCGCTGGGGTCGTTGCCGGAGTACATGAGCGTGGTGAGTCGGCCGTCTCCCTCGTCGGCGCGCCCCTCATGCACGGCACCGGGCTCTGGCTCGGGGCGCTCATCCCCCACCTCGGGGGCGGGCACCTCGTGACCCTCACGAGTCGCAGTCTCGACCCCCATGAAGTGCTGGGAACGATCTCGATGCGCCGAGCCACCCACGTCACCATCGTCGGCGACTCGTTCGCCAAGCCGATCATCTCCGCGATCGACGAGGCCGCGGATAGCGGTGAGGCCTACGACCTCTCCTCCGTGAAGATGGTTCTCTCCTCGGGTGTCATGTGGACCTCGGAGGTGAAGGAGGCAATGCTCGACCGTCTCCCCCAAGTGTTCCTCTACGACGCGATGGGATCCAGCGAAGGATCGATGGGCTCGCAGATCTCCATGCGCGGCATGTCGACCGCGACGGCACGCTTTTCAGCGAACCCCACCACGAAACTGTTCGACGAGAACGACCGAGAGATCGCTCCCGGTTCCGACGAGATCGGTCGGGTCGCCGCCGGAGGCCTCGTCCCCCTCGGCTACTTCAAGGATCCCGAGAAGAGCGCAGCGACGTTCCGGGTCATCGACGGAGTCCGCTACTCCTTCCCCGGCGACATGGGCCAGATCCTCGAGGACGGCACGCTCGTGCTTCTCGGCCGCGGCAGCCAGGTCATCAACTCCGGCGGCGAGAAGATCTTCCCGGAAGAAGTCGAGGAAGCCGTGAAGCGAGTCGATGGGGTCGTCGACTGCCTCGTGGTCGGCGTCGACGACGAGAAGTTCGGCCAGACCGTGACCGCGGTGTTGAGCGGCGCTCCGGAGGTAACCGCTGAGTTGGTGATCGCTGGCGTCAAGGACCAACTGGCCGGATTTAAGGCGCCTCGTCACATCGTCATCGTCGACACCGTGCCGCGGGCCCCAAACGGTAAGGCCGACTACAAAGCGGCGCGTGAGCTCGCCGTTGCCGCGCTCAGCTGAGCCTCAGCGGAATCGCCGCAACCGGAGACTGTTCGACACGACGAACACGCTCGACAGTCCCATCGCCGCGCCCGCTACCAGGGGCGATAACTGCCCAGTCATCGCGAGCGGGATGGCCGCGACGTTGTAGCCGAACGCCCAGAACAGATTGACGCGGATGGTGCGGAGCGTTCGGCGCGAGAGTCGGATCGCGTCGACCACCGCCCCGAGATCATCGCGGACCAACGTGATGTCAGCCGCCGCGATGGCGACATCGGTGCCGGAACCCATAGCGAGACCGAGATCGGCGGCAGCGAGCGCGGCGGCATCGTTGACCCCGTCACCCACCATCGCCACCACGCGTCCCTCGGCTGACAGGTCACGCACCAGCGTGAGCTTGTCGGCGGGCATCACTCCGGCGAGTCGACGCTCGATGCCGAGTCGGTCGGCCACCTCGTCGACCACCTCCGCCCGATCGCCTGAGGCGAGAACCGGTTCGAGTCCGGCTGCTCTCGCCGCGGTGACCGCGGGGAGGCTCGAGTCCTTCAACTCGTCAGCGAGGGCGATCCAGCCGAGAACCACGCCGTCCGCTGACACCTCCACCACGGTGACATCCGCTCGGCCCCACGACGGCGACACACCAGTATCTCTCGCGCGCCCAACCAGAATCCGGCGGCCGTCGACCGTTCCCTCCACGCCGACTCCGGGGTGCTCGATCACCTCGGTCGCTCCAGCGATCGGCTCAGGCGTGGCCGCGGTGATCGCACGGGCGATCGGATGGGTGCTGCCCGACTCAACCGAGGCCGCGACGCTGAGAAGCCGGTCACGATCCCCACCCGGGCTCACCCGAACCTCGACGACCGCCATCATCCCGGTCGTGACCGTGCCGGTCTTGTCGAGGACGAGCGTGTCGACACGACGGGTCGCCTCAAGAACTTCCGGGCCGCGGATGAGAATGCCGAGCCGCGCTCCCCGGCCGGTGCCGACGAGCAAGGCGGTCGGCGTCGCAAGACCGAGCGCGCATGGGCAGGCGATGATGAGTACAGCCACCCCAGCGGAAAAGGATTTCTCGACCGACCCGTCGATGAGCAGCCACGCGATGATCGTCACGCTCGCGAGCG
>JAURCL010000025.1 GCA_030828465.1 Acidimicrobiales bacterium | reverse complement strand
GGTGTCCACGAGCTTCTTGGCCATCTCGGCGGCGACACCGGCGTCGCGGCAGTAGGCATCGGCGCCGATCGCGTCGCCGAACTCCTCATTGAGCGGAGCGCCACCCACCATCACGATGTAGCGCTCACGCAGGCCCTTGGCCTCGAGGGTGTCGATCACGACCTTCATGTAGGGCATGGTGGTCGTGAGCAAGGCCGACATGCCGAGGATGTCGGGTTGGTGCGCCTCGAGAGCCTCGAGGTACTTATCGACGTCGCAGTTGATGCCGATGTCGACCACCTCGAAGCCGGCGCCCTCCATCATCATGGCGGTCAGGTTCTTGCCGATGTCGTGGATGTCGCCCTTGACCGTGCCGATCACGATCTTGCCGATCGGCTCGACACCGGTCTCGGCGAGGAGGGGGCGCAACACCTCCATGCCGGCCTTCATCGCGTTGGCGGCGAGCAGCACCTCGGGCACGAAGAGGATGCCGTCGCGGAAGTCGATACCAACGATGCGCATTCCCTCGACGAGCGCGTCGTTGAGCGTCCTCTCGGCCGACCAGCCTCGATCGAGAAGGATGGTGGTCCCCTCGACGATCTCGTCACCGAGCCCGTCGTAGAGGTCGTCGTGCATCTGGCTGACGAGGTCGTCGTCGGACAGCGCGGCGAGATCGATGTCGTCGTTCTCTTCGGTCACGTGCACCTCCCGGGAACACGCTCAGAGGTCCCCGAGGGGTGCCTCGCCCATGGAATTGGAATTCTCGTTGACCTGGGCTTCCCCTCAACTTGAATTCCGTCATACGGAACAGGTCCGTATGGTGAAAACCTATCACGCTCGACTCCCGAGAGTGACATCGGTCAACCTCGCTGTTCCACCAGACGGAACCGTCGCCGACCGGGCCGAATCAGGCCTCGAGGCTGCCCGCGAGGCGCTTCGAAACTCGCGCGGCAGTGCGGACCACCGCCCGGGTGATCGCATCGCGTCGGTCGGGGTCCGGGAACCGGTAGGCCGGGCCGTGCACATGCAGGGCGGCGATCACCGAACCCGCCGGATTGAAGATCGGCGCGGCGACCGAGTTGATGCCCTCGGCCATCTCCTCCATCGTCCAGGCGAAGCCGTCGCGGCGCACCGATTCGAGGCGACGGATGATCGCGACCGGGTCGGTGATGGAACGCTCGCACCAGGGCTCGAAGGGATGCGCGAGCGCAGCCGCCTGATCAGCATCGGAGGCGAACGCCAGCAAAACCAGGCCCGACGAGACGACATGGGCATCGACCGTCTCGCCGGTCCAGTCGCGCAACTGCACCTCTTGGCCGGCGTTCACCTGATCGAGGTAGTAGACCCCGCGGCCGTCGAGAACTCCGATACCGGCGTCCTCCTCCAACAGATCGACGAGATCCTGGAGATGCGGACGACTGATCGACACGATGTTGCGGCCAGGCGAAGCGGCAGCGCTCAACTCGATCAGCGTCTCCCCCAAGCCGTACGAGCTCGAGTTGTCGCTCTGCTCGACGGCGCCGACATCGACGAGGGTCGAGAGCAACCGGGCGACGGTGCTCTTCGGGAGGTCCGTCCGCTCCGCGATCTCGGAGACGCCGGCCGGTCCGGTGGACAGGCTGCGCAACACCGAGAAGGCTCGCGTGACTGACTGGACTCCTGACATGTTCCTCCCTGCGCCCCTACTGTTCCACAATGTGGAACAGATACCAACCTCAGGGCTGGGGAAATCCGAGTGGATCAGAACGCGCCGAGCATCCGCGCCGCGGCGACGGTGTTCTCGAGCAGGCAACCGATCGTCATCGGACCCGTTCCACCCGGCATCGGGGTGATCGCGCCCGCGACCGCCTGCACCTGATCGAAATCGACATCGCCGACGATCCCGTCCGAGGTGCGCGAGACGCCCACATCGAGCACCGCGGCACCTGGTCGGACGTGGTCGGGCCCGATCATGTGCGCCTGGCCGGCGGCCGCCACGATGATGTCGGCCTGGCGGCACACCTCGATGAGGTCGGTGGTGCGCGAGTGCGCCAACGTCACCGTGGCGTCGCAACCCTTACGACCGAGCAGGAGCACCTGCGGAAGCCCGACCAGGGTGGATCGACCGACGACAACCGCTCGGCGACCCGAGGTCTCGATGCCGTAGCGCTCGATGAGCCGCATCACACCGAGCGGGGTGCACGGCACATGACCGGGGAGATCGCGAACGAGCCGACCGAGGGAGCGCTCGGTAAGCCCATCGACGTCCTTCTCGGGTGGGAGCATGGCGAGCACGGGTTCCGCGTCGAGATGCGCCGGCAACGGAAGTTGCACGAGGATGCCGTGCACCGTCGGGTCGGCGACGAGGGCGGCCACCTGCTCCTCCACCTCGGCTTGGGTCGCCGACTCGGGTAGTTCGACCCCACGAGAGATGAGACCGGCCTCCTCCGCCTTGCGGTGCTTCATGCGCACGTAGATCTGGCTCGGCTTGTCACTACCGACCAACACCGTCGCGAGGCAGACCGCCGGGGAGCCGGCGGCCTCGATTTCGCCGCGGAGCCGCGCGACGGTCTCATCACGCAGCCGGTTGCCATCGAGGAGGATCGCCCCACCGGGGGTGCGCTCCAGGACGCCTTCGCTCACGAGAGCCCCACGATCTGGCCGTCATCGTCGATGTCGATGCGGGCGGCCGCCGGAGAAGAGGCGAGTCCGGGCATGGTGCTCATGTCGCCGCAGATCGGGTAGACGAAGCCGGCGCCGACGCTCGCGCGGGCCTCGCGCACGGTGAGCGTGTGCCCGGTCGGTGCTCCCTTCAGGCTCGGATCACCCGAGATCGACAGGTGCGTCTTGGCGATGCACACCGGAAGCGAACCGAACCCGTTGGCCTCGTAGTTCTGCAGCTGGCGACTGGCGGCCGCGGTGTAGTCCACGCGCGCCGCACCGTAAATCGTGGTGGCGACCTTCTCGATCTTGGTCTTCAGCGGATCGGAGTCCTCGTAGAGGAAACCGAAGTCGCTTGGCTCCTCGCAGGCCTCAATGACCGCCTCGGCCAACTCCACCGCTCCGGCGCCACCGTCGGCGAAGTGGGTGCACACGGCGACGCGGGCGCCGAGCGACTCACCGAACCGTCTGATCGCCTCGTGCTCAGAGGGGTGGTCGGTCGGGAAGGCGTTGATGGCGATCACCGGGGTGACGCCGTGGGCCTTCACGTTCTCGACTTGCTTGCGCAGGTTGTCCGCGCCGGCCATGACGTCGTCGGGGTTCTCAGCGAGCAGGTCCTCGGGGAGCGCCTTGCCGGCGACGATGCGGTACTTACCCGAGTGGGCCTTGAGGGCGCGGACCGTCGCGACGAGCACGGCGGCGTCGGGGGTCAGCCCGGACGCGCGGCATTTGATGTTGAAGAAGCGCTCGGCTCCCATGTCGGCGCCGAAGCCCGCCTCGGTGATCAGGTAGTCGCCTCCTCGGATACCGATGAGGTCACCGACCACCGATGAGTTGCCGTGGGCGATGTTGCCAAAGGGGCCGGCGTGGACGATGACCGGGGTGTTCTCGGACGTCTGCAGCAGGTTGGGCGCCAAGGCGTCGCGCATGATCACCGACATCGAGCCGGCGCCGTTCAGGTCGTCGGCGGTCACCGGTCGGTTGTCGCTCGTGTAGCCGACGACGATGCGGCCAAGGCGGGCGCGGAGATCCTCGGCTGAGGTAGCGAGGGCGAGGATCGCCATGACCTCGGAGGCCGCGGTGATGTCGAATCCGGTCTGACGGGTCACCCCGTCCATCCGGCCGCCGAGCCCGATGACGATGTTGCGCAGCGCGCGATCGTTGACATCGAGCACGCGGCGCCACGTGATGTTGTTGAGGTCGAGGCCAAGCTCGTTGCCGTGGTGGAGGTGGTTGTCGACCATTGCCGACAGCAGGTTGTGGGCCGCGGTCACCGCATGGAAGTCCCCCGTGAGGTGAAGGTTGAGCAGTTCCATCGGAATGACCTGGCTGTAGCCACCTCCCGCCGCTCCGCCCTTGATGCCAAAGGTCGGGCCCATCGAGGGTTGACGGAGCGAGAGCACCGCGTTCTTCCCGACGTGCGACATCGCTTGGCCGAGACCGACCGAAGTCGTCGTCTTGCCCTCACCGAGCGGGGTCGGGGTGATGGCGGTGACGACGACGTACTTGGCCTTTGGTCGATCGGCGAGTTCGTCGATGGCGTCGAGGCTGATCTTGGCCAATTCAGTGCCGTAAGGCCGGAGCAGGTGCTCACCGATGCCCATCTTCGCGGCGACCTCGGGCATGGGCTTCGGGTGGGCCGCTCGGGCGATCTCAAGATCGGACGGAAAACTCATCGTTGTTCACCCCTGATTCGGTGGTTTGTCGGCAGAATGTGCGGGCGGTCGGCCCGCCGACGCGTGGCCGGCGCGGATTGTCGCACAGGTCACACCTGTTCCACAATACGGATTCATTCCAAGATGTGGAACGATACCTCGTATCTCAACTAACGTGAGTTCCATGCCTCGGCATCGCCACCAACCACTCGACCGCCTCACCACCCCACTCGTGCGGGACAACGGCGAGCTCCGCCCAGCCACCTGGGACGAGGCCCTCGACCGTGCCGCCGAGGGATTCCGCCGCGCCGGCGGCGGTCAGTCGGTCGGTGTGTTCTCGTGCTCGAAGTCGACCAATGAGATGAACTTCATCGCGCAGAAGCTCGCTCGAGTCGCCCTCGGCACGAACAACATCGACTCCTGCAACCGAACTTGACACGCTCCCTCGGTGGTCGGTCTGGCCGCCACATTCGGAGCGGGAGGAGGCACCTCCTCCTATGCGGAGGCCGAGGCCGCCGACGTCATCATCATGTGGGGATCGAACGCCCGTAACGCGCATCCAATCTTCTTCCACCACGTGCTCACCGCGATGAACAACGGTGCTCGGCTCTTCGTGGTCGACCCGCGACGTAGCGAGACGGCTCGCTTCGCCGATCGCTGGCTGGGGCTCGAGGTCGGCTCCGATATCGCCCTCTCCAACACGATCGCCCGCGAAATCATCCACGCCGGACTCGCCCACACCGAGTTCATCGAGCGCGCGACCAGTGGATTCGACGAGTACGCGGCCTCGGTCGAGGAATGGACCCTTGAGCGCGGCGAGGCCGTCACCGGTGTGCCGGCCGAGGCCATCAAGGAACTCGCCCACGCCTACGCGGGCGCCAAGGCCGCGCAATTGTGCTGGACCCTCGGCATCACCGAGCACCACAACGGTGTCGACAACGTGCTGTCACTGTGCAACCTCGCGCTGCTCACCGGCCAGGTCGGTCGCTATGGCGCCGGGCTCACTCCGCTGCGCGGGCAGAACAACGTGCAGGGCGGCGGCGACATGGGAGCCCTCCCCAACAAACTGCCCGGCTTCCAAGACGTCACCGACGACGAGGCGCGCGCCAAGTTCAACGCCCGCTGGTCGACAACCGTCCCGCCCGAGAACGGCTGGCACCTCACCCAGATGTTCGACGCCATGGAGCGCGGTGATCTGACCTCGCTCCTCGTCATCGGCGAGAACCCCGCCCAGAGCGAGGCCGACGTTTCGCGGGCGATCGAACTGCTCTCCTCTCGCGACCACCTCGTCGTTCTCGACATCCACATGACCGGCACCGCCGAACTCGCCGATGTGGTCCTCCCGGGAAGCGCATCGTGGTGCGAATCAGACGGCACTGTCACGAACTCCGAGCGTCGGGTCCAGCGTGTCCGCAAAGCCATCAACCCACCGGGAGGCGCCCGCGACGACATCGACATCCTGCTGGCGCTCGCCGCGCGGCTCGGTCACGACTGGAACTACCGCGACCACGAGGAGATCTGGGACGAATTGCGGTCGCTCTCCCCCATGCACGCCGGTATGCCCTGGTGGCGTCTCGAGGAACTCGGTGGCATCCAATGGCCCTGCTACTCCGAGGACACCCTTGAGCCGCCGTATCTCCACGGTCGCCTCTGGGCCGAGGACCCCGCCGACCGCGGCCGTCCCGCCCCGTTCTCGGTAGTCATCGATGAGCCGCCCGTCGAGGCCGTCGATGAGGAGTTCCCACTCCGCCTCACCACCGGTCGCCGACTCGACTCGTACAACACCGGCGTCCAGTCGGGAGGGTTCTCCTCCCCGAACCGTGCGGGCGAGACGGTTGACGTCTCGCCCGGAGATGCCGATCGTCTCGGAGTCGCCGACGGCGAGGTCGTTCGCGTCAGCTCGCGTCGTGGAGCGGTCGAGGCGCCGATCAGGATCGATCGTGGGCTCCGCGACGGGCTGATCTTCATGACCTTCCACTTCCCCGATGAGGTCGATGTCAACCAGTTGACGATCGATGCCGTTGACCCCCGCTCGGGAACCGCGGAGTTCAAGGCGGCCGCCGTCCGCATCGACCGGATCATCCACGCGACGACAGGCTGATCAGGCATGGAGACGATCAAGCGGACGACGCCAGCCTCCGATGCTGAGCGGGACGCCATCGAGAGCCTGCTCGGACCCGGCGACGACCGCCTCGGTCGCGACGCCATCGCCGGCCAGGTCGTCCGCGGACGTCGACACCTCTTGCTCCCCTGCCTCCACGCCCTCAACGATCGGATCGGCTGGATCAGCCCCCCAGCCATCGACCATCTCGCCACGCGACTGGGCGCCTCCCCCGCCGAGATCCACGCGGTGGCCAGCTTCTACGGGCTCTTCTCACTCAGCCCCCGCGACCCGGTACAGCGACACGTCTGCATCGACCTGGCCTGCCGCGCGGCCGGCGGCCCGAGCGAAGAGACGGTGACCGACGGAGCGCACCCCGCTCCATGTCTTGGCCTCTGCGACCGCGCCCCTGCCGCCATCACGATCGGAGCGCCGAACGAGGAGCCCGATCCGGCATCCGCAGCGGTCGACCGAACTGGGGATGACGTCCTCCTGCGCCGGGTCGGCGCGGACGATCCGCTCGACCTCGACGCCTACCTCGCGAACGGCGGGTTCTCAGCGCTCAAGCGCGCCCGTGATCTCGGCCCCGAAGGGATCATCGCCGCCGTCGAGGCATCCGGACTCACCGGTCGAGGCGGGGCCGGATTCCCGACCGCTCGCAAGTGGGACGCGGTACGCACCCAGCCCGTCACCCCGCATCACCTCATCTGCAACGCCGACGAGTCCGAGCCCGGCACCTTCAAGGACCGGACCCTCATCGAGAACGACCCCTACGCCCTCATCGAGTCGATGGCGATCGCGGGCCTCGCCATCGGGTGCGAGCTCGGCCGGGTGTATCTGCGCGGCGAGTACCTCCGCGCCTACCAGACGCTCTCGACGGCGATCGAGCGATGCCGCTCCGCCGGACACCTCGGACCGTCGGCCGGCTTCGACATAGAGATCATTCGCGGTGCGGGCGCCTACATCTGTGGCGAGGAGACCGCGATCTTCAATTCGATCGAGGGCTACCGCGGCGAACCTCGCAACAAGCCACCGTTCCCCTTCGAGTCGGGACTCTTCGGGCAGCCGACCGCGGTGAACAACGTCGAGACGTTGATGAACGTGCCCTCCATCGTCGCCGAGGGCCGCCGGGCCGATCGCCGACTGTTCTGCCTGTCGGGCGCTGTCCGCCGACCCGGCGTGATCGAAGCACCGATCGGTATCACCCTCGGCGAGCTGATCGAACGCGCGGGCGGCCTTCGCGATGGCTCGGAGCTCCGCGCCGTCATGCTCGGTGGCGCCGCCGGAGGTTTCGCTGGCCCGGGCGACTTGGACCTGTCCCTCGATGACACCTCGCTCCGCGAGGTGGGGCTCACCCTCGGCTCCGGTGTGGTGATGGTGCACGATCAGCACGTCGACCTGGTCGACCAGTTGCGCCGTATCGCCGCCTTCTTCCGCGACGAGTCCTGCGGACAGTGCGTCCCGTGCCGCGTTGGAACGATCCGGCAGGAGGAGGCCATCGAACGGCTCGCCTCCGGCACCGGCGAAGCCGACCTCGCGCTCCTCCGCGACATCGCCGGCGCCATGCGCGACGCAAGCATCTGCGGTCTCGGTCAGACGGCGGCCAACGCCATCCAGTCCGCGGTTGTGCGACTCGGGGTGCTCACATGAGGGCGATCGACGGCACCGACCCCGCGACGGTGACGGTCGAGGCGGTCATCGACGGGGTGACGGTTCGCGTAGCCGAAGGGACGACGATCCTCGATGCCTGCGGAGGCCGCGGCTGCGGTATTCCGACCCTGTGCTACGGCGAGACGATCACGCCCCGTAACGCCTGCCGCGTATGCATGGTTGAGGTCGAGGGCTCCCGCACGCTCGTCCCCTCCTGCTCTCGTCCGGTCACGGAGGGCATGGTCGTCACGACGCGCTCCGAACGGATCGACCACTCGCGGCGGATGGTGCTCGAGTTCCTCGGCTCCTCGGTCGATCTGTCGCTCACCGACCATGTCGAGGAGTGGAACGCCGAGTACGGCGCCGACCCGACCCGATACGGCTCCGAGGCCGCGCGGGTCGACGAGCCGGTGCGGATCGACAACGACCTCTACGTGCGGGACTACTCGAAGTGCATCCTGTGCTACCAGTGCGTGGATGCGTGCGGTGAGCAGTGGCAGAACAGCTTCGTGATCGACATCGCCGGACGGGGCTTCGATGCTCGGGTGTCAACCGAGCATGACGTCTCACTTCCCGATTCGGGATGCGTCTACTGCGGCAACTGCATCCAGGTCTGCCCGACCGGTGCGCTCATGTTCACCTCCGAGTACACCATGCGTCAGGCGGGCACCTGGGATGAGGCACGCCAGACCCGGGTCGACACGGTGTGCGGCTACTGCGGCGTGGGCTGCAACCTGACGCTGCACGTACAAGACGATTCGATCGTGAAGGTGACGTCACCAGCCGACAGTGGCATCACCAGCGGCAATCTCTGCGTGAAGGGCCGCTTCGGCTTCCAACACGCGCAGAACCGCCCCGCCGACTGACCGGCACCAGTCCATCGCCGAAGGTCAGGCTCCGCCCATCGTGGCGACGATTCGCTCGAGCATCGCGGGGCTCGTCGCCATGTTGAGACGAACATGGCCAGAGCCCTCACCTCCGAACTGGGGACCCGGGCTCACCTCGACACCGCGCTCCCGGAAGATGTCGCGGGGCACCTCGCCCTCCCCGAGGTGCGAGCAATCGATCCAAGCGAGGTAGGTGGCCTCCGGCGGCGTGTATCGCGCGCCTGGCAGGTGATGCTCGAGCAGGTCGACGAGGCGATGGCGGTTCTCATCGAGCACCTCCATGACGGCCGAGAGCCAATCGGCGCCGTCGGTCCATGCGGCCACGGCCGCCTCCACCGCGATGAGGTTCGGCGCGCCGAAGAAGTGATCGGGGAAGGAGCGAAGTCGTCGCTCGAGTTCCGCATGGCCGACATGCATGACCGCCCAGCGGAGACCCGCGAGATTGAACGCCTTCGACGCCGAGGTCACCGTCACCGCGCGGCGGGCGGCCGACTCCGACACCGAGGCGAAGGGGATGTGCGTCTCGGTGTCCGTCTCGATGTCCGGCGGGTCCTCGTGAACCAGGTCCGAGTGGATCTCATCGGAGACCACCACGAGATCGGCCGCCTCGGCGATCTCCGCAAGTCGCTCGAGTTCGGGGCGCCGGAAACGGTGGCCAGTTGGGTTGTGGGGATGGCACAGGATGAGCAGCGACGGTCGCTCGGCCGCGATGATCGACGCCACCTCGTCGATCCGATCAGCGCCGACCGGCAACTCGACGATGCGTCGGTCCATCTCGCGGAGCGAGTTGAGAAACGGGTGGTAGGCCGGGGTGTGGAGGGCGATGGGATCTCCAGGCTCCGTGAGTAACTCGACGGCGATACGCACGCCCTGCAGCACATCGGCAAGGTCGTGGATCCGCTCGACATCGGGTGACCATCCCCACCTCGAACTCATCCGCTCGGCGAAGAGCCGACCGGCCGGTGATGGGGCCGGACCCCAGTGCGGATATCCAAGTGACCCATGGGCGACGACCGCGGCGAGTCGCTCGCTGATCGCAGGGGCAATCGGGAAATCCATATCGGCGACCCAGGCGGCCAGCCGCCCCGGATGCGCCTGCCACTTCATGCCCGGAGTCGACGCAAGGATTGCGGGATCGAGGGAGCGGAGACCGAAGGGGTCGCTCATCTCGGCTCGTCTGCCAGTCCGAGATCGCGGAGGCGCCGCTGCATGAACACCGGCACCTCGAACCCGTCGCCGTCTTCGGCCCGACGGGTGGCGGGGCCGTCTTCGGCCCACTCGTGACAGGAACCGATGTTCATCCTCCAGGTGTCGTCGACATTCCCCTCGAAGAGCCTCATCCGCAGCGAGGGGCTCTCCCCCTCGGGCAGTTCAGCCGAGAACATCGACCAGGTGCACTGCACCGCCACCGGACCCATGGCGAGGAGCAGGGCGGTCGTGTGGGTACATCCCCTCGGCCCGCCGAAGAGCTCACGGACCCGGCCGGAGTAGCCGCGGGCGATCGAAACTCCCTCGAGCGAGCGGTAGTGCTCGGTGATCGTGGGACAGGTTCCGTGCGGGTACGACTCGAAGGTCACTTCGCAACGCTCGATCATGAGCGAGGGGAAGGCGACCTCCATCTCGACGACCATGTGGTGCACGATGATCGGGTCGGGGTCGTGCGATATGTAGAGGCCGGGTGGCTTCTGGTCGCGCACCCCGCCGCGGATGAGGATCCGGTCCGATGCGAGACGGTAAGCCCGGACCCGGTACTCGCGGTCGTGGATCGGGAAGAGGTCGGCGTCGTCCGGGAGGATGTCGTCGCCGTCCCAGGCGGTCGTCGAGGTCGATTCGCTCACCCCGCGATGTTCGCAGAGCGAGGGCGACCGGACCGAGCCGCATCGCTACGGTGACCGAATGGACGACGGAAACCCGCGCGCGACTGCGGTGATCGTCGCCGATCGTCGCGGACGCGCTGCCTCGTTGGCGACCGCGGTGCTCGTTGAGCGCCTCTCCGCCCGCCACCGCGTAACCGTGGTGGATCTGGCCGGGTTCGGTATCGCCATGACCGGACCGGAGCGTCGCGCCTACGAGTCCGACGAGCCGATTCTCGACGCGGGGGTTCGTTCCTCCGCCGAGGCCGTCGCGCGAGCCGCGGTGCTCGCCTTCGTCACCCCGCTCCAGTCGAGTGGCCTGTCGGCCCCCGTCAAGGGGTGGCTCGATCGGGTGCTGGTGCCGGGCGTCGGATTCGAGATTGGCGACGACGGACGCATGCGACCCGGCCTCGGACATGTTCAGAGACTGATCTCGGTGACCGTCGACGACCGGAGCCGACTTCGCCGACTCCGCGAGGGTGACAGCGCGCGACGCGTGATCTCACGAGCGCTCCGGCTTGTGTGCGGGTGGTCCACCCGCACGTCGTGGATCCGCATCGGATCGGGGGCTTCCGCAGCGGAGATCAGCGACGCGGTGACCGGGGCGGCGCGGCGATGGTGACGGTCGTGTACTGCCATCCCCTCGAGGCATCGCTGACGGCTGCCACGCGCGATGTCGCGCTCGAGGCCCTGCGCGGCGTGGCAACTCACCTCGTCGATCTGTCAGACCCGGATCGCGACACCACCGGGCTCACCGAGACCGACGCCGCTGCCCTCTCGCGTTCGAGTGGACTGGTTCTCGTCTACCCGACCTGGTGGAGTGGCCCGCCCGGAGCCCTGCAGCGCTGGTTTGACGAGGTGTGGACCCCCTCAGCCCACTTCGAGTCGATCGAGCGCATCATCGTGTGCACGACCCACGGCTCATCCAAGCTCGTCAACTCCCTTGAGGGGGAGAGCGGAAAGCGCACCGTGTCCCGCTACCTGCGACCGCGCTGCGCTCGACGATGCCGAGTCGAGTGGATCGCGCTCTACGGACTCGACCGCTGTGGTCCCGACCGCCGCGCCCGACATCTGGAGCGGGTCGGCCAGCGGGTCACCTCACTGCTGAGCTGATCGCGACAGCGACCTCGGCGGCGACCGCCGCGTTGTTCTCCGCGAGCGCCAGGTTCGCCGGAACGCTGTCGCCACCGGTGGCGGCGCTGATGCGGGCGAGCACGAACGGTGTGACGGCTGCCCCGCGGATGCCCTCGGCCGCGGCATCAGCGAGCGCTTCGGCGAGCGCCGAATCGATCGTCGTCGGGTCGATCTCATCGTCAGCCGGGATCGGCACGGTCAGCAGCACCCCGCGCTCGGGGCGCGTACGCGCGGCGAGCACCGCGGCGACCTCTCCGGCCGACTCCACCCGATGCGGCACTCGGAGACCGCTCGATCGGGTGTAAAAGGCGGGGAGGTCGTCGTGATGCCATCCGAGCACCGGGACACCGGCCGTCTCGAGATACTCGAGGGTGCGAGAGAGATCGAGGAACGCCTTGGCCCCGGCGCACACCGTCACCATCGGATGGGAGGCGATGGCATCGAGATCAGCGCTGACATCCCCGGTGGCCGCGACCTCGCGGTGAACGCCACCGATGCCGCCGGTCGCGAAGACCGAGATCCCAGCCGCTGCCGCCAGCGCGAGGGCCGCCGAGACAGTGGTGGCACCGAACTCCCAACCTTGGGCCATGGCCACCGGGAGATCGCGCTCGGCTGCCTTACGCGCGACACCGAGAATCCGATCATGCTCATCCTCGGAGACACCCACCCTCGGCACACCGTCGAGGACGGCTGTGACCGCGGGGACCGCCCCTCGGCGCTCGACCGCCTCGAGACAGCGGCTGAGGGCCTCTCGGTTGGCCGGTGACGGCAATCCGAGATGGGAGAAGATCGTGGACTCGAGCGCGACGACCGGATGCCCTGCACGGATCGCCGCCGCGACGTCGGGAGCGAGGACCGGATCGATCACGAGGTCAGTGTTGCCGGGCTCATCGGTCGCGGACGAATCTGGAGACCACCTCGACGTGGTGGCTGCCGGGGAACAGGTCAAGGGCGATCGCCGATTCGAGACGGAACCCCGCCTCAGCCAGCAGGGCCGCGTCGCGGGCCATCGACACAGGGTCGCACGAGACCAAGCCAAGCACCTCGGGCCGGAGCCGTTCGACAGCCGCGACTCCCGGCCGTCCAAGACCGGATCGGGCTGGATCGGCGATCACGACATCGCACGGCGCGGCATCGGCGGACGCCCGCCAGGCCCCCACCTCGGAGGTCGCGACATCGATCTCAGCCGGCGGTGGGTCGAGGCGCGGCAGGTTGACGAGGGCATCCGATGTCGCCGACCGCGAGCTCTCCACCACCGTCAGGCGTCGTGCGGAGGAGCCGAGCCCTGCGGCGAGGAGCCCGACACCGCCATAGAGGTCGACGAGATGCTCGGCGTCTGAGCACTCAGGAACGACACGGGCGAGGGTCCGGATGAGGAGGCGGGCCGCCGCCGGTCCGCTCTGGAAGAACGAGCCGGCGGATACCCGGAGCCTCACGGGACCGCCCGGTGAGTCGACGACCTCCTCGATGGCCGCGTCACGACCGGTGCGCGTCTCCACGGGCAGCCCCGACACCTCTCCGGCCCGACGATCCCACCGGGCGGTCGACCCGCCATCGTGGTCGGACACCCGGACGGTGACCTCAAGGCCTGGGCTGAGGGTCATCCCGTCGAGCAGCTCAAGTAGGCGCGGGTGGGCCACCTCGCATCCGGTGATCGGCACCGCAGTGTTCGATGACTCCATTCTGAGCGCGGGTCGTCCCGACTCGTCACCGACTACCCGCATCGTCGTGCGGTAACCGGTTCGCGGGACGGAACCACCATCGAGGACATCGAGGTCGATGCGAGCCGTCCGACGAAGGGCCTCCACAACCACACCGACCTTGTGCGACATGTGCGCGGCATCAGCCACTTCGGCCCAGTCGCACCCGCCGCATCCGGCCCGTCTCGCGGCGCAGCTCGCTTCGACTCGATCCGTCCCGCTGGAGACGACCGAGAGGAGCCGCACTCGCGACCAGTCGCGGCGGGCATCGATCACCGTGGCCCTGATGCGATCCCCGGGAACGGCTCCGCGCACGAAGACGACCCTCCCGTCAGCCGAGCGGGCGAGGGTCTCACCGCCGGCGACGAATCTCTCTGGCTCGAGTTCGACCTCATCGCCGACAGCCAGCGGGCCGTCCGGTGGCATCCCCAGATGCTAGACCCCGGCCCGATCAGCTCGGCACCCCGCAGCCCGTAGGAGCCGACCAGCCGGAGTCCGCCCGTCGGAGGCATCGAGTCTGAGCGACCGGCGCCTAACCTCGGCCCATGGCGCGCCCGATCCAAATCGCCCCTTCCGTGCTGCCGGCCGACTTCGCGCGACTCGGCGAGGAGGTGGCCGCCCTCGAGGAGGCCGGTTGCGATCTCATCCAGTGGGATGTCATGGACGGGAACTTCGTTCCGAACCTCACGTTCGGACCTGATGTGATCGCCGCCGCCCGCCGTCACACGTCCCTACCGTTCGAAGCCCATCTGATGGTCTCTGATCCCGATCTGATGGCCGGTCGCTACGTCGAGGCCGGATGCTCCCGACTGATCGTGCACGTCGAGGCCTGCCAGCACCTGCATCGGACCCTCCAGAACATCGCGTCCCTCGGGGCGACCGCAGCTGTCGCCCTCAACCCGTCGACGCCCGCGACCGAGATCGCTCACATCCTTGACCTCATTGACCTCGTGCTCGTGATGACCGTCAACCCGGGATTTGGCGGGCAGGCCTACATCGCGTCGATGGAGCCGAAGATCTCTGAGGTGCGCGCCATGATCGATGCCGCCGGTCTGGCCGACACAGTTGACCTCGAGGTCGATGGTGGGATCTCGGCGACGACGGTGAGCGGTGCCGCCGCTGCCGGAGCCAATCTCCTGATCGCCGGTAGCGCGCTCTATCGGCACCCCGAGGGCCTCTCAGCCGCGGTGACCGAGCTGCGTTCCCTCGCCTCGGCGGCTCGCCCGATCTGAGCCCGGGTCAACGACGGCGGAGCGATCGAAGGAAACCGGCGGCGCTGACCCGCAGGAGGGCCAGCAGGAAGATCACCGCCACGACGATCGCGAACGGCACCACGACGGTCGCGGCGAGTCGCGTTCGATCCTCTACAAGGTTGTCGAGGAGTCCGGTCTCGACCTCCATTCCGATCGGGGTGAGGGTCAGGATCGGATCCTCGAAGTCGGGGCAGATGACGTCGTCCTCGGACACGCCGATGATCTCGTCGCCGGCGAAGTTGATCGGCTCGGGAGCGAGCTTGGACACGAGGATCCCGATATCCGGGTCGATCTCCGCGCCGACGAGGTATCGCTCGCCCGGGTCGAGGTACTGAGCGTCGTATCCGAAGCGGACGTCGACCAATCCGCCGCGGTCGAAGGAGCCGAGTTCGCCGGCGCGCACGGTCACGTCGGTGAAGCGGACCGTGCGATCGTCGGTGGCGGCGACCTCGCCGAGGAACACCACGTCTGGCGATTCGGGCGCGGCGCAACCGAGAGGCACGGGCACGAGGGGAAGGGTGTCGGGAGTCGTCCCGGCCACGACGCCCTCGTCGATCGTCACACCTTCATCGGAGGGAGGCTCATCTTGAGCAAGCACGGTGCCTGAGGTGAGCGCGCCGACGGCAGCGAGAAGGGCGATGGCGAGGCTGACGCGACGCGGACCCACACCCGAACAGTACCGAGGGACCGCTGCGGGCGGCCGTCAGCGGCCCCGGAAGACGGGGTCACGCTTGTCGATGAAGGCCCTCATTGCCTCGGCGACGTCCTCGGTCGTGAAGGTCACGGTCTGCGCGAGACCTTCATCGTCGAGCGCCTGCTCGAGCGTGACGTCAAAGGAGTTGTTGAGAAGTCGCTTCGACATCGCGAGGGCGATCGGCGGGCCAGCAGCCAATCGGGTGGCGATCGAATCGACCGTCGCGTCGAGTTCGGCTTCCGGCACCACTCGGTTCACCAGTCCGATCCGATCGGCCTCGGTGGCATCGATGATGTCGGCGAGCAGGACGAGTTCTTTCGCACGGTGCATGCCGACCAGCCGCGGCAGGAGCCACGAGCCGCCGAAGTCGACGACGAGTCCGCGGCGAGCGAAGATCTCGGAGAACCGGGCGCCCTCGGCGGCGATGACCAGATCGCAGGCGAGCGCCATATTGAGACCGGCACCGGCAGCCACCCCACGCACCTTCGCGACGGTCGGTTGAGCGAGGCGCTGAAGCGACAGGCAGAGGTCGCCGATGTGCCGCATGGAGTGGAGCATGTGACGCGAGCGGGTCTCCTCTCCCGACACGTCGGCCCCCGAGCAGAAGTCACCTCCAGCTCCGGTGAGGACCACGGCGCGCACCTCGTCGGCGGAGTGGAGAGCGCGGACCACGTCCGACAATTCCTCCCACATCACCGAGTTGGCGGCGTTCTTGCGGCGCGGCCGGTTCATCGTGATTGTGACGACGCGGTCGACCTCGTCGACGATCAGCGTTTCGTAGGGCCCCCACGGCATCGCCTCACCATACTGATGGCCATGGGATTCAATCCGTACCGGAGATTCCGCGCCCGGCCCTCCGACTACCTGCTCGTGGCCAGCGCGCTCGCAGTGGCGGCGGGTCTCGTCATGTGGGGCGTGTTCGGCTGATCCGTCGTCGCTCCTTGAGCATCAGAACGCGGCCTCATACCGCTCGATGGTCACGCCGACGATCGCCACGACGTCAAAGCGGAACGAATCGACCTCGGGCCGGCTGAGCCGGATCCACTCCTCGGCCGCTCGCCGCAGCCGTCGCTGTTTCGCCGGGCTGACGGCAGCGGTCGGCCCGCCATGGGAGTTCCGGGCGCGGGCCTTCACCTCGCAGAACACGATCAGATCGGCCTGCCCAAGAATGAGATCGATCTCGCCGTGCCGGCATGACCAATTCCGCTCAACGACGCGATACCCGTCGCGGCGGTAGTTGAGGGCGGCGAGCCGCTCGCCCCACTCGCCTCTAGCTGCTGCCGCCGACATGCGTCCTCCTCCGGGCCCGGTCGGGCCATCGATGGGGACGCTCTCAGGCGTCGATGCAGCGAGTGGTCAGAAGTCGCGCTTCTCGCGGATGCGAGCCGACTTACCGAGACGGTCACGCAAGTAGTAGAGCTTCGCGCGTCGGACGTCGCCGCGCTTGACGACCTCGATCTTCGCGACGGTGGGCGTGTGCACTGGGAAGGTGCGCTCGACGCCGACGCCGTAGCTGAGCTTGCGGACGGTGTAGGTCTCGTGGAGACCTCCGCCCTGGCGGGCGATCACATCGCCCTGGAATACCTGGATGCGCTCCTTGCCGCCCTCGACGACGCGGACGTGAACCTTGAGCTCATCGCCGGCCTGGAAGTCGGGGATGTCGTCGCGGAGCTGGTCGGAGTCGATGAGGTCGGTGGTCTTCATGGCGTGCTCTCTCGTGGAGTGGTGGGACGACCCTCTTCGGGCGCCCGTCCGGCCGGGGCAGGATACGGGACCGGGGGGAACTCTTCCAACAGGCGGCGATCGGCTTCGGTGAGGCCACCGGCAGCCTCGACGAGCTCAGGACGAGCGGCGAGGGTGCGGTGAAGGGCCTGAGCGCGCCTCCAGCGAGCGATGAGCGCGTGGTCTCCCGATCGCAACTCCTCGGGCACCACCCACCCGCGGAACTCCGCCGGACGGGTGAACTGGGGTTCCTCGAGGAGTCCCGATCCGGCGAAGCTCTCGGTCTCGGGACCCTCCGCGTTACCCATGACGCCGGGAAGCAGTCGGGTCACCGCCTCGATCACGAGGCAGGCCGCTACCTCTCCCCCAGCGAGCACGACATCACCGACGCTGAGCTCGCCGTCGACGAGATGCTCGGTGATGCGATGGTCGACACCCTCGTAGCGCCCACAGAGCAAGCTGAACCCGTTGGTCTCGGCGAGTTCGCCAGCCATCTCCTGATCAAAGCGCCGCCCCCCGGGCGAGAGCAGCAGCAGGGGTCGCGGCGGGTCAACCGCCTCGACGCAGTCGAAGACGGGCTCGGGGCGCATGAGCATTCCGGCTCCGCCACCGAAGGGACTGTCGTCGACGGTGCGGTGATTGTCAGTGGTGTGATCCCGTGGATCGTGCACTCGGAGGTCGACTGTTCCGGCGCGGCGAGCGCGACCGAGGAGGCTCTCCGAGCAGAACCCGTCAACCAGCCCGGGGAACAGGGTGAAGACATCGATCCTCACGACTCGAACACCTCGAAGAGTCCCTCGGGCGGGTCGATGAGGATTCGTCCGGCCCCCGATTCGACAATGAAGACCGAGGGGACGAGCGCGCCGTTATCGAGTTCGAGGAGATCGGAGGCCGGGTTGGCGATTACCGAGACGCAGGTGCCCCGAGCGGTCCCGTCGCGATCGACCACCGTCGATCCGACCAACTCATGCACCCACAGCGCCGTCGGGTCGTCGATCGGCTCGGCGCGGATGGGTCGTCCAGCGAGGGCCTCGGCAGCGTCACGACCATCGACCCCCTCAAGGTGGATCACGCGCTTGGAGCCCTGCATTCGGCTCGACGCCACGGTCCGCCACTCGTCGCCGATCAGCAGACGAGCTCCGACTGCGACACGCTCAAGGCGATCGGTCGACAGGTTGACCACCAGGTCACCTCGGACGCCGTGGGCTCGTCCGAGCCGGCCGACCTCGAGCAGCTCGGGCCCAGACATGGGAGGGGATCAGTCGTCGAGGAACTCGATGTCGACCTCGACGCCGTCCTTGGAGGCAGCGGCGCGGGTGACGGTGCGGATGCTCGCGGCGGTGCGACCGCGACGGCCGATGACGCGGCCGAGATCTCCGGGACCAACCCGCACATCGAGGCGGACGCGGTCGCCGTCGTCGGTGGTCTCGACGGTCACCTGCTCGGGGTCGTCGACGATCGAGCGGACGATGTGGGTGAGGACGGCTGCGGCCGTGCCTGCTGAGGTGCCCACGGTCACTTCGCGGCCTTGAACTGCTCCATGGCGCCCGAGATCTCGAGCAGCTTGGCGACCCGCTCGGTCGGCTGCGCGCCCTCGGAGAGCCACTTCACGGCCTTGTCGTTGTCGACGGTGAGCACGGAGGGATCCTGTCGGGGGTCGTAGTGACCGAGGATCTCGATGAACTTGCCGTCGCGCGGGGAGCGCGAGTCGGCCGCGACGATGCGGTACTGCGGCTGCTTCTTCTTGCCGATTCGGGTGAGGCGCAACTTGACTGCCATGTGAACTGTCTCCTGGGGCACTGAGGAACCTCGGCAGGCTATCGGGAGCCGCGCGGGTTCCGTACGGGCGGATGGTGGTGAGCGGGTCAGGGGAATCCGGGGGGCAGGCCGGGTCGCCCGGACTTGCCAATGCCGCCGAGCGGGTCGGGCGCGCCGCCGAGCAGGTCCTCGAGACCGCCGAGGTCCGGTTGACCGCCGAGTGCGCCGAACGGGTTGGCGCCTCGCCCCTTGCGACCCTTGCGCCCGCCGCCACCCATCTTCTTCATCATCTTCTGCATCTCGGAGAACTGCTTGACGAGTCGGTTCACCTCGGCGACCGAGGTGCCCGACCCGGTCGCGATACGGGTGCGACGGCTGCCGTTGATGAGTTGGGGTCGGGCGCGTTCTTCGCGGGTCATCGAGCGGATGATCGCCTCAACGGGTTTGAGGTCGTCGTCGTCGATCTTGGCGTTCTTCAGTTCCTTTGGCATGCCGGGCATCATCCCGAGCACCCCGGAGAGCGGTCCCATTTTCTTGAGGGCCTGCATCTGCTCGAGGAAGTCATCGAAGGTGAACTCGCCTTCCATGAGCCGGGCGGCTGCCTGCTCAGCCTGATCGGCTTCGAAGGCCTGCTCGGCCTGCTCGATGAGGGTGAGGATGTCGCCCATGCCGAGGATCCGCCCGGCCATGCGATCCGGGTGGAACTGCTCGAAGGCGTCGAGTTTCTCGCCGGTGGAGGCGAAGGCGATCGGACGCCCGATGACCTCTTTCACCGAGAGCGCCGCGCCACCGCGGGCGTCACCGTCGAGTTTGGAGAGGATGACCCCGTCGATGGCGAGGGTCTCGTGGAACGCGGCAGCGGTCTGAACGGCGTCCTGACCTGTCATCGCGTCGATCACCAGGAAGGTGTGTTCGGGGTGGACCGCTTCGGAGATCCGCCGGACCTGGTCCATCATCTCGGTGTCGATCGAGAGGCGACCGGCGGTGTCGACGATGACGACGTCGCGTCCGAGACGCCGGGCCTCGTCGACTCCGTCGGCGGCCACGCGCACCGGATCAGCCGGGGCCGAGTAGACGGGCACGTCGATCTGGGCGCCGAGGGTGCGCAACTGCTCGACCGCGGCGGGGCGCTGCAGGTCGGCGCCGACGAGCAGGGGTTGGCGTCCCTGAGCGCGGAACCAGGAGGCGAGCTTGGCCGAGTTGGTCGTCTTGCCGGAACCCTGCAGTCCGGCCATGAGCACGACGGTCGGCGGCTTCGACGCGTAGGTAATCGGGTGGGTCTCGCCGCCGAGGATCCGGATGAGCTCGTCGTGGACCGCTTTGACGACCTGCTGGCCCGGATCGAGTGCCTTGGAGCGCGTGGCACCGATGGCGTGCTCGCGAATGCGATTCGTGACCGCTCGGACAACGGCGACGTTCACGTCGGCTTCGAGGAGCGCGGTGCGGATCTCGCGCATCACCTCGTCGACGTCGGCCTCGGTCAGGCGACCCTTGCTGCGGAGGCGTCGGGTGATCCCCTCGAGGCGACCGGACAGGGTGTCGAACATCGCTCCGAGGTTACCGGTGGCATGCCGGCTCGGGTCCGGCCAGATCGGCTGACCGACTCGCGGCGATGTCAGCCGAAGTTGAGAACGGCCACGACGAGGCCGTTCGCCACCTCGACATTGGCCCGGGTCGGTGAGAAGTCCATGGTGATGGCGAGATCCTCGCCGTCGAGGCGAACCACGCGAACGGTGAGGCCGAGCGCGTCGGCGAGCTCGGCGAACTCGTCCTCGGTCATCGGCCCGTCCTGCTCGATGGAGGCGACGAGACGCTCGGCCCGCTCGTCTGGGGAGGGCTCGCTCTCCTGTTCGGGAGCCGGTTCGGGAGCCGGATCGATGATCGGGTCAATCGCCACGGGGATCTCCTCGACGAGGTACTCCTCGGTCACCGCGGGAACGGTGTAGGTGCCACCGTCGTCGCCGGTGAAGGCGTAGGCCGGCACCAACCAGACGTTGCCCTCAACGTCCATCGTCCACCACAGTTCAGCTCGCACATCGGTGAGGGTGACCGTGATCGGATCGGGCTCGAACTCCCCGAGCACCTCCTCCGGGGCGAGCGTGTCGATCGGCTGATCACCGATCGGCTCCGAGACCGGCTCCGAAACACTCGGTTCGTCGATGGCGACCGACTCGGCGATCGCCTCCATCGGGCCGGTGGGCCAGGTGTAGTAGCGCTGCAGGCGATCGAGCGCTGCCGCCAGGTCGATGAGCGGGTACGGACCGGCGGGTTCGGGTCGAGAGAGGTTGCCGCTCGCGTATTCGAGCACCCCGTCGCCACCGAACCCAACCGAGAGCCACCCCGCGGTCACCCAGTCGGAATCGACCCCCTCGATCGGGATCGAGGCACTCACCGATGCGTACCAGTCGTCGGCCCACACTTCGACGTTGGCATCGTCCACGTCGATACCGAGTCGCTCCCAGAGTTCGAGAGCTCGCGCGCGCGCCTCCTCGGCGGAGGGCACGCCGACGGGCGGCTCAGGCTCCGGGCAGTCGTAGACGATTCCGTCGTCGGTAGAGATCTCCCGACACGGCTCCACCGATCGGTCGTCGTCAGCCCAACCAGCGCTGAACCACCAGTCGAGTTCGGCTCCGACGCCGAACACGAGCGACGGCCCGGTGCCGTCATCGGGACCGAAGGCATGCGAAGTCCATTCGGCGTCCTCGCGGTCGGTTCTCGGTGTGGGGTCGACTCCGAAGACCTCGGCCATCGCGATCGCCCGCTCGAGCGGAATCTCTCGGCCGGCTCGATGGACCCAGCCGGTGGTGGCGGTCGGGAGAGCGGACAGCCCATCCCCCGCCTCGAAGCCGACGATGACCGCCCAGGGCGCGATCATGCTCGACGCCATCTCGTCACCGGAGACGGATTCGATGGCGGCCTGCTCGGCGGCGGGCGCATCAGCGGCCATGCTCGCTGCCTGGCCCGAGTCCGCGCTGATCCTGATCACCTCGGGGGCTGCCATCGGCGGACCGTCGGTGTCATCGGCGACGCAGGCCGACACGAGCAGCGCAGCGACGAGGGCGAGTGCGGCGGGGTGTGCGAGGCGTTTCATGCTCTCTCCGACGTCGGACGGTTCGAAACGGTTCCCGGTCAGCGTCCGACGAGGGCGTCGACGAACTCGCTCGGGTCGAAGGGAATCAGATCGTCCACTCCCTCGCCGACCCCGATGAGCTTGACCGGGATGCCGAGTTCGGTCTCGATCGCGAAGACGATTCCACCTTTCGCTGATCCATCGAGTTTGGTCACCACCACTCCCGTCACGTCGGTCGCCTCACGGAACTCCCGAGCCTGCACCAGGCCGTTCTGTCCGGTGGTCGCGTCGATGACGAGCAGCGTCTCGGTGACCACTCCGGCGCCCTTCTCGGCGACACGGCGCACCTTCGAGAGCTCGTCCATGAGGTTGCTCTTCGTGTGGAGGCGGCCGGCGGTGTCGGCGAGCACGAGGTCGATGCCTCGGGCAGCCGCTCGTTCAACGGCGTCGTAGACCACCGAGGAGGGGTCACCCCCCTCGGAGCCCCGCACCACCTCGACACCGGCCCGCTCTCCCCACATCGTCAACTGCTCGGCCGCGGCGGCCCGGAAGGTGTCGCCGGCCGCGAGCAGGGTGCTCACGCCACCCACCGTCTTCCTGCTCGCCAACTTGCCGATGGTGGTCGTCTTGCCAACGCCGTTCACCCCGACGAAGAGCCAGATCGACGGCCCGGAGTCGTCTCGTCGGGCAAGCGTTCGATCTGCCCCGTCGAGGCGACGCGTCATCTCGTCGCGGAGAGCGACCACCAAGGATTCGGGATCGGCGATCTCGCCAGATTCGACCGCCGAGCGCAACGCATCGAGGAGATCGGTGGTGACGGCGATTCCGATATCGGCGAGCAGCAGTGCCTCCTCCAACTCGTCCCAGGTGTCGGCATCTATGGCGGAGCGGCCGAGCACCGATCCGAGCGCCCCGCCGAGCGCCGCCCGTGCCCGACCGAGGCGCTCCCGCATGCCACGCGGCTCAGGTTCGGGCGCGGCAGAGATCTCCTCCGGTTCAGTCTCGACGGCGGTTGACGTTTCGACCGACCTCGCCGGCGACGGGGTCTCACTCAGGGGGCTCGATGAGCGCTTCGACCACCAGAGCACCCCGAGGCCGAAGGCGATGACCCCGGCGATGAGGATGAGATAGATCCACTGACTACCGGAGGAGTCCACGGAGACGACGCTACCGGTGGCCAGCGGCGCGGCGATCAAAAAGCCGACCTTGTTAGTCGGGAATTCTGCGGATACATTCCGCTGGACCAGTGACGCCGACCACCGGTCGGCTTCGACCAAGGAGGCAGCACATATGGCACTCAGACTCGGCGACACCGCACCCGACTTCCACGCGGACACCACCGAAGGCGAGATCGACTTCCACCAGTGGAAGTCCGGCGCTTGGGCGGTGCTCTTCAGCCATCCCGCCGACTTCACGCCCGTATGCACCACCGAGCTCGGCCGCACCGCGGCACTGTCGTCGGAGTTCGCAGCCCGCAACACCAAGGCGATCGCGATCTCCGTGGATCCGATCGACGATCACCGCGCCTGGGCCCCCGACATCGGCGAGGTCGGCGGCGTCGACCTCAACTTCCCGATCATCGCCGACCCCGACCGGACCGTCGCCGAGCTCTACGACATGATCCACCCGGGAGCCGGCGACGCCTCCACCGTCCGCTCGGTCTTCGTGA
>JAURCL010000024.1 GCA_030828465.1 Acidimicrobiales bacterium | reverse complement strand
AACTCGCCGCGATTGCGCGGGTTCTTGTAGTGGTCGAGGATGATCTCTCGGTAGAGGTCTTCGAGTCCGGGCATCGCAGTTACCTCAGGTCGGGTTAGAGGCCGAAGATATCCGAGGCACCGTCGAGGCCCTCGACGAGGGCATCGACATCGCTTCGGTCGTTGTAGACGTACAGGCTGGCGCGCACGGTCGCGTTGGCCCCGAGGAGCCGCATGAGTGGCTTCGCGCAGTGATGCCCGGCGCGCACGCACACGTTGCTCTCGTCGAGCACCTGCGACAAGTCGTGCGGATGGATGTCGCGGAAGGCGATGGACAGCACCCCGCCGCGTTGCTCAACGTTGTCGGTTCCGTGGATGACGACGTCGTCGCCATAGCGGCTCCGCAGGCTGTCGATCGCGTAGCGCGTGAGCGACATCTCGTGCTGACGGACATTCGCCATGCCGATCGACTCGAGGTAGTCGACCGCCGCGCCAAGACCGACCGCTTCGACGATGGCAGGGGTGCCAGCCTCGAACTTGGCGGGCACCGGCGCACAGGTGAATCCGTCGAGGCGGACGTCGTCGATCATGTTTCCGCCACCGAGGAACGGCGGGAGCAGATCGAGCTGCTCACTCGATCCCCACAGCACCCCGATACCGGAGGGGCCGAGCATCTTGTGTCCGGAGAACGCGACGAAGTCGGCTCCCCATGCCTGCACGTCGGTGATGCCGTGAGGCACCGACTGGCAGGCATCGATCATCACCATGCAGCCGGCGGCGCGCCCAGCGGCCACGAGTCGCTCGACTGGGTTTATGGTGCCGAGCACATTGCTCATGGCGGTGACCGAGAGCACGCGCGCCCCATCGAGCAATTCGGGCAGGCCGCTCAGGTCGAGCAGACCGTCATCGGTGAGGGGGATGAACCGCAGCTCGATACCCATCTCGGAGGCCAGCATCTGCCAGGGGACGATGTTGGCGTGGTGTTCCATGTGGGAGAGCACCACCGCGTCACCGGCGTGCAGATTGGCGCGGCTCCACGACTGCGCCACCATGTTCAGGGCCTCGGTCGCGTTGCGGGTGAACACGACCTCCTCAGGGCGAGCGGCGTTGATGAAGCGAGCGACCTTGGCGCGAGCTCCCTCGTAGGCGTCAGTCGCGGCAGCGGCGAGGCGATAGGCGCTGCGGTTGATCGGCGCGTACCCCTCGCGCATGAACGAGGCCATCGCCTCGATCACCGGTTCGGGTTTCTGAGAGGTGTTGGCCGAGTCGAGATAGACGATCGGGCGGCCGTCGATCTCGCGGCGCAGCACTGGGAAGTCGGCGCGGATGCGCTCCCAGTCGGGAGGGGCCACGGCCGCCGGGGTCACGCGGTCACACCCCCGCTCGGAACGACTCGTAGCCGGACCGCTCGAGCTCTTCGGCGAGTTCCATGCCTCCGGAGGTGATGATCCGACCGTCGACGAGGATGTGCACGTGGTCGGGACGGACCTCGTCGAGGAGGCGCTGGTAGTGGGTGATGAGCACGACACCCATTTCGGGTCGATCCTCTCGAACCTCGTGGATGCCTTTGGCGACGATGCGCAGCGCATCGATGTCGAGACCGGAGTCGGTCTCGTCAAGGATGGCGATCTCGGGCTCGAGGATGGCCATCTGCATCACCTCGTTGCGCTTCTTTTCGCCTCCGGAGAACCCCTCGTTGAGGTAGCGGTCGACGAAGGAGGAGTCCATGCCGAGGCGCTCCATCCATTCGATCGAGGCGAGACGCAGTTCGAGCACCGAGAGGTCGATGCCCTTGCGGGCCGAGAGCGCTTGACGGAGGAACTGGATGACCGACACCCCAGGGATCTCCTGCGGGTATTGGAAGGCAAGGAACATCCCGGCCCGCGCTCGCTCATCGGGGCTCCACTCGGAGATGTCCTCGCCACGGAGCGCCAGGGTTCCTGAGGTCACCTCGTATTCGGGGGAGCCGAGGAGCGTGTTGCCGAGGGTCGATTTACCCGAACCGTTCGGGCCCATGATCGCGTGGACCTCGCCGGCGCCGACCGTCAGGTCAAGTCCGCGGAGGATCTCGGCTGCCACGGGGGCGCCGGGTTCGGCGGTCGGCCGGGCATGGAGGCCGGTGACTTGGAAGAGGGGGGAACGATCGTCGTCCGACGGGCTCGACATGCCTCAGATCCTAGGAGTCGGCCCGATAATTAGCACTGTCCGGGTAGGGGAAATCAGGCGGGATCTGCGGCCAAGGCTCGCCACAACTCGGGGTAGGAGCGGTAGGCGTAGCCCTCGGAGATGTACCCCGAGTCGACCAGGGCGCGGTGGTATCGCGGCAGGCTGCGGAACGGCACTCCAGCATCGACGTGATGGGCGAGGTGGTACCCGAGCATGTAGGGGCCCATCAGGAAGCGGAACCAGAGCGCCTGGGTTGCGATGCAGTGCGTCGTGATCCGACGATCGTCGGATCCTTCGAGTCCACCGTGTTCGGCGATCGATCGCAGACGATTGATGACGCGCCACACCGTCAGGAACGGGAGGAACCAGAGCAGTGGGTACACGAGGGGTTGTCCGAGGGCGATCGAGACGGCCAAGAGCGCTGCTTGGACCGCCACGATGCTGAGCGCGGTACGCCGAGCCCGCCGGTCGCGATGACGCAGACCAGAGAACTGCGCTCGAAGGAGCCGTAGACCGGTCCGTCCGGTCAGGTCGCGAAGCAATTTGCGACGGAGGCTGGCTCGACCCACGGGATAGCCCTGGTAGAGCGGCAGATCGGGTTCGTCCGGACCGAACTCGCGCCGGTGGTGCGCCATATGGACCCGTCGGTAGGCATCGGTGGACACCCAGCCCGGATAGCCGAGCAGCCATCGTCCAACGAGGTCGTTCGCGCGGCGATTGGAGAACAGCAGTCGGTGCGCGGCTTCGTGCATGAGCGCAGCGAACTGCGCGTGGGCGCGACCCATCAGCAAGAAAGCGAGCGGCCAGGCCCACCAGCCGAGGGAGACCGCCAGCCAGAGCACCAGCAGGGTCTGCGCGTAGAGCCCGGCGATCGTGACGGCATTGCGAAGGTTCGGGATGCGACGCAGCGATGCGCGGAACTCAGGTGTCGGACGGCCGTCGGCGCGCACGAGTTCGGTCTCGCGACCCGGGGAAAGCGCCGAAGGGGAAGGGGTCATGCCACCGAGATGGACAGCCGATCCCTCCTGGAATGCGACCGAGGGCCCGTTCGACACCATGACCTCAGAGTACCGAGGCCCCGGCCGACCGTCAGGATTGTGGCGAGTGACCGTCGGCCCGGTCGTGATCACGAAGGTCGATTTTCCAGTCGCGGAACCTGTGGTGACGGGCCCCGCTCGGGCCGACCCCCTCTGCCGATCCGTCGGCATGGAGGTCCAACTCGAACTGGAGCCCGAAATCCTTGACGTGGCAGACCCAGTAGCGAGCCTTCGCGCCGGTGGCGGGTCCAGCGCGCCACAGCAGCCAAGGCCCGATACGACGCTTGTACTCGGCCTCAGGGGCACCGGGTAGATCTGAGCCAAGTTCGCGAAGCCGCACCGGTGCGGCTGTCCAGGCTCGAGCCGGGATGTTGCGATCCCTCACGGGGGTGTCGGGGAGGTCGTCAGTGTCGATTGGGGTCGCGTCGATCGGACGCTCGTCGTATCTCACCGGACCGATCTCACCAGACCGCGCGGCGACGGTCGCGGCTCACCATCCGCGATCCACCCACTCCTGAAGGTGAGGACGTTCCGCGCCGATGGTGGTGTCGAGTCCGTGGCCCGGCATGACGATCGTTTCGTCGGGGAGGGCGAAAAGCAGATCGTCGATCGACCGAATGATGGTGTCGAAGTCGCCGCCCTCGAATTTCGTGGCGCCGGGTCCCCCGGGGAACAGCGTGTCGCCCGAGAACAGCACGGGCGCATCAGCGAGCCGAAAGGAGATCGATCCGGGCGTGTGGCCGGGATTGTGGATGGCGTGGAGTCGAAGTCGTCCGAACTCGATCACCTCGGCGTCGTCGATGAGAACGTCGTAGCCCACCTCGCGGAGCATCGGCGCGTCGGCCGCCGTCACCGCCACCTCGTATCCGGCCTCGCGCATCTCTGTCACCGCGCCGATGTGGTCGAAGTGGCCATGGGTCTCGAGCACCCGACGCACTCCGAGTGTCGATGCGAGCTCGAGTAGGCGCTGGTGTTCGTTGGCCGCGTCGATCAGAACGGCCTCACCCGTGGCGCGGCATCTGACCACGAAGACGTTGTTGTCGTAGTCGCCGACCACCACCCGGTGGATCTCGGCGTCGGCGTTCGACCAGTGCAGCGTGGACATCGCGTCAGTCTCCCATCCGAGGTGTCCGCCCGCCACCGATCAGACCGAGGGCGACCAGAGCCGCAACCCGAGCGCCTCCGCGACCGACACCTGGGTCGGGTCATGGGTGGCCCAGGTGATGTCCCCTCCGAGCCGGAGCGCTGCGCTCAGGTGGATGGCGTCGCTCACCCGGACCGGTCGCTCCCGTAGGAGCGCGGCGGCCCGCTCCAGGCACTCCGCGTCGACGGGCACGACGAAGAGCTGATCCCAGAGCAGGCGCACTTCGTCCTCGAGGTCGCTCCGATCGATGGCGGAGTCGGTCAGGCGATCGATGCCCGCGATGGCCTCGGTGAGCGCGAGGGCGCTCGCCGAGACGACCTCGGCGCTCAAGAAGGCATCGAGGAGTCCGTTCCGATGCGGATGATCGACGCACAGCGAGAGGATCGCCGTGGAGTCGAGCGCGAGGCGGCTCATCCGCGGAGTTCCCGGAGGGCTCGGTCGAGGCGCGTGCCGCTCCAGATGGCCACGGGTCGGGGGGTGCGCCGCTCGCCCAGACGTCGGGGAGCGATGAGGGCGCCGCGGTGAAGCAGGGGGTCGAGGGCGCTCGGCGTGGCGTCGGCAGCGGGCGGTCCGAGCTCGGCGACCGGTCGACCACGGTCGGTGATGATGGTGCGATCACCGGAGCGCGCTCGCCGGATCGCCGCCGCGAGGTCGGCGCGCAGATCTCGGATGCCCACATGGGTGTACATAGGTGTACATGCTACGACTTGTCCGAGGTGGTCCCCACTGCCAGAATTCCGGCATGAACTTTGCCTTCACCGAAGAACAGGACGAACTGCGCAGCACCATCCGCGCCTTTATGGAAGCCAAGAGCTCCGAGGAGGCCGTTCGCGAGCAGATGGAGACCGACGCCGGCTACGACGCCGATGTCTGGACCCAGATGGCCGAGCAGATGGGCCTTCAGGGTCTGCACATCCCCGAGGAGTACGGCGGGTCGGGCTTCGGATACGTCGAGCTCGGCATCGTGCTCGAAGAGATGGGCCGCGCGCTGCTCTGCGCTCCGTTCTTCTCCTCGGTCGTGCTCGCTGCCAACACCCTCATCCATTCCGGTGACGACGCCGCCAAGGCGGCGCACCTGCCCGGTATCGCGGCCGGCTCCACGATCGCCACCCTGGCCTTCACCGAGCCCTCGGGTGGCTGGGACGAGAGCGGCATCACGATGGAGGCCACGGCATCCGGCGACGGCTACACCCTGACCGGCACCAAGTCGTACGTTCTCGACGGCCACACCGCGGACCTCATCATCGTGGCGGCACGCACATCGGCCGGCGTCAGCCTCTTCGCCGTCGACGGTGGAGCCTCCGGACTCGAGCGCACCCCGCTCGCCACCATGGACCAAACCCGCAAGCAGGCCCGCCTCGAGTTCTCCTCGACGCCCGCCACGCTGATCGGCGCCGACGGCACCGGCTGGCAGGTCCTCGAGACTGTGCTCGACCTCGCCGCGGTCGGCCTTGCCGCTGAGCAGGTCGGTGGCGCCCAACTCGTGCTCGAGATGGCCGTTCAGTACGCCAAAGATCGCGTGCAGTTCGGTCGGCCGATCGGTTCGTTCCAGGCCATCAAGCACAAGTGCGCCGACATGCTGCTCGAGGTCGAGTCGGCAAAGAGTGCGGCCTACTACGGCCTGTGGTGCGCCAGTGAGATGAACGAGGAGTTGCCCTCGGTCGCCTCGCTCGCCAAGGCCTACTGCTCGGAGGCGTACTTCCACGCGACCGCCGAGAACATCCAGATCCACGGCGGCATCGGCTTCACCTGGGAACACCCCGCACACCTGTACTTCAAGCGGGCCAAGTCCTCCGAGCTGCTCTTCGGCGATCCGACCTACCATCGCGAGGTACTCGCCCAGCGCATCGGCATCTGAGCGCTGGAATCCGGAGGCCACCATGGAGACCTCCACGCTCCTTGCCTCGATAGCAGCAGCGCTGATCACGTTCGTGATCGCAACGGTGGCGATCGGACGAGAGTCGCACCGGCTCGACGGCATCGCTCCTCGGGCCGTGTACCGGCTCGATGAGGCGGTCGACTTCGTCTGCGATCGGCTGCCGCCATCGAGCCAGGCCCGACTCACGCCGGCCGAGGTCGAGCGGTTGCTCATCGCCCACATGGGCTGGCTTCACGAGCGCGGGCTTCAACCGGATCGGGTGGTCGACCGCGCCCAAGACATCGACGAGACCGTCCTCGTCGACGAGACCACACTGATCGCCCACCTGCTCGCCGTGGCCGCCGACGACGGCGTCGAGCTCCTCGACGATGTCGATGCGGTTGAGGTGGTCTCGGCTCACCTGGCCTACTTCGACGCCATCGGCGCCGTCGGCCCGACCGCAGCCCCCGACGACGTCATCGGCGAGTAGCGTCTTCGCCCATGGAACGCCCGTCACGGTTCGAGCACACGCGGTTCCTCGGAGACAAGCGGACCCAGATCGTCTACGACCTCGACGAGTGGACCGACCCCACGATCATCGACGACATCGTGGAATCCGAGGTTGGCATCTGCTTCGCGCCGGACACCCTCGCCGAGGCGCGGAACCGCGGCTACACCGCGGCCCGGCCGGGGATGCGTCGGCGGCACCGCCGTCCTCGAGCCTGAGAGCTGGGTCAAGGTGGACTCGACGTTCGCGAGCGGCCACGAGCGACTCTCCTGCCATCTCTCTGTGCCGGCGGGCCTCGACGGTCCAGTCCCGGGTCTGGTGCTCTGCCATGGCTTCCCCATCGGGCCGATTGACGCGCGGCGCTCAGCGGGCACCTTTCCCGAACTGATCGACCGGCTCACCAACGAGGTCGGCTACGCAGCGCTCACCTTCACCTTCAGTGGGTGTGGTGACTCGACCGGCGACTTCTCGCTGCAGGGCTGGATGGACGACCTCCGCAACGCGATCGACCACCTCGGACGCGAGGTGGACCTCAGCGGAGTGGTGCTCATCGGCGCCAACACCGGCGGATCGATCGCCATCTGCGCTGCAGCCGATGACCCCCGGGTGATCGCGGCGGCCCTCCTGTCACCACGGGCCGATTTCGATGACTGGGCGGAGCACCCTCGAAGGTTCCTCGAGCACGCTCGCGACATCGGAGCGGTTCGGACACCCGGATACCCGACCTCGATGGAGGACTGGTCGCGGGCCTTCCGCCGCTTCCGGCCGGTTGCATCGGCGCGACGGTTCGCGCCGCGCCCCCTGCTCGTGCTCCACGGTGAGGACGACGAGAGCGTGCCGGTCTCCGACGCGCGACAGCTCGCGCAGGCCCACGGAGAAGCGGAACTCAACGTGCTCGCAGGAGCAGGTCACCGTCTTCGTCACGACCCGAGGGCCATCGCGATCCTGAGCGGTTGGCTCGACCGGGTGCGGCCCGACTGAGCTCCGATCAGACGACGAACGGGTCGACGGCGTCAGGGTCGATCTCGTAACGCGCGATCGCGTCCGCGACCAGTGAGCGGTCCACCTCGCCCAGATCGGCGAGCCCCTCAAGGGTCGAGACGACCACATGTCCGCAATCCACCTCGAAGTGCCGGCGCAACGACTCCCGAGTGTCGCTTCGCCCCATGCCGTCCGTGCCGAGCACCTTGAAGGGTCGACCGGCGGGGACGTAACGCCCCACCTGTTCGGGGACCGCGCACATGAAGTCGGTGACGGCGGTGATCGGGCCGGCTGACTCCGAGAGCAGCGAGGTCACCAGGGGCACGCGGCGATCAGCCGAGGGATGCAACCGGTTGAACCGCTCGGCGGCCATCGCCTCCTCGCGGAGCCGCTTGTAGTTGGTGACCGACCAAAGTTCGGCGCCGACGTCGTAATGCGCCGCGAGTTCCTCGACCGCTTTCCGTGCGGCTGAGTGGGCGACTCCGGAGAACAGGATCGTCGCCCGCCTCGATGGACCGTCGGGTGCCGCGGCGAACCGGTACATGCCGCGGACCGCACCCGAGCGGAACTCGTCGGCGAGCGCCGGGTCGGCGGGGAGCGCGGGCATCGGGTAGTTCTCGTTGTAGAGCGTCAGGTAGTAGATGACATCGCGTTCCGACTCGGGGGAGTCTGGGCCGTACATCTGCTCGATGCCTGCGCGCACGATCGCGCCGACCTCGAACGCGAAGGCCGGATCGAAGGCCTGCACCGTTGGCACGGTCGACGCGAGGACGAGCGAGTGGCCGTCCTGGTGCTGCAAGCCCTCCCCGAGCAAGGTGGTGCGTCCAGCGGTCGCTCCCATCAGGAATCCGCGGGCGCGGATGTCGGCTGCCTGCCAGATGAGGTCACCGGTTCGCTGGAAGCCGAACATCGAATAGAAGGTGTAGAACGGAATCATCGGCACGCCGCGCGTCGCGTAGCTGGTGCCCGCCGCGATGAAGCTCGCCATCGATCCCGACTCGGTGATGCCCTCCTCGAGGATTTGGCCGTCGGAGTCCTCGGAGTACGACAGCAACAGGTCGTGGTCAACCGGTTCGTACTTCTGACCTTGAGAGGCGTAGATCTCGAGTTCCCGGAAGAGCGAGTCCATGCCGAAAGTGCGTGCTTCGTCGGGGATGATCGGCACGATGCGTCGCCCGATCCCCTCATCGCGGCAGAGGCTGCGCAGCAGCCGTGTGAAGCCCATCGTCGTGCTGACCGCCATATCTCCGGAGCCGGCGTCCATCTCGGAGAAGGTCTCGGGAATCGGCATCGTGATCGGTCGCCGGACCGTCGTGGTTCGACGGGGGAGCACGCCGCCGAGGCTCTTGCGGCGCTCCATCATGTACTGGTACTCGATCGAGTCCTCCGAGGGCCGGAAGTACGGCGGATCGTCGGCGGTGATTGAGGTCTCGGGAATTTCCTCGTGGAGGTGGAGACGATCGCGGAGCTCGAGCAACTGCTGCTCGGTCATCTTCTTGATCGAGTGGGTGGCGTTCCTCCCCTCGAAGCCCGGCCCGAGCGTCCATCCCTTGACGGTCTTGGCGAGGATGACCGTCGGACGACCCGAGCCGAGGTTCTCGACCGCCGCGCGGTAGGCCGCGTAGAGCTTGGTGTAGTCATGACCACCGCGGGGCAGGTTGCGCAATTCGTCGTCGTTGAGGTGCGACACCATCTGACGGAGGCGCGGATCGGGTCCGAAGAAGTTCTCGCGGATGTAGTTGCCGCTCTCCACGGCGTACCGCTGGAACTCACCGTCGACGGTGGTGTTCATCTGGTTGAGGAGCACGCCGTCTTTGTCTTGGGCGAGGAGTTCGTCCCACTTCGAGCCCCAGATGACCTTGATCACGTTCCAGCCCGCACCTCGGAACACGGCCTCGAGCTCCTGGATGACCTTGCCGTTGCCGCGTACTGGGCCGTCGAGTCGCTGCAGGTTGCAGTTGACCACGAACACGAGGTTGTCGAGGTGCTCGCGCGCGGCGAGGGAGATCGCGCCGAGAGTCTCGGGCTCGTCGCACTCACCGTCACCGAGGAACGCCCAGACGCGGCTGTTCGCGGTGTCGTCGAGTTGACGGTTGGAGAGATAGCGGTTGAAGCGGGCGTGATACAGGGCCGTGATCGGACCGAGTCCCATCGAGACGGTGGGGAACTCCCAGAAGTCAGGCATGAGCCGTGGATGCGGGTAACTCGAGAGCCCGCGACCGCCGCGACCGATCTCGCGGCGGAAGTGGTCGAGGTCGTCGGTGGTGAGACGGCCCTCCAAGAACGCGCGCGCGTACACCCCCGGGGCCGCGTGGCCCTGGAAGTAGACATGGTCGCCCATGCCATCGGAGTCCTTTCCGCGGAAGAAGTGGTTGAAGCCGATCTCGTAGAGCGAGGCTGATGAGGCGAAGGTCGAGAGGTGCCCGCCGATGCCGTCGGCGCGCTTGTTGGCCTTGACCACCATGATCGCCGCGTTCCATCGGATGAAGGCCCGAATTCGGCGCTCGATGTGCTCGTCACCGGGGAACCACGGCTCTTGCTCGCGAGGGATCGTGTTCACGTACGGGGTGGACACGGTGGCGGGGAAGCTCACCTGACGCGCGTTGGCGTGGCTGAGCAGTCGCGACAGCAGGAATCGGGCCCGCGTCTTGCCATGGGTGTCGACCACCGCGTCGAGCGAGTCAAGCCATTCCTCGGTCTCACCGGGGTCGGTGTCGGGGAGCTGATGGACGTACCCGTCGAAGATCATGAGGTCATTCTCGCATGGTTACCGCCGGGTACCCGTCCGAGTGTCGACGTGCCCTTCGACACGTTGTCGGGTCCACCGACGTCTCGGGCGCCCGTGTCATGCTCGGCGGATGGCCGCGACCGACCGCATCGTCGTCTACACCGATGGTGCTTGCTCGGGGAATCCAGGGCCGGGAGGTTGGGCCTGGGCGATCGCCCCTGACGGCCAGAGGTCGGGTTCAGGGGGGGAGACCTCGACGACCAACCAGCGGATGGAGCTCATGGCGGTGCTCGAGGCGGTGCGGTCACTCGCCGACGAAGTGGTGGAGATACACGTCGTGAGCGATTCGACCTACGTCGTGAACTGCTTCCGCGATGGCTGGTGGGTGCGGTGGAGGCGCAACGGTTGGCGAAACTCGCAGCGTCAGCCGGTGGCGAACGTCGACCTGTGGGAGCCGCTCGTCGATCTGGTGGAGCGCCACGCCGTCACCTTTGAGTGGGTCAAGGGACACAGTGGCGATCCGATGAACGATCGGGTCGACGCCCTCGCGGTGGCCGCGGTTCCGAGGCTCTGAGCGCACCCTCGGGGTGACGCCGAAATCGAACACCCGTTCACTACGGTTCGCTGTGATGTCCCCTCGACGCTCCCCCCGTCGCCGTCGAGCGATCCTGCTCGCCGCGGTCGTTGCCGTCGGCTCGTCGCTCGTTGTCGCGCCGGCCTCGCCGGTCGCGGCCAACCCGAACTCGACCGCTGAGGTCATCGCCTATCTCGTCGAGGGCACCGGAGATGGACACGGCCGCGGAATGAGCCAGTGGGGGGCCTATGGCTGGGCGGTCGACCAGGGATGGTCCTGGGAGCAGATCCTCGACCACTACTACGGGGGCACCGAGCTCGGTTCGGTCGACCCGGCCCGTCGCATCACGGTCCGCCTCACCGAATGGGATGGCGCATCCGTCTTCGGGGTGGTATCCGCCACCTCCTCGGCGCGGTGGAGCTCTCCGGCGCACTCGGCCTCAACAGCCCATCCCGCCATTCGTATCGTCGAGGCGGCGCCTAACTCGTTCACGATCTCGGTGGCCGCCGCGCCGCAGTGCATCGGCGCCTCCACGCTGACCGTGCCCGACGGCCCAGTCTCGGTCGGGTCAACGGCGGAGGAGGAGGTCGAGCGGATCCAGACCTTCCTCACCGCGGTCGGCTTCGATCCGCGCGGTATCGATGGTGATTTCGGGCCGCTCACCGAGTCGGCCGTTCGAGCGTTCCAGATCGCCAACGGTCTGCCGACCGACGGGGTCTGGGACATCGACGACGCGACGGCGGCAAGGGTGATCATCGGCAACTCGACCTCCGATGAGGGGTGGACCGAGGTCGCCTCCGGGGTTCCGGGCCCGGTCGTGTTGAGCACCGACGTCAACGAGTCGAGCGCTGCGGCCGGTGAGGTGCTCGGGCTCTGCGAGGCGAGCGGGCGAGTCGTGCATTACCGGGGCGCGCTGCGCTTCCTGCACAACGACGTCGGCAACCGCGTCGTCAACGATGTCGGTGTCGAGAACTACCTGCGCGGTGTCGTGCCGCGGGAGGTGTCGCCCTCATGGGGTGATCGCGGTGACGGCCGCGGCATGAACACTCTTCGGGCCCAGGCGGTCGCCGCGCGCGGCTACGGGCTCGAGCAGACTCGGTACGTCTACGCGCAGACCTGCGACACCATGGCCTGCCAGGTGTATGGCGGGGCAGCCACCCGCGCGAACGTCGGAGCGGGCGCGCAGTCCGTCGAGGCCTCCCAGACCGACCGGGCGATTGCCGACACCGCGGGTCGGGTGAGGGTGTGGGCCGCGGGCAACCCCCACGGCATCGCCCCGGGCACGATCGCCTCCACCGAGTTCTCGGCGTCGAACGGACCGCAGACGGCCGGAGGAGCCTTCCCGAGCATCGCTGATCCCGCCGACGCCACCGCTTTGAACCCGAGCCACCGATGGACGCGGGTGATCTCGACCGCAGCACTTCGCTCGGCCTACAGCGGCGCCGAGCCCGGTCGCGTCACCACCGTCGTCGATCCCGCCTCGCCCTATCAGGGCATCTACGCGAACCGAGTTCGACTCGACGACGGCGCGCACGTGTCCGCCTGGTCGTTCCGCGGCCAGTTCGACCTGCCCTCTCCGGGTTTCACGCTGACGCCGGTCACCCGCGGCGTCGCGGTCGATCAATCTCTGTTCTTCATCGGCGACTCGGTTGGAGCGAGCATCGCGACCGAGTTACCCGCGCTCATGTCGGGGGTCTTCACCTCGTACACCCACGACGCCCTGTCGAGTCGGCGCACCGCGGGTGGATCTGTGGTGCCCGATGGAGTCGGGGCGGCCGCCTCGGTTCCCGGCGGCACCGACATCGTCGTGGTGGAGCTCGGCTACAACGATGATCCCGATGCGCTCGCCGGCCGTATCGATCAGGTCATGGCGACCCTGTCCGCTCGCGGTGTCGGCGTGGTCATCTGGACGACGATGTCAGAGCGACGCCAGGCCAACGGCGTGTCTCGTTACGCCCCGGCCAACGCGGCTCTCGAGAGCGCGCGCGGTCGTTGGTCCAACCTGATCGTCGTCGATTGGGCGGCGGCGAGCGACGACGCCGAGGCTGATCGCTGGTACTCCGATGGCGTGCACCTCACCTCCACCGGTCAAGCCGAGTTCGCCCTGTGGCTCCGCTCGCGCATCCTCGAGGTCACGGACCCCGCCTACATCGCAGTGGGTGAGTTGGAGCAGATGGTCCCGGTGACACCGGCGCGGCTCCTCGACACGCGCACGGGCGCCGGGGTCTCTTCGGTGGGCAAGGTCAACAACGGCACCATCGAGGTTCAGGTGCTCGGCGAGGGTGGCGTCCCCGGCACGGCGGTCTCAGCGGTCGCGCTGAACGTGACAGCGGTCGAGGCGGCCACCGATCAGTCCGGCGGCTACCTCACCGTCTTCCCTTGTGGAACGCGGCCGAACGCGAGCAACCTCAACTTCCGGTCCGGTCAGACCATCGCCAACTCGGTGATCGCGCCCGTGTCCGAGCGGGGCACCGTCTGCTTCTATGTGCGCGGCGCCGCCCACCTGCTCGCCGACGTGTCCGCCTACTTCCCAAGCTCAACAGATTTCGTCGCCTTGAATCCGGGCCGGGTGCTCGACACCAGAACGGGTAACGGCGCTCCTGTCGGGACCGTTACCGATGCCACGATCGAGGTTCCCGTCCTCGGGCGAGCCGGACTCCCCGGAGCCGGAGTCGCCGCGGTGGCGCTCAACCTGACGGTCGATCAGGCGAGGAGTGGGCCGGGTGGAGGCTTCGTGACGGTGTTCCCGTGCGGAACGCGACCTAACTCGAGCAACCTGAACTTCACGACCGGTCGGACGATTGCCAACGCGGTCATCGCCCCGGTGTCGGCCTCGGGAACGGTTTGCATCTATGTCTCCGGGGGAGCGCACCTGATCGCCGATGTATCGGGCTTCTTCCCCGACGGCGCCGACTACACCCCGCTGGCGCCAGTGCGCGTGGTCGACACTCGGGCCACCGGTCGCGTCGGCGCCACCGACGGCAGCGGCGGCCCGCTCGAGGTCGATCTCAGCGGGTTGCCCGGGGTGGACACCTCTCGAATGCTCGCGGCCTCATTGAACATCACCGTCGTGAACTCGCGCACTAGCTCCGCCGGCGGGTACGTCACCGTGTACCCGTGCCGGGTCCGTCCGAATGCGAGCAACGTCAACTTCGTGACCGGTCTCACCATCGCCAATGGCGTGATCGCGCCGGTCAGCCGCTTCGGCAAGGTCTGCATCTACGTGTACGGCGAGGCCGATCTCCTTGTCGACGTCAACGGCGTTGTCTCCTACTGACCTCGTCTCCGACGGTCCCCGCTGACGACGCCTTGGTAGGTGATCGATCGGTGATCGATCACGTGTGAGCGTCGCCTATGGTGCGCGCATGGATATCAACGGAGTCAGCGCAATCGTCACCGGTGGAGCCTCGGGCATCGGCGCCGCCGCAGCTCGGCAACTCGCCGCCAAGGGAGCCAAGGTCGTGGTGGCCGACTTGCAGGAGGAAGCCGGACGCGCCGTTGCCGACGAGATCGGCGGGGCGTTTTGCAAAGTCGACGTGACGTCCACCGACGACATCGTCAACGCGGTCGAGATGGCGACCTCGATGGGGCCGCTCCGCGTGCTCGTCAACTCCGCCGGTATCGGTTGGGCGCAGCGCACCGTCGGCAAGGACGGCTCATACGACTCGGCGGCGAATCTGGATGCCTTCAAGAAGGTCATCGCCATCAACCTCGTGGGCACCTTCGATTGCATCCGGCTCGCCGCCACCGCGATGAGCCGCACCGAGCCAGACGAGTTCGGTGAGCGTGGCGCGATCGTCAATCTCGCCTCTGTCGCCGCCTTCGACGGTCAGATCGGCCAAGCCTCCTACTCGGCCTCCAAAGGCGGTGTCGTCGGTATGACCCTCCCGATCGCCCGAGACCTTGCGGCGGTCGGCGTGCGCGTCAACACCGTCGCCCCCGGACTCATCGACACGCCGATCTACGGCGAGGGTGAGGCGAGTGAGGCGTTCAAGGACAATCTGAAGAAGGGTGTGCTCTTCCCGCAGCGGCTCGGTGCCCCGGGCGAGCTGGCTTCGATGGTGGTGGAGTGCGTGACCAATAGCTACATGAACGCCGAGACGATCCGCGTCGACGGCGGCATTCGCATGCAGCCGAAGTGATCGCGCTGAGCGACGTCAGGTCGTGTAGTCGGCGTTGATCCGCACGTAGCCATCGGTCAGATCGCAACCCCAGACCGTGCCACGAGCCTGCCCGGTGCCCAGGCTGACATGAATGAGCACCTCGTCGCCGCGGAGGTAGTTCGAGAGCCGCGCGAGTTCTTCAGGTCCCACCTGGCTTGGGAAGACCTCCTCGGATCCGAATCGGATGACCACCCGATCGGGGTCAATATCGGTCTCGTCGCTGCACTTGCCGATCGCCATCGCCACCCGTCCCCAGTTGGGGTCGGCCCCGTGCACGGCGGTCTTGACGAGCGGAGAGTTGACGATGCTCTTCGCCACCAGACGCGCCTGACGAACATCGCGCGCTTCATCGACGGTCACCTCGATCAGCGTCTCCGCTCCCTCTCCATCGGAGGCGATCTGGCGGGTCAGCGAGGTGCAGACCTCAAGAAGAGCCGACCTCAGGTCGTCAGGGGAGACGCGCCCGGCCCGTCCTGAGGCGAGAACGATCGCGGTGTCGCTCGTGGAGGTATCGGAGTCGACACTCACGCAGTTAAAGGTCTCATCGACCACCGAGGTGAACACCTCGCGGAGGGTCGGCGCATCCACCTCCGCGTCGGTGAGGATGACGGCGATCATCGTCGCCATGTCCGGCTCGATCATGCCGACGCCCTTCGCGATGCCAGCCACGGTGACCGGGCCGCCCTCACCCGAGGTGATCTCCGCGCGCGCGGTCTTTGGCACCGTGTCGGTGGTCATGATGCCCCGGGCGCAGTCGTCGATGGTGGTCTCGATCGTTGGCTGAGTGAGCCCGGAGATGCCTTCGCGGACACGATCCATCGGATACGGGCGGCCGATGACCCCGGTGGAGGCAATCAGGACGTCTCGCGGATTGGCGCCGATGAGGTTCGCGGTCATCTCCACGACCTCGCGCGCGTCAGCCAGTCCGGTGGGGCCGTTCGCAACGTTTGCGTTCTTGGAAATGACGACCACGCCGCGCACCGACCCATCGGTCAGGTTCTCCCTGCTGACGACCACACTCGGCCCGGCGAAGAGGCTTTTCGTGAACACACCGGCCGCCGTGCAGTCGTCGTCGGCGGCGATGACGACGACATCGTCGGAGGAGTCCTTGATGCCGATGTTGGCAACGGTGGCGGTGAAACCAGCCGGCAGTGACCCTCCGGAAGAAGTGCGCGCGGTCATTGAGCATCCCCCTGGGCGGACCGGTCGTCGAGGTGCCGGCGGATTTTGCCGAACGCCGAGCCGATTGCTCGGAGCTCCTCGCGGTCGAGGAGATCGATCATGTGTCGCCGGACGCTCTCGACATGGTGTGGCGCTGTTTGTTCCAGTACCCGACGTCCACTCGGTGTCAACACGGCGAGCATGACCCTGCCGTCCTCCTCGGACCTCACCCGTGTGACCAACCGACTCGCTATGAGTCGGTCGAGGCGCCGAGTCAGGCCGCTCGGCGTGAGTTGGAGCCGGCAGGCGAGATCGGTCATGCGCAGACGGTCCCCGTCGGATTCCGAGAGGTACACCAGCACCTGATAGTCGCCCTGGAACAGGCCGTGCTCAGCAAGATCCGCCTCGAGCGCCCGAAACAGGTCGGTACCCGTCTCGATCAGCGACCGCCAGGCAGCCATCTCGTCGTCATCGAGCCAGCGGGTCACGCTCGGATCGTACCGATCGGCGGTGATGCGTCGGGGCCCTTAGGCCGCGAGGTCGGCGACGACCGACTCGGCGCAGCGCCGGCCGGAGTGAAGCGCTCCCTGGATCGAGCCAGTGTCGCGATGATCACCGCAGACGAAGATGCCGTCCTCTCGACGCACAGGGCGGCGGGGCATGAGCGGGGTCGACTGATCGGGTTGACCGTGGGCGATGGAGTAGGTCGACACCACATCCCACGAGTCGACCCGGCCTCCCCACCAGCCCCGCAACTGACGCCGGGTCGTGTCAACGGTCTCCGCGGTGATCGTCGTGCCGGGAAGCGCAGCGGCGATCAGGTGGCGGCCAGCCGGAGCGTAGGTCGGGGCGACGTTGGACATCACGGCGACGTTCAGGGCGGGGCCGTCGGCATCACCAGCGAGCACAATCAGCCGACGATCGATTGGCGCCTCGTCAGCCGCGAAGTAGACACAGCCGACTGGGCGTGAGCCGACTTCGCGGCCACCGAGGATTCGCACCGCCTCGGGACCCTCGGTGGCAACGACAACCCGAGACGCCCGAACCTCACCCGAGTCAACTTGGACGGCCTCGGAGGTGACCGATCTGACGGGAACACCGAGATGGATGGTGCCCTCGGGTAGACGAGCGGCGAGTTGACCCGGGACGCTGCCCATACCCGCTGCCGGAACCGCCGCGTCGCCGTCAAGCAGCATCCGCATGATGATGTCGAACATCCGCGAACTGGTGGTGAGCGCCGGATCGAGTTGGATGCCCCCGACGAGGGGCCGTAGGAACACCTCGATGAAGCCCCGGGAGAAGCCGAGATCTCGGAGATGGTCCAAGGTCGGACGGTCAGGCCCGCTGAGCAGCCGGGAGGGGTGTGGCGACCGCAGACGCAGACGGAGCCGGGCGAGCGCGACTAGGTCCGCTGGCGTGCCGATACGCCGGACGGTGCCGGCCGCCACGGTGGAGAGCAGGTCGCGTGGCGCTCGGAACGGGTCGGCCACGACGGTTGGTCGTTGCTGGCGCATCACGACAGCACCCGGGTCGAAGGCGCGAAGTTCGAGGGCGTCGACGTCGAACTGGCGGTGCAGTTCGGGATAGGCGGTGAGCATCACCTGAAAGCCCCGGTCGAGAAGGAACCCGTCCACGCGGTCGGTGCGAACCCGGCCGCCGACGCCATCCGACGCCTCGACGACGATCACCTCGACGCCGGAGCGTCGCAACTCCACGGCGCAGGCCAGTCCGGCCAGGCCGGCGCCGACCACCACTACCGGGCGGGTCATCGACGGAGTAGAGAGGCGAAGGCCTCGGCGAGCGTGCCGTGCTCGAAGGTGTAGCCGGCCTCGGTGAGGCGGTCGGGCAGCACCCGTTGACCGGTGAACAGCAGCGCGTCGGCGAGGTCGCGGCCAAGGAGCATCCGAGGGCCGAACGATGGGATGGGCAGGAGTGCTGGCCGCGAGAGCGCGTCGGCCAGAACCTTGGTGAACTCGGCGTTCGTCACGGGGGTCGGTGCTGTGAGGTTCACCGGTCCCGAGATGTCAGCGCTCAACAGGAACGCGATTGCGGCAACTTGGTCGTCGATCGAGATCCAGCTTTGCCACTGGCGACCGGAGCCCATCCGGCCTCCCAGTCCGAAGCGGAAGAGGGGGAGGAGCTTTTTGAGGGCGCCCCCCGCAGGTGAGAGGACGATGCCCGTCCGCAGGTGCGCCACGCGGATGCCCGCGTCCTCGGCGGGTGAGGTGGCCGCCTCCCACTCGCGGCAGACGTCGGCGAGGAAACCCGTCCCGGCCCCGGAGCGCTCGTTCAACTCCTCGTCGTCGGTGGCACCGTAGAAGCCGATAGCCGAACCGCTGAGTAATGTCCGCGGACCACCTCGGTTGACCACCTCGGCCATCGAGCGGGCGATCAGGGAGGTGGAGAGGGTTCGGCTCTCCAGGATCTCCCGGCGGTAGGCGGAGGTCCATCGACGATCGCCGATGCCGGCGCCGGCTAGGTGGATGACCGCGTCGAGCCCGACGAGCTGCTCGGGTTCGAGCTGAGCGGCCCGAGGGTCGTACTGGATCTCTCCCTCGCGGGCTGCTCGACGAACCATCGGAACGACTGTGTGGCCGTCAGCGCGGAGTCGGGAGGTGAGCGCGGTGCCAATGAGACCGCTGGAGCCGGAAATGGCGATGGTCAGGGGGGAGGCCACACCCTCACGCTAGGAGGTCGCAGGGCGGTGATGCGGCACCCTGTGGACAAGAGCGCTCAGGAGCGGATGAGGTCGCCGATGGTGGCGACGTTCAATTCCTCGCGGGTTACCTGCCAGGTTCCGTCCGTGGAGATGAGCACAGCGGCGGGCTGATAGGGGATCTTGAAGCGTCCGTAGACCTCACCGGTGGTGTCGTCGATCTGCGGGAAGGTGAGCCCCCCCTCGTCGATGAAGTCGAGATAGGTCCGCTCGTCGCCTGACCACGCGACGCCGACGATGTCGATCTCGTCACCCCAGATCCTGTTCGCCTCCTCGACCGAGGGGGCTTCGCGCATGCAGGTCACTCAATACGGAGCCCAGAACCAGAGCAGGATCGGGCGCTCGCCGAGCTCGGCGAGGTCGATGCGACCGCCACCGACGAGATCGGCCGACCAGTCTCGGACCTCGGGGACGAACGCCTCTTGAGTGGGTGGCGCGCCCTCGTTCGATGGCGAGGGGCTCAGAGTCGCCTGCGGCGCGTTGTGCGACTCCGCTTCGGCAACCTCCGCGCTCACGGGACTCGCCGCCTGATTCTCGGTCGACTCGAGAGCGGCATCGGGTCCGCAGGCGACGGAGATCGTGAGGAGCGCGCCAACGGCGAGGGGGGTGCCCGATGCCACGTCGTCACCGTACCGGTGCGCCGTAACCTCGGACGCACCATGCGCACGAGAACTCTGCTGCTGCTCTCCCTTGGATGTCTGGTGGCGATCTCGGTGGCCGGAGTGGCATTCCTCGTCCGGCTGGCGGTCGATGACGGCCCCGCACCGGCACTGCCCATCGGTGTCGAGACGACCGTCGGGGATCTCTCGGTGACGGTGAACGGGGGTGCCGAGAACGCCGGTGTGTTGACGGTCGATCTGACGGTCGGAGGTGTCGACGACCCCGATGGCGGAACTTCGTTCCGGATGATCTCCTCTGGGCGTCCGGCGGAGTTGGTGGAGGACACCTGCAGCCCGGTGACGGTCGCGCTGTCGTCGTGCGGGGTCGCGTTCGATGTGTCGGGCGCCGATGGTCGATCGAGGGTTTTGTTCCTTGAGCGCGGCGAGGAACAGGGGAGATGGGTGCTCGTCGTCGACTGATCGGCGGTACCGTGAAACCGATGTCTCAGAGTTTCGATCTCGTCGTGATCGGTGGCGGCCCGGGGGGCTATTCGGCCGCTCTCTACGCCGCCTCTGCCGGCTTGAGCGTTGCCCTCGTCGAGGTCGACGCGCTTGGCGGAACCTGCCTGAATCGCGGGTGCATTCCCGCCAAGGCCTTCCTCGAAACGGCCGCGGTGCATCGGCACGTGGCTCACGCCGCCGAATTCGGTATCGAGGCGGGCTCTCCCTCGGTGCGCTTCGAGGTCACCCAGGCGCGCAAGCGCAAGATTGTTTCCGGTTTGGTCGGTGGTATCGGGGCAATGTGCAAGGGCCGGAAGGTCGAGGTGCTGTCGGGAACGGGCTCCCTCGGGCCGGATCGCACCGTGACTGTGGCTCACGCCGACGGCGCCACGAGTCAGGTTCGCGGCACCCATGTGATCCTCGCCGCTGGATCAGTTCCGCGAACCATCCCCGGTTTCGATCGCGGCGGTCCGGTCATGACGAGTGACGAGGTGCTCGATCTCGAGCACGTGCCGTCGCGTATCGCGGTCATCGGTGGTGGCGCCATCGGTTGCGAGTTCGCCTCCACGTTCGCTGATCTCGGCGCCTCGGTGACGCTGCTCGAAGGCCTGCCGAAGATTCTCCCCGGTCTCGATGCCGACGTCGCTCGCGTCGTCGTGAAGAGCTTCGAGCGCAAGGGCATCGACATCCGAACCGGAGTCACGGTCACCGGACACACGCCAAACGGATCGGGCGGAACATCGGTGCATCTCGGTGACGGCTCGTCAGTGGAGGTCGACGCGGTCATCGTGTCGATCGGGCGACGCCCGTTCGCCGATTCCCTCGGTCTCGCGGGCACCGCAGTCGCGGTCGGCGAGCGCGGTCACGTCGTCGTCGACGAGTACTGCCGGACGGCGGAGCCGGGGGTCTACGCGATCGGCGACCTGATCGACACCCCGCAACTCGCGCATGTCGCGTACGCCGAGGCGGTCATGGTGGTGAAGCATCTGCTCGGCGAGGAACCGATGCCGGTCGACTATGGCCGCGTTCCCTGGGCGATTTACTGCCATCCCGAGGTGGCCTGGGCGGGCCCCGGGGAGGACGCCGCCAAGGCGCAGGGTCTCGATGTCGTGGTCGGCAAGCACCCGTTCAAGTTCAACAGTCGCGCTCAGATCCTTGGTGAGACCGAGGGCATGGTGAAGGTGATCGCGAAGCGTCGCGATGACGGCTCCGCCGGTCAGGTGCTTGGCGTGCACATGGTCGGACCTTGGGTGACCGAGCAACTCTCGGGCGGCTATCTGGCGGTCAACTGGGAGGCCACAGTCGACGAGATCGCCGAGTTCATCCAACCCCACCCGAGCCTGAGCGAGCTGTTCGGAGAGACAATGCTCTCTCTTACGGGCCGCTCCTTCAACGGCTGAGTTCCCCGAACGACACATTTCAGAGAGGTTCGACATGGCAGACGTGACACTCCCGCAGCTCGGCGAGACCGTGACCGAGGGAACGATCACCCAGTGGTTCAAGTCGGTCGGAGACACTGTCGCCGCCGACGAGCCGCTCTTCGAGGTGTCGACCGACAAGGTGGACACGGAGGTGCCGTCCCCGGTGACCGGTGTGCTGTCGGAGATCCGCGTCGCCGAAGGCGAGACCGTCGAGGTTGGCGCCGTCGTGGCCGTGGTCGGTGATGGCGCCGCTGCCCCGGCTCCCGCTGTGGACGCTGTTCCTGAGCCCGCGCCTGCACCGGCCCCCGCGCCCGCTCCTGAGCCTGCGCCTGCACCGGCCCCCGCGCCTGCACCGGCCCCAACCCAGGGGGTACGCGATAGCCGGCTGCTCTCGCCGGTCGTGAGGCGGTTGGTCAACGAGAACGGTCTCGATGTTGACGCGATCACCGGCACCGGGCCGGGTGGACGCATCACTCGAGAGGACGTGCTCGACCATCTCGACAGCCGCAACGCCAGCGCCCCGGCTCCTGCTCCCGCGCCCGCTCCCGCTCCCGCTGCGGCGCCGGCACCTGCGCCCGCACCCGCTGCGGCTCCCGCTCCGGTCGCGCAATCGCCAGCTGCCATTCTCGCGGGTGATCGCGACACGGTCGTACCGCTCTCCAAGATCCGTCAGCTCACGGGCAGTCACATGGTGGAGAGCAAATCCATCTCCCCGCACGCTTTCAGCGTCGTCGAGGTCGACTACTCAAATGTAGATACGACCCGATCGGCAGCGAAGGCGGAGTTCCGCGCGGCCGAGGGCTTCTCGTTGACCTACCTCCCATTCGTCGCCCGCGCGATCGTCGACGCGCTGGCCGAGTTCCCGCACCTGAACGCGAGTGTCGACGGTGATCGTCTGGTGGTGCACGGCTACGTCGACCTCGGTATCGCGGTCGACCTCGATCACGAGGGACTTCTCGCCCCGGTGGTTCGCAGCGCCGAGGCGAAGCGCCTCCGCGCGATCGCCCGTGAGATCCGCGATCTCGCCGATCGCGCCAAGGCCCGCAGGCTGAGCCCCGATGAGATCCAGGGCGGCACGTTCACGATCTCGAACAACGGCTCGGCCGGATCGGTGCTGACGATGCCGATCATCAACCAGCCCCAGGTCGGAATCATCTCCACCGACGCGGTGGTTCGTCGCCCGGTGGTGGCTGCCATGGCCGACGGCGGCGAGGCCATCGTGATCCACCCGGTTGGGAACCTCGCCATGAGTTGGGACCACCGTGCCTTTGACGGTGCCTACGCGGCGGGCTTCTTGAAGCGCGTGAAGCAGATCCTCGAGACGCGGGACTGGTCGGCGGAACTCTGAGATGAGCGGTCCGCTCCGAGTGCGCTGGCTCGGGCGAGTCGCCTACCGAGAGGCCCTCGACCTGCAGCGGAGGCTCCTTCACGGGGGAGGCCAGCATCTCCTTCTCCTCGAGCACGACCACGTCTTCACCCACGGCCGGCACGCGGATCTCGCCCGCAACCTCCGCTGTGATCCGGCCGACGTTGGCGCCGAGCTCATCCCAGTCGACCGTGGAGGCGACATCACGTATCACGGCCCCGGTCAGCTGACCGGCTACCCGATCGTCACGACGGAGAGCGGCAAGGGATCCCTTGACCATGTGCGCAGGGTCGAAGGGGTCGTGATCGACGCGCTTGCCTATCTCGGGCTGGAGGCCGGCCGACTCGAGGGGTACCCGGGTGTTTGGATCGAGGCGGACGGATCGAACCCCCGCAAGATCGCCGCTGTGGGTGTGCGGATCTCCCACGGTCGGAGCATGCACGGGTTCAATCTGAACCTCTCGACCGACATGGACTTCCTGCGGCGTCACATCATCGCCTGCGGAATCGACGACCGTCCGGTCACCAGCCTGCGCGAGGAGGGCCTCGACATCGAGATGCGCGCTCTCGTCGACGCCGTCGCGGAGGTGGCTGGTCGGCACTTCGGTGATGGACGGATCGAACGCCAGGACGTCGTTTGGAGACGCAACGCCGACGACCTCGCGCCCTTCTCCCGAGGTGCTGGACCGGGCTCCGTGTCGCGCCTGAGCGTTCGGGCCGATGAGGCTGGCCTCGCGGACGGCCTCAGCATCGAATCGCGCAAGCCGGAGTGGCTTCGTCCGGTTGTGCGTCACGGCGAGGAGGTGCTGGCGCTGCGGCGCACGCTGCGCTCGCTTGATCTCGTCACCGTCTGCGAGGACGCGGGATGCCCGAATCTCTCGGAGTGCTGGTCGGAGGGCACCGCCACGTTCATGGTCCTCGGTGAGCGGTGCACGCGAGCCTGCGGCTTTTGTCTGGTCGACACCCGGCGTCCTGAGGCTCCGTCGGCGGACGAACCCGGCCGCGTCGCTGAGGCGGTCGCGCGGATGGGGCTCGACCACGCGGTGTTGACCATGGTCGCTCGTGATGACCTCGAGGATGGAGGACTTGGTCATGTGGCGCGATGCGTCCGAGCGATCCGCGAGGCGGCGCCGTTGACCACCGTCGAGACGCTCATCTCCGACGCCGGAGGCGAATCGGCTGCGCTCGCCCGCCTGTTCGCTGAGCGACCCGATGTTCTCAACCACAATCTGGAAACGGTCACTCGCCTCCAGCGCGTGGTGAGGC